>CAMDEA010000090.1 GCA_945893045.1 Planctomyces sp. SH-PL62
TGCGACCCGTTCAAGGGCTGTAACATCCGCCGCGGATCGGTGACTCTGAGCTAGGAGACTTCCGTCGTGACCAAGAAAGAGATCGTCAAAACCATCTCGGATAAAATTGGTCTCACTCAGTTGAAGACGAAGGAAATCGTCCAGCAAACGTTCGACGCCATTGTGGATACTTTGGTCGAGGAACGCCGGATCGAGCTTCGGAATTTTGGAGTCTTTGAGGTCAAAAAACGAGCGGCCCGTAAGGCTCGCAATCCACGAACGGGAGAACGGGTGGACGTGGCGGAGAAATACGTCGTCACGTTTAAGCCCGGTAAAGAGATGGAAGAAAAGGTCCGGATGCTGGAACTAGCTGAAGCCGCGAAGGCTCGCGGTGAAGCCCCCCCCTCCAACGCCCCACCAACCTCCGCTCCCTAATGGATTGCCCCGCCAAACACGTCGCCCGTCGGTTCCTTCGCCAATACTCGATGTCAGGGAGGACATCATGCGAAAACTCGTCTGTCTCGGCCTGCTGCTGGCCACCACCGCTCTGCACATCGGATGCGTCGTCCCGATTTACTCGGCCGAGCGATCGATCCGTGCACGGCAGTTGGTCTACATGTCCGAAAACCTCCGGATGATCAACGAGATCTGGGAACGCATTTGGTTCCTCGATATTCCCGACACGGAGACGCCGTACCGCACACACGGCGGCGTGATCTGAAGCTCGTCGGGACAAGTCGTGCGTGGCAAATCAATCAGCCGGAACGCGCTAGTCCAGATGATTCATGGCCGCGATGTAACCCGAAGCGTCAGCGAGGGAGTCATCACACACTCCCTCGCTGACGCTTCGGGTTACATCGCAGCACGCTGCTCTCCCCAATGAGTAGGCCATGAATAATCACCGCTAGCGCGTTCCGGCTGATGATCGCTTGCTGGTCGTGAGCTGGGTTCACCAGTAAATTTCGTGGCGTGAACCCACTTGAAGTCACTCTGAACCGACTCCGCTTGCGCAATCCGATCCTGGTTGCTTCAGGAACGTTCGGGTATGCGCGAGAGATGCAGTCGTTTGCCGAGTTCGCTCGACTCGGCGGCATCATTCCCAAGACCGTGACGCCGTTACCGCGCATCGGTAATCCGCCGCCGCGAACGGTCGAGACCGCGTCCGGATTGCTGAACTCGATTGGCTTGGACAACGACGGTATCGAGGCTTTCCTCGATAAGCACTTGAGTTATCTGCTTGGCTTGGGCACGGCGATCATCGTCAACATCGCTGGGCACGACATCGCCGAGTTCGGCCAGATGGCGAAGCGACTGAATCCGTTCAAAGAGATTGCGGCGGTTGAGCTCAACATCTCGTGCCCAAATGTCAGCGGCGGGATCGACTTTGCCTCGGAACCGAAGATGACGTCGCAAGTGGTCTCGGAGGTTCGAGCCGTTTGCGATCTGCCGGTGATCGCGAAGCTGACTCCCAACGTGACTCGGGTTGTGGACATCGCCGCCGCTGCCGCCGAGGCCGGGGCTGATGCCGTCACGTTGGTCAACACGTTTCAAGGCATGGCCGTCGATTGGAAAAAACGAAAGCCGATTCTCGGCAATGTGCTCGGTGGGCTGAGCGGCCCGGCCATCAAGCCGCTGGCGTTGCGGATCGTGCATCAAGTTTCGCAAGCGGTAAAAGTGCCAATCATCGGTGTCGGCGGAATTCAGTCGATCGACGATGTCATGGAGTTTCTCGTCACGGGCGCGACGGCTGTGCAAATCGGGACTGCGAATTTCTACGATCCGACGTTGGCCTCTCGGCTGGTCGATCAACTGGCCGAGGTCGTGAAATCCCAAGGCTGCCAGCGAGTCACCGAACTGATTGGCACGCTGCAATTGCCGAATCGGAGCGGTTGTCAGAAGTGAGGATCATTCATGCGAGTTCTTTCCGGCATTCAGCCGACGGGCCGGTTTCATTGGGGCAATTACTTCGGAGCGATCCGGCAATACATCGCTTTGCAGGACAACGAGCAGGCGTTTTATTTCATTGCCGACCTGCACGCGCTGACGACAATCCGCGACGCGGCGACTCTGCGAGGCTTCACGCGCGATGCGGCTCTCGATCTGCTGGCACTAGGGCTTGATCCCGCCAAGGCGACACTGTTTCGGCAGTCGGACATCCCCGAAGTCACCGAATTGATGTGGCTGCTGACGACGCTGACGCCGATGAGCTTGCTCGAAAAGTGTCACGCCTACAAAGACAAATTGGCGAAGGGATTATCGGCGGACGCGGGATTGTTCTCGTACCCAGTGCTGATGGCGGCTGACATTCTGCTCTACGACTCGAACGTCGTGCCGGTCGGAGTTGATCAAGTGCAGCACGTCGAGGTGACTCGTGACCTGGCCGTCAAATTCAATCTGACTTATCAGCAGGACGTGTTCGTGCTGCCGGACGCGCGCGTCATGGCGGAGACCGCGAAGGTCGTCGGCACTGACGGCGAAAAGATGTCGAAAAGCTACGGCAACACGATCGAACTGTTTGAAGACGCGAAGAAACTCCGCAAGAAGATCATGTCGATCAAAACCGATTCGACTCCTGTCGAGGCTCCAAAGAACCCTGAGATTTGTGCGGTCTTCACGCTCTACAAGTTGTTCGCGACGGAAGCACAGCAGATGGAACTGGCAAATCGGTATCGTTCGGGCGGCATGGGCTACGGCGAGGCCAAACAGGCGTTGTTTGAGGCAGCGGACGCTTTCATCGGACCGGCGCGAGAACGACGCGAGAAGTTGGCGGCGAATGCGCACGATGTGGAAGACGTTTTGCAGGCGGGGGCCAAACGGGCGCGAGTCAAAGCCCAAGAGGTGCTCAATCGCGCTCGCGAGGCGTGCGGATTGGCGCGGCGCGGCGGTTGAGATCAGGCCGGGCCGTCGGGATCGCTGACTTCGCGGATCATCCGCGCGAGCTGCATTTCCAACTTGATGAGCTGTTGCCAGTCGGTGCCGCTGATCACTCGCTGCCCGGAAGGATCATTGGCTTGCAACTCGCGGCCGGATTGCAGGAAGACGACCACACGCTGATGAATGAACGCGACCAAGTCGGCCAATTGAGCGCGTTGAGCCAACCGAAACGTGTCCGGGACCGGCGGTGTGGCAGAAGCCAGCTCCATGCCGGCGGAATCCAGCATATCGCTCCAGTCGGACGGATGAGCCGAACCGGGATCGACCGTGCCACTCGGCTCGACGTACCCCGAATCCTCATCGGGATGCGAGCCGTCGATCACTTCTTGCAGCCTCTTGAGCGGCGGCGACTCTGCGGATCGGAATCGCGCGCCGATCTCGCGAGGATTACCGTAGACCAACAAGCAGCGACCGATCGACACGAGATCGCCAACTTGCAGCACGCGCATCGTGGTGGGCACACCGTTGACTCGCGAGCCGTTGGTGCTTTCCAGATCGGTGAGGATGACCTTGCCAACGTCCTCTTGAACTTTGAGGTGGAACCGGCTGACTCGCTCCTCGTTGAGCTGAATCGCGTTGTCTTCCTCACGGCCGATCGTGAACGGCGTGCTGACGTCCGCGAACACGCGGCCGCGTTCCATGCCTTCGAGAATTTGGAAAGTCACCTCTGCCATGTCGCGCCTTCCTAACCGAGTTCGCCCGTTGGCATCTTTCTATCGGTCTGAACCGATGAACGTCAATCGGGTGAGCCACCGGTCAGACGGCGTGAGGCCCCGCACGGAACGGCGAACTGCGATAGGTCGCGACCATCGCGGCATCCACCGTCTGCAACAGATCCGCTTTGCGGACCGGTTTCTTCAAGACGGAGTACGCCTCGGCGTCGGTCGCCTCGCGAACCAGTTCTTCGGTGGCGTCAGCGGTAATCAGGATGCAGGGGGTGACGGGCACGATGATTTTCACCTGCAGGATGGTCTCGATGCCGGTCAGCCGCTCCATGTGCATGTCGAGCAACAGTAAATCGACCCGTTCCCCCTCGACAATCTCCAGGGCCTCTTCGCCCGACGAGGCTTCCAGCAGCGTGAAGTACGGCTCCAGCAGAGCACGCAACACCTCGCGGAACTGAGCATCGTCGTCCGCGATCAGCAGTTGAAACGGTTGTTGATGAACGACCACGAACGAATCCCTCAACACATCCAAGACACGAACACCTTGATTCACCCACTCGGATAGCAGAACGCGGCGGTGGCTGTCAACGCGACCTACGATCCGAGCAACTTGGTCCGCAGCGATTCCAGCAGCCGTACCGCTTGTCCGATGTCCGCCTTCTGGCGTTCGCGATCGTGAGCAATCTCGCGTTCAATGGTCAGCGGGCCGGAGTAACCGACGGACTGCAACGTCCGCAGATAAGTTTCCATGCCGACATCGCCATCGCCGAGCGCGACTTCGGTCCCCCAACCTTTGCCGCGCTGGTCGGGAGCCGCCCATTTGGCGTCCTTGCAATGGATGCTGCGGACCAGGTGACCGACCTTCTTCAGTGCTTCGATCGGATCGCCGGTGCCATACAGGATCATGTTGGCCGGGTCGAAATTGATGAAGAGATTGTCGCGGCCGACGTCGTGCATGAATTCGAGCAGATGGTCGGCGGTCTCCTGGCCGGTTTCCAGGTGCATGTTCTGGCCGTTGGCTTTGACGTGGTCGAGCAGATCGCGCGTGACTGCGATCAGCGAGTTGTAGCTCGCGCTCCCCTTCTCCGGCACAAAGCCGATGTGCATTCCCAGAGTGTTGCAGCCGAGCAGCTTGGCGAAGTTCGAGATCTCTTTCATCTCGGCCGCACGGGCAGCTCGTGTGGCTTCGGGGACGAGACCCACGGTGCGAGCGGTCGTGGCAATGTCCGCGTAGCTCTCTCCCTCGAAGCCGCCAAACAGACAAGTGATCGTAATGTCGGCCTCTTTGCAGCGCTGCAAGAAGGCTTTCGCGGCAGCCTCGTTGCGAGACTCCTTGTGCGGCGTGTGAACCTGCACGGTGTGAATGCCCAACTCTTTCGCGACATCCAGATGCACGCCCAAGCCTGCATCCACGGATGCGAACACGCCAATCGCCCACTTCTGCATGATGAGTCTCCCTGCGTTGCCAATCGAAAGAAGACCGGCTCAACACCAGGGGGAGCCGGACGAGGCGAGATGGTATCGCCGCTCGCCGATCGTCTCCATCATTCGACCGCACCTCGTCGCTCGACCAGAACCTACCGACGACGGACCAGTTTGCCACTGGGAGTCGCATCTCCGGCGGCCTCGCCCAGTGCCCATTTCATTCCGCCCAGCAGATGTTGATGAAAGCGCGGGTCGGTCCAAATCTCTTTGTGATGTCCCAGCGACGTGTAGAACGACCGGCCTTGTCCGAATCGCTGGCACCAGGCGACCGGATAGTCCTGGTCCTCGCGGCTTCCTTTGGTCACGTCGAACGAGCTGTTATCGACGCTCAAGATGATGTGCAATTTCTCGCGGCTGAAAGGTTGCACCTTCAACGGCACGGCGGCCGGATGATTCGGAATCGCACCGAACTGATAAATCTCATCGAAGATCTCGCTTCCGTCCGTCAATCCTTTCGCCGCCGGATGCTGTGGATCTTCCGCGCGCAGCCGGACTTTCTGCACCCACGGATGACCGCCAAAGGTGGCTCCCACCAACTCGCCATAGGCCGTGTTGTGCAGCGTATCGCTGCCGCAATGCGTCGCGACAAATCCGCCACCTTGCTTCACCCAGGCGAGCAAATCTTTCAGCTCGCTCTCCGTGAGCGGATGACTGCCGCGCTCCGTCGTCCACGTTGAGGTCGTGAAGAACATCACGGCGTCAAACTTCTTCAGCGTCTCGGCGTTGATTCGTCCGTACTCTTGGTGAGTGACCGGTTCGCCCATCATCTTCTGAAACCGGAAGCTGTAGTCCTCCAGCGCGGTCGTTTCGAGTTCGGATTCCTGGCCGTCCTGTTTGCGTTTGACCTTGATTCGAGCATCCGGATCGGCCGTGAATCTCCAGCAGGTCACCTGCAAGCCGTGCTCCGGCCCCAACGACTTCAGAGTCTTCTCGGCCGTCAGCAACGAATCGTGCATGAATCCGCCAGCGTGAGTGACGAGCAACACTCGCTTCGGTGCATCCGCCGCGATAGCACCACCGACCATCAGCGTGAAGAAAAAAAGGATCGTCACGAAGAATTGATGTCGCATCATGGTCTCCTTGGAGTGGCCTCGATCATGAACACGAAAGAGGGGCGAGTTCAGGGGGCGGGCTTTTGGATTTCGACGATGGCGTCAAACAGTTCGCCGCAGCGGTGGCCGTCGCGGGTGATGTCGAAGGCGATGAGATGCACGCCGGGGCGCGCGTCCGGAGCAGCCCGCACTCGGAAGCGAGCTTGCTTACGAGACTCGGCGGCGAGACGGAGTTCGAGCGTTGCCGGTTCGACGATCAGACCGGGTGGAGCGTGAATCTCGATCCGCTGAGTTTGTTCCTTCTTCAGGAAGTTGCGTGCGTGCAGCGTTAGATCGATCGACTCGCCGGCACGCACCGTCGAGCGATACGGTTGAGCCCGGACCCAGAATGGATCGAACCCGTAGCGATAGTCCTCTTCGCGGATCAGGTCGCGGAAGGCGTCTCGCATGTCGTAGGACCAGCGGCGATAGCGTTCGATGAACGCGGCCGGTTCGGGCATCACATACGAATGCCCGCCGAGCAATAAGTCGGGTTTGATGCGCGACAAGTACTCGGAGCCGACGATGTAGCCCTCTTCGAGGATCGCGCTGTTGTGCGCGACCATCGCTTCGTGACCGGTCTGAGCCGGGTCGCTCGGATCGCCGAAGAGATTGTCGCCGGTGAAGGCGATCCGTTTGCCGTCGATCATGCCCTGCACGCACAGCGCAAACTCGGTTTGGCCCGGCATCCAATCGACGGTCAGGTCGAAACCTTCCCAGCTCAGCTTCTCACCGTCTTTGAACAATCGGTTGAACCGGACGCCGTCGATCCCTTTGCCGTAGGACTGAATCGGCGCGGCATAGTCGAACCATTCGGGGTGCTCGCACACGTCGGCCATGCGGTCGAGGGCCCACAACTCGGTCCCCCATTTCTCGCGCAGGTGCGGACCCTGCAAGAAATGGTCGCCGTGCATGTGCGTCGGAATCATGGCGTCGATCGACTTCAGGCCGAGATGCTCGCGCATCCCGACGATCGCTTGATCGAGCACCTCCGGCTTGATGAGTCCGCAATCAATCGCCAAACCGCGACCACTGTCCGCGATGATCAAATAGAAATTCGGGTAATAGTCCGGCCCGCGAAACTTGTAGACGTGCGGCGAGACCTGCCAGACATGCGGCACCTTCGTCGGTCGCGACAACCGATCCTGCGCCGCGCCGGAGAAAGTCGAAACCGGATAACCACGAATCAACAGCTTCTCGAACCGCCGCAGCTTGTCTTGGAACTCACTCAACTGTTTGGCCGGCCGACGAACCACCGGACCATGTGCAGGCAACAGCCACTCCGGATCGTACCCGGCCACTTGCCCGGCCGAGTTCGCCAGTGCCCACACTCCCGCCGCGAAACCGTAGTCCCATTCGGAATCAAACCAGGTATGCAGCTTTGCTCCTTCAAGCATCACGTCGCCGCTGAAGGCCAGCCAGCCGGACTTCGTGCGTAGCAGATACGACATTGCTCCGGGACTGCTCCCTTTCGTGTCGATGCACCAGAACTCGTGTCCGCGCCATTGGAACGTGTCCATCTTCTCGAACGCACGATCAATCGCGATCGGCCGGATCGGCGGACGGACATAGCTCGCGCCGTGAATCGTGAAGGCGTCCTGCAAGCGGACCTGCATCTTGCGGAAGTCCGTCGGCTTCTCAAACAACGCCCGCTCGGCGGCCGGCGCGCCGATCTTCGTCTCCGATCCCGCCAAACGCGGCGCTCCCTGACATTGCTCGCGATGATGATGAGTGAACAACACCCACTCGACCCGCTTCACACCGATCTTCGGCAACTGCTCCAGCACGCTGCCGTCTCCCAAGTCGATCAACAATGCCGAGTCGCCATCGCGCAGCACCCAGACGTTGCAGGTGTCGGTCCACAAGAAGACGTTCGGATGAGCGACCGGGTCCGGCTGTGTGAACTCAGCAGCAACCGCTTGGCCGGAAGCGCACGCGATGAGAGCCAGTAAGGCCGAGGACGCAGCCGCGAAGAAGCCGCGACTCCAGAGAGCGATATTCATAGTGTGATCTTCGTGGTAACGACGACTCGAGACGCAGTGATCCCTCACCAGCCCAGGCGAGCGGGGCGGCGTCAGCCCCCCGGTTCCGCGATCGATGCACCGGGGGGCTGACGCCGCCCCGCTCGCCTGTTTCATTCAGGACACTGCAACGTGTGGATGGCGTCTTGTAAACCACCGAAAGATGATTCGGCCAATGCCCGGCGACACGACGCTGCGGCAGCGACCTGTTCGGTCAAAAACATTTCGCACTAAATCACGAGGTCACCTGATGCCGCCGATGAAACACTTCCTCCTCGCCACGTTGTTCTACGGTTTGTGTGTCAGTGCGTTACCAGCCAAAGCCGACGACTCCCGCACCCGGTCCACCAAGACCAACGTCATCGTCTTTTTGGCGGATGACGCGGGCTGGGGCGATTACAGCCGCAACGGGAACACACAGGTCCGCACACCGCACATCGACTCGATCGCTCGCGGCGGCGTGACGCTCGATCGCTTCTTCGTCTGCCCAGTCTGCTCGCCAACACGGGCCGAGTTTCTCACCGGGCGCTATCATCCGCGCGGCGGAGTGCGCGGCGTCTCAACCGGACAAGAGCGCCTCGATCTTGATGAGCACACCGTCGCCGAGGCATTCCAAGCGGCGGGCTATGCGACCGGCGCATTTGGCAAGTGGCACAACGGCAGCCAGTGGCCGTATCACCCGCGAGCACGCGGGTTCGACGAGTATTTCGGGCACACCGCCGGACATTGGGGCGAGTACTTCGATCCGCCGCTAGAAGAGAACGGCTGCATGATTCGGACGCGCGGCTACATCGTCGATGTCTGCACGGATCGAGCGCTCGACTTCATCGAACGGAACCATGCGAAGCCATTCTTTTGTTACGTCCCGTTCACGACACCACACTCACCCTGGGCCGCGCCTGAATCGGATTGGCGACGTTTCCAGGACAAGCCGATCACGCAGCGCGCGACGCTCGCCAATCAAGAGAACCTCGACGAGACGCGCTGCGCCCTGGCGATGATCGAGAACCAGGACGCGAACGTCGGCCGTGTGCTGGCGAAGCTCGACGAATGGAAATTGACCGACAACACGATCGTGCTCTACTTCTCCGACAACGGCCCGAACAGTTGGCGCTGGAATGGCGGCATGAAGGGGCGCAAAGGGACGACCGATGAGGGTGGGGTCCGCTCGACCTGCTTCCTTCGCTGGCCCGCACGATTGCCCGCCGGTCACACCGTTCCACAGATCGCCGGCGCGATCGACCTGCTGCCAACACTGACCGCCTTGGCGGGTGTGAAGCGAGTTGGCGACAAGCCGCTCGATGGCCGAGACCTCTCGCCGCTGTTGCTCAAGCAAGCGACGGATTGGTCCGACCGGATGATCTTTTCGCTCTGGGCTGGGAAAGTCAGCGTGCGAACTCAACAGCATCGGCTCGACGATCAGGGACAGCTTTTCGACATGTTCGCCGACCCGGGTCAGACCGCGCCGATCACCGAGCGCGAACCTGAGATCGCCTCGCGATTGAAAGCCGCCGTGACCGCCTGGCGACAAGACGTCTTCAGCGGTACTCGGCCGCCAGCATCCGTCGCGAAGACCGCCGGCCCGGATCAAAAGAAAGCGCTCGGCGGCAACGCCGTCGATCCGCGTCCGATCTCCGTCGGCTATCGCGAGTTTCCCGTCACGATGCTGCCCGCTCGCGACGGCGAACCGCGCGGCACGGTCCGTCGCAGCAGCAACGCGCCGAACTGTTCGTACTTTGTGAATTGGACCTCGAAGGAGGACAGCCTGGTGTGGCTGCTCGATGTCCACACGACCGGCCGCTACGAAGTGGTCATCGACTACACCTGCCCAGAACCGGATGCTGGCTCGCTGATCGAATTGCATTTCCGCAACAGCCGCCTCACCGGCCGAGTCACTCCCGGCTGGAATCCACCGCTCTACACGAACCAAGACACGCTGCCGCGCCCGCCCGCCGAATCGCAGATGAAAGAATTCCGCCCGCTGAAGCTCGGCGTGATCGACTTGGAACAAGGCCCCGCGCCGCTCGCGCTGCGCGCCTTGGAAATCCCCGGCCACTCGGTCATGGACGTCCGCCGCGTCACGCTGACTCTGCTGCCGTGAAACTGGCGACAGCGCGATTCACCTGAACTCCGACTCGCGAGGCTGCGCCTCAGACCTGTTCCCATTCGCGCTCCGTTTCATTCGCGCGGACAGTCCAGACGACCGCGCGAATGAAATCGAGCGCGAATGGCTGAAACACTTGACGCAATCACTTCGAGTTTCTGACCCCAAGGAATCGAGCCGCGCGGCTAATCTCTGTGACGCGACTCACAAAGCGTTGGGATTGGTCAGCTTGTCCTTCAAGGTTTTGAACCACTCATCAATCGAGTTCGGTGGTTGAGTTTGACCGGTGATCTCCGGACGGAAGAGGTCTTCGGCAATGTGGTGGCCGAGCGAGCGATACGCCTCGAACTGCTCCTCGTCATAGAAGAGGTCGGCGGTGGACTCGTGCGGGAACGCGGGATACTTCGAGCGATAGTACGAGATGGTCGGTCCCTCGTTGCCCGTCAGTGAGGACTTCAAGTAGAGCAGCCAGCCAAGGATCTTCGGTCCGTTGGGTTCCGTCGCGGGGTACTCGATCCGAGCCAAGGCGAAGTGATACGGCAGCATCGGCGAACTGATGTCGGGAGTGTCTGTCGTCGTCTTGGCATCTGCCTTGCTCGCGGCCGTTGCCGTCGAATGCTTCTCGACCAACGACGACGTGTGCGTTGACGACGGCTTCAGTCGATCGAGTCCGCCGGCATAAGCGAACTTGATCTCAATCCCGAAGTCGATCTTCGCGAAGTTGATCAGCGTCAGCAGGCTGCCACAGGTGATCTTGGGATCGCACTCGCCGTCGATCGCCACGATGAATTTGCAGCGCCGACGCAGCAGTTCGTAGATCGCGAGGTTCTCAAGGTGACCTCCGTCCGAGAGATTGATGTAAGTCGATTTCTCATCCACCTGGCTGAGCAGTTGCTTGGCCAAATACCACGGCCCCGGCTTCCAGGTGAAGGGCGCGATCTGGCGTCGGCCAGGAAACCGCAGCCAGTAGTCCAAACGGATATTGAACATGGCCAGCAGGAAACTGGTCTCGCCGCTGCCGGTCCCCATAAACGGTGACGCGGCGGCTCCCGATATCGCCATCGCCGTCCCCAGATTCAGCGCGGGATCGAACTGCTCGAATTCCGTGGTCGGCCCGTAGCCCGTCGAGACCGAGCCACACGCATGTTTGCTGAAGAGGAAGAAGTCGCAGTGCCGCCCGCGCAACGACGGATGCTTTCCCGCCGGCGAATTCAACGCCGCGTTGAGCAGATGATACGGAGCCTTCGAATCCGGAGTGCGCCGCAATTGGGACAGCTTGGTGCGATCGGCGTCCAGCACCTGGTCGTCGTTCACCGCATCGTGCTGCTTGAGATACGCCTCGCTCAGCCGAGCTTTGTAGAACGGATGCAACGAGGACAGATTGATGTCCAGGACCACATGGTCGTAGATCAGGAATGCGACGCAGACGCCGAGCAGAACCAGCCCGCGCGAAGTGAGTACTCCGCCCCATGAGTTCCCAAACCAAGAGATCAACGAGCCGCTCAAGATGACCTCGCGGCCCAGGATGACGAAGACCGCCAGCAAGAGCAGCGGGCCGGCCGTGGCCGTAATCAGCTTCCGCAAAACCACGGCCCAAGCTCGCTCGCGTCCCACCGTTCCCACAAAGCGTCCGGCCATTTGCAAAACGACCAGCCCAACCGGACCCAGCCATTCCGACTTCAATGCCTCCGGCAACCATTGAGCCTGCACGAAGTAGTCGCCGATGTGATCCGTGATGCGGAACAAGGCCGGCAGCGAATTCCATCCGGTCAGCGCCAAGAATCCCGCCAACCATCCCGCCGTCAGCAGCAAGTACCCCGAACCGAATTTGACCCACGAATCCCGCCGAGCCTGCCGCAATACCATCGGCAACAGAACCAAAAGGATCACCAACCCAACACTCACAACCTGCTGACACAGGCACGAGAAGAGCTGACTGAGGTAGTGGTATTCCGGCGCATCGACCGCCATTCTGATGCTTTCGCCAATCGTCGCGCTCGCCAGCAACACCACCAGAGCGATCCAGGGAAACAGAATCGCCGCATTGGTGGTCAGCCCGAACAAGGCTTGCAAGCCCAGGCGAAAACGTCCGATGGTGCCGCCGTTGAGAATGAACTTGCTCTGAGACCGGAGATGCCGCAGCGCCGCCGACTCACCCACCGTGGGTTGCTGGAACGGAGCCTGATCCGCATTTGGCCCAACGTTGCCATCGCGCGGGCCGGGATGATCCGAAGACTCGTTGCCCGGATCAGCCGGCGAATTGAGGTAACTGCTCAAGAACGATCCGAGATACCCGCCCCCGGAAACAGTCGAAAGAAAATCAAACTGCCCCAGCATCTTTTTCTCGGCCAGACCTTGAACGACCCCCAAGGCAAACGTGGCCGATCGCAATCCCCCGCCCGAAATCGCCAACCCCGCCAAGTTGGTCAGCGCGCCATCCCCCGCTTGCCGCATCGCCACGCGACGCGCACGAACCTCCACACTCTCCGCCTCCAACATCACGGCCGGCGCTTGATCCGTCACCGCCAAATCAAACAACAACCGATCGAACGGAATGCTCTCGCCCAATCCAGTTCGACCAGCCCCCGCCGTCTGTCCCGGTTGAGGCCATGATTCCGACTCGGCTTGAAACTCATTGTCCCCCTCCGCCAGCCTGCCAATGACCGAGCCAAACGCGCGGAGCTTGTCTTGCAGTTCCAACAACTGCTCACGGAACTCATGCCGCACGTCTTCGTTGCCGAGGCTGCCGCTGACCAGTTCCTTATGCCACCGAGCCGTGAAGGGCCGCACAACGCGATTGAGCAGAAACGACACGAGCGTCCCAAAGTGCCGCGCTTCCGGCCCCCCCTTGCGGATCAAGTCGCGACTCATCGCGAACAAATCAGCAACGCTCTTGAGCGCGGTCGGCTCATCCCCTTCGGTGTAATGCAACGGCTGCGTCGTGATCCGAGTCCGCAGCTCGGTATAGAACTCCCACGCTTGCTTCCGATCCGCCGGCGTGGGCCTCCACTCCTGCGCCCGTACTGTTGGCGGCAAGTCGAGAATTTCAGCGATGTTCGGCTGGCCGTGTCCCGGAAACGCTTGCAACCAGATTTCCCAAGTTGGCATGTGACTGCTCCGATGAGAGGAAGGCAAAGGAGGAAGGCCGACTTAGTAGATCGAAACCGAACGAGTCAGACTCGCTGTGGTTAATTAAATGGCCCCGTCCTTCCCTCCAACATTTTACGAATTTCGTCGGGATGTCTTCCAAGTACGGTAGCGGCATTCGTCCGGCTTTGGCGGCAACCTGATTGAGCATAATGCAGGAGCCATCGGCCAGCAGCACTTCATCTCGAACAATGCACCTCAACCCGCGTGCCAACAAGGGAGCGAGATGTTCTGCTGTCTGAGGCAAAGCCTCCCGGCGTCAGGGTGTCGCCGTCGAATTCGGAATCGGCAAACCACTGCCCGCGTCCCATATCTTCAATGTCTTATCGTCGCTGCCACTGACGATGCGTTGGCCGTCCGGGCTGAACGACGCGCTCCACACCGTCTCCGAGTGTCCGTTGAGCGTGAGGACCGGCTCACCTGTCTCCGCGTCCCACACCTTCAATGTCTTGTCAGAGCTGCCACTGACGAGGCGTTGGCCGTCCGGGCTGAACGATACCCTTCTCACCGCAGACGTGTGTCCGTAGAGCGTGAGGGCCGTCTCACCCGTCTGCGCGTCCCATACCTTCAACGTTTGGTCAGAGCTGCCACTGACGAGCCGTTTGCCGTCCGGGCTGAACGACACACTGTTTACAGAAGACTTGTGTCCGTTGAGCGTGAGGACCGGCTCACCCGTCTGCGCGTCCCACATCTTCAACGTCTTGTCATCGCTGCCACTGACGAGCCGTTGGCCGTCCGGACTGAACGACACACTGTTTACAGCAGACGTGTGTCCGGTCAGGTAAAGAACCCTTTCACCCGTCTGCGTGTCCCACACCTTCAACGTCTTGTCATCGCTGCCACTGACGAGCCGTTGGCCGTCCGGGCTGAACGACACACTGTTTACAGCAGACTCGTGTCCGTTGAGCGTGAGGGCCGGCTCACCCGCCTGCGCGTCCCATACCTTCAACCTTTGGTCAGAGCTGCCACTAACGAGCCGTTTGCCATCCAGGCTGAACGACACGCTCCTCACAGATTCCGTGTGTCTGTAGAGCGTGAGGACCGGCTTTCTCGTCTGCGCGTCCCACACCTTCAACGTCTTGTCATCGCTGCCACTGACGAGCCGTTGGCCGTCCGGGCTGAACGACACACTGTTTACAGCAGACTTGTGTCCGTTGAGCGTGAGGACCGGCTCACTCGTCTGCGCGTCCCATACCTTCAACGTCTTGTCATCGCTGCCACTGACGAGCCGTTGGCCGTCCGGGCTGAACGACACGCTCAACACAAAACTGTGTGTGTTGAGGGTGAGGACCGGCTCACCCGTCTGCGCGTCCCACACCTTCAACCTCTTGTCATCGCCGCCACTGACGAGCCGTTGGCCGTCCGGGCTGAACGACACGCTGTTCACAGCAGACTTGTGTCCGATCAGCGTAAGAAGCCTCTCACCCGTCTGCGTGTCCCACACCTTCAACGTCTTGTCATCGCTGCCACTAACGAACCGTTTGCCGTCCGGACTGAACGACACGCTCCTCACAGATTCCGTGTGTGTATCGTCGAGCGTGAGGATCCTCACACCCGTCTGCGCGTCCCACACCTTCAACCTCCTATCGTCGCTGCCACTGACGAGCCGTTTGCCGTCCAGGCTGAACGACACGCTGTTCACAGATTTCGTGTGTCCGTAGAGCGGGCCAAGAACCAACTGACCCGTCTGCACGTCCCACACCATCAAACTCTCGTCATCGCTGCTACTAACGAGCCGTTTGCCATCCGGGCTGAACGACACGCTCCTCACAGCGCCCGTGTGTCCGTTGAGCGTGAGGACCGGCTCGCCTGTCTGCGCGTCCCACACTTTCAACGTCTTGTCAGAGCTGCCACTGACGAGCCGTTTGCCATCCAGGCTGAACGACACGCTCCTCACAGATTCCGTGTGTCCGTTGAGCGTGAGGACCGGCTCACCCGTCTGCGCGTCCCACACCTTCAACGTCTTGTCATTGCTGCCACTGACGAGCCGTTGGCCGTCCGGACTGAACGATACGCACAACACAGGACCCGTGTGTCCGTTGAGCGTGCGATGGGGCGGACTGACGATGCGATCGAGATACCTGTATTCCCAACCGGGCAGATCCCGCCCTGTCTGAATTCTCTGATCCAGACGAATCTGATCCAGACGACGCCGAGCGGAGTCATCGTTGCCACCTTCAAACTCGCGTTTAGCATCGGCCAGTTGGTTAGCGTAGAGCCGCACGTTGGCCAACTGCTCCGACCTCTTCGCTTCGTCTTGTGCGAGCTTCGCGGCATCTTCTTGTCGCTTGGCTTCATCGGCAGCGGCAAGTGCCACTTGCTCACTCTGCCGTGCCTTCGTAGCGCTGGTGTCGGCCTCCTTTTTGCTTTCGGCGGCCTTCTCCGCGCTTTCAACCGCTTTCGCTTCAGCAGTTTTGGCATTTTCCGTAGCGAATTTAGCATTCCGTAAGTTGTTCAAGGCAAAGCCCAGGCAGACAACAGCCACCACACAGGCCGCGATCGCCGCCTTCGTTCTGCGGCGGAAACGAATCGTTGCTGCTTCGGCGTCACGTGCTCGCTGGGCTTCGACGTTCGCTTTCTCCCTCTGCAATGCCTGCTCGCGTATGGCGGCCGCTTCCGCTTCACCGGCGCGGCGAGCTTCCGCTTCGGCTTCGCGACGGATTCGGGATTGTTCCCGTTCGATTTCACGACGGATTCGGGATTGTTCCCGTTCGATCGCATCCCGTTCCGCCTGCAATCGCCGCTCCCGTTCGGCTTGGCTGCGAGCGATCAAATCCAGGCACTGTGGGAGGGGACTCTCCTCCGCCGGTTCCGTGCCGTCATACCGCCTGGCCCAAGACGCATTAGGATTCTCTCGCTTGACCCATTCCAGCGCTTGATCCAGATGCGTGTCCGTCAGGAATCGTGTGTCGTTCTCAACTTCGTCCCGCAAACGTCGATATTGCTGAGAGGATTTGATTTCCGTATCGATCCAAGCATCGAGTCTTCTCCACTGCCGCAAGAGACTTTCATGGCTGATGTCGAGGCGCGTCTCCGGTTCCAACGGCTGGCCTGGCGGAGAGAAGATCAGCAGGTGCGCCGCCTGGAACGCGCGAGCGACTGTTTCGACGTCGCATCCCGACGCACCAGCTTCCGAAGCAGCCTGCGCGACGGTGATCGGTCGTCGAGTCAGCGGGCCGTCGTCTCGCCGCTCACTCAAACTGCAAAACAGCCGCTCGGTCACGAGCTGAAACCGTGCGTGCGTCGTCGCATCGCCCAACGCGTCGAAGATGTGATCTGCATGTTGGCTGAGAGCACCGATCACGCCGCCAACGTGCTCGTAGTCGGCGATTCGCAGGTCCGTAGGACGGGCACTCTTGCCCGTCTCTCCTATCGGATACATGGCACCGGAAACAGAATCGGGACGAGCAGGATTGCCCGTCCTACCGGCTTCAACCCTCGCGTGTTGCCACGTCCGCATCAACGCGTGCTGCATCAGTGGAAGTTGGTCTCGATCAGTTCCCAGGTCATTGAGGATTCTCGTCACCAACGACGGATCAATGTCCGCTTGGAATTCGGGTATCTCCAACGGTCGAGTGATGGCTTCCGACAACTGCGCACGCATCATTCGCGGCGTTAAGTACTGACTGCGACTGATGGATTCCGGCAGTCCCAGGAAGGCATCGCAATCACCCAGGAACTCCGACCGCATCGTGATCGCCACGTAGATCGGCACGTCGGTCTGCTTGGCCGTCATCAACAACAGTTCGACGAACGAGGCGGACTCATTGCGCTGTCTTTCCTGCTCCGCTTCCTTGGCTTGCTGGGCGTCTTTGGTGGAATCGTCGGTCGTGGAGTCAGCCGCTGTGGCGACGGCTATTGGTCGAGAGGAATCACGCTCGCGCCGAAAGCGGAACAACTCTTCGAACTGATCGATCAGCACCAGCACCGCGTAATCTTTGGCCGCGCTGTTGCCGCGATAAGCACGTGCTATCCCCAATGGACCCCCACGAAATTGGGCGAGCGTGAAATCGACGTCAACCTTGTGGCGTTCGATGTCCATCGGTTCCGGCGATTCCGGTTGACGATGCCAAATCTCGACCCAGGCTTCGGCCAAGTTGCGCAGCGGCGCTTCGCCAGGTCGAGCGATAACGAACTTCCACTTCGCCGGGGCTCCCAGCAAGAAGCCACGGTCAAGGGCGGGGATCAATCCAGCCCGAATCAACGAAGACTTTCCGCTGCCGCTGGCACCAAGCACTGCCAAGAACTTGAAACTCGGTTGATCTTCCAGAAGTGCCAACATCTCGTCGATCTGCGTTTCCCGTCCAAAAAAGATCGCGGCTTCCTCACGTTCGAACGGGCGCAAGCCGGGATAGGGCGAAGTGATCTTTAAGGTGGTCGCGCTCATTGAGCCACCTCGATCAGCTTCGCCACAAAGTGGCTGAGCGACTCTCGGTTGCCGTCAACGATGATGTCGATTCCTTTGGTCCCCGTAAGTTCCCGCTGCGACTGCTCGCGATAGACGCCGACTCGGGGACGCTGTCGCGACCTCGCAGCCAACCGGAAAGGGCGTGTGGCTTTCAACCGCTGATTCACCCAATCCTCCGTGCAATTGCCGAAGGTGAACGTGACGCCGTCAAACGCTCCTGATCGCGCCATTTCCTCGAAATCGTAGGCGTCCTGAGCTGGCTCATATTCGATTCCAACGGCCGTCAGTTCTTGCCGGAGCTTCTCAATAAGATGCCGGTCCTCGGGTGCCGAGTCGATGAGCACGCTTTGCCGCAGTCCAACGGCACCTGCTGGAAATTCGCCCGTGCCACCAGCGTTCACGCGGCTCTGTGCTTCACGTTCCCGTTCAATATCTTCAATGTGCGTGGCTACGTCATTCTGAAACTGAGTCAGGTCGCAGGCGATGACTTGCAACTCGGCACTGAAAACCAAGGCTCGGTGCGACTCACTCTTGATGTCCGCTTCTTTCAGCGACTTTGGACGCCAGAGCAACAGATCTTTGCCGGGGATCTTGCCAGCCGCCTTGGCTCGGTCGCACAGCCAGGATTCGTAACCATCCTCGTCACCAGATACGCCAAGTAACTGCACGCAAATGGTGGCTTCCTGCATCCGGCTTTCAACCCGGCTCGCACAAAGTTCGCGTTGTGGCGGGTCGATGAACTGCTCGTAAAGAGTTCCAGGATGCTCGGGCAAGACGACGACTTGCTGCTCCGCCAGCCAGCTTCGCAACAGGCTGCGAGCTACTTCAAGATCCTTCACTCGCGGGCCTTCAATGCCGTCCGCTAGAAAAACTTTCGTGCCGACCAAGCGTGGGCGATTGGCTCCGACAGTCGCGGAGTGTGGCAATGGGGGATTCTCTTTGAGCTCATTCAGCCGCCTCCGCAGGGCAATCGCGAGTTCACGAATCCTTGCGTCGAATTTCCCGGTATCTCCAACCGGAAGCGGGTGAATAACCTGCTCGCTATCAGGATGCTGCTCCCAGAACTGATAGCCCGAATTATCCAACGCTTGCATATCAGACGGTCGCTTCTCCAAAGGGACGTCTTCGAGGTGGACCAGAAAGGCACGCCGACTACCGACTCCGACGTGAGCGAAGAACGTCTCGCGTTCTTTGCGGCACCAAGGCCGGTCGAGGTACGCATTCGACAGCACGATGATGAGAGTGGCGGTGTTGCTGATCGACTGCGCGATATCCGCCGAGAGCGGACTGTGGCCATCCAGATCCTTTCGATCCCAATAGATGGAACTCGCGCCGGTTTGATGGAGCTCTCGATCCAGGTGCTCTTGGAGCTTGCCGAAAAATGCTTTCACCCAATTGGACTGCACGACATGTGCGTAGCTAATAAAGACGTCGTGCTTGAAACCGGGAACGTAGGCCATATTGTCACCTTGCGAAGTCAGAACTGCGGCGGTGAGTCAATGCTGAGGTGACATGTTTCGACATCAGGCATGAAGGTTCAAGCCTGCCGCGCGTGTTTGTCTGCGGAAATCCTGATGCAACTCACGGTCGCTCTGGCGGGTCGCCGAGCTTCGCAGATTCCATGCTCAGCTCGATCGGGCGTTGGAGCTTCGATCAACCCGGTTTCTTGGTGTCCGCTGGTGGCTCGATGGGTGGGCCGAAGCCGGGAGGTTCTTTGGGGTTTGCAGCGGGTGCCTTGGCTTTGCCGGCGAGGACGTCCGCCACAGTCTTCTGCAACTCGGCGGTGGTTCCTTTGAAGGTGCGCCGCAAGTAGATCTCGCAGTGCGTGAAGGCCCAGCGGGTTTGGTCGCCGTCGGTTTGGCCGAGCACTTGGAACCACGTTCCGTTCGTGAAGGCCAGCAGCATGAATTTGCCGTCGTCCTGTTTTTTGACGCCGACAATCAGCGGCAGGTCGGAGGCGAGGCGCTTCAAAAGTTGTGGCGTGTGCTTCTGCTTGTCGCCCGTCAGGTTGATCGGGATGCGCGTGAACGGCGCTTTGCCTTTGAGATGCTCGGCCAGCACCAGCACGGCGGATGGCTTGGCGGGATCGATACGCTCGACCTTGGCTGTGAAGAGGAAGTCGCTGTCGTCGATGAACTCCTGCAACGGGAACAACTTTTGAATGAACGCGACCGCTTGGTGAGTCAGCAGCAGCGCCACGATCATCGCAGCCAATCCGATCGTGGCCCATCTCCTCGGCGGCTTCATGGATTTTTCCTGATTCGTGATTTCGTCGTCTCGCGAAAACTAGCCCGACACGTCAGCGAGGGCGAAGGCTCTAAAACGCTCGGCCGCAAATCAAGTCGGTTGAGCGTTCGCCCTCGCTGACGCATCGGGTTGGTGAGTCAGCAACTCCGTTGATTGACGTTGCGAATCCGGCCTTCCCATACTGTCTGCCGATGCTTTGACGCGATCCACTTCAGCCTCGGAGACTTGTGATGCGTGGTATTCGATCGGCTTGGTCCGTACGTGGTTGTCGAATGGCTCTTCTGGGACTCACGCTGATTGGAGCGGCTTTTCGCGAGTCACCCTGCTCAGCCCAGAACACGACGCTCAAGCCGGAAGAGCTGGCGGCTCAGGTCATCAACGCGGCCAACAAGGCGTACAACGAGAAGCAATTCCCGGTCGCTGTCGAGCGGTATCGCGAGTACTTGAAGACTCACGGAAATCAGAAGGATGTGACGCTGGCTCGGTACGGCTTGGCGTTGTGCTTACTGGAGCAGCCGCAGAAGGACTTCAAGGTTGCGATTGAAACGCTCAACCCCGTCGTTGGCGTGCAGGAGTTTGCCGATCGGCCGTTGGCGTTGTACTACCTCGCGTTGGCGTACCGTGGGCAGGGCCATGACGCGCTGACTCAGGCGGTCGCGAAGCCGAATGAGGCACCTCAGCATCGCAACACGGCGAAGGATCAATTCGCGCAGGCGAATCAGCGATTCAGCGAAGCGGTCACCGCGTTTCTCGCACGCGCCAAAACCGCTCCGCCGCCGGCCGCGAATGAGTTGGCCGTCGATCTGGAATGGGCCAATCGGACGCGCTGCGATCAGGCGGAGATGCTGCTGCGACTTGAGAAGAACAAAGAGGCCCACGAACTGCTGACTCCGTTGCTGGCGGACGCGACGCTCGCCAAGAGCAAGTACCGGCCGCAGATGTTGTACTTGCACGGCCACGCCAGCTTCTTGCTCAAGGACTACATCACCGCCGGGCGTTCGCTGAGCCAACTCGTGCCATTCGCCGATCCGGTCTTCGGAGTTCACACGCGGTATCTGTTGGCTCGTGTGCATCACATCGCTGATGAGCGTGAGGAAGCGACGGCTCTCTACGACGCGGTCGTCAAAGGCTACGACAAGCAGAAGGTCGATTCGCAGAAGGCTCTGCAAAACCAAGCAGCCTTTGCGAATCAGCCGGAAGAAAAAGCTCGGCTGGAAGCGTTGATCAAGTCGCCCCCCGACTACGTCAGCCGCGCGAGTTTCTATTGGGGCGTGCTCTTGTTTGAGCAAAAGAAAACCGGCGAGGCACTCACGCGCTTCACCGAGTTCAACCAGAAATACCCGCAGTCACCGCTACTGTCGGAAGCTCAACTCCGAGCCGGTATGTGTCAGGTCGAGCTGCGTGCGTTCCCACCGGCGATTTCGTTGCTGCAACCGCTCGCTGCGCATCCGCAACTCAGCGACCGAGCATTGCTGTGGCTCGGACGCGCGCAGTTCGGTGCCGCCGATCCGACCCAGCCGGCACCGTATGTACAAGCACTCGCGACTGCGATCGGTACGCTGACTCAAGCGGCCGACAAGGCGAATCAGCAGATCGCAGCCGATCCGGAGGCGAAGTTGCGTCGAGCAGAAATCTTGCTGGACCTCGGCGACTTTCAGCAGTTGTCCAAGCAGTTCCCGCAAGCGGCTGCGACTTATGACACGGCGCTGAAAGAAAATCACGCTCCCGATCGTGCCGAGCAATTCCTGCAGCGCCGCGCGACCGCGTTGCACTTCGCAGCTCAGTTCGATGTCTCCGATCAAGTCTGCACGCAGTTCGCACAAACATACCCGAAGAGCACGCTGCTGCCGGCCGTGTTGTTTCGCTCGGCGGAGAACGCTTACGTCCGCGCGGCCGCCATCGAACCGAACAACCCGGCCAGCAAGAATCCAGACATCCCAAAATGGTTCGGCGAGGCCGTCAAGCGCTATCAACTCGTGCTGGATAAGTATCCGGAGTTCGTCTACGCCCCGCTGTCGCGCGGCCGATTGGGGCTGAGCCAGTATCGGCTCGGAGATTATCCGGCCGCGTTGAAGACTCTGACCTCGGTCCCGCAAGCCGATCAATCGGGCGAACTGGCCGTCGTACCGTATTACCTCGCCGATTGTTTGCTCCGCGCGATGCCGACCGACACGAGCGACGCGCTCGCGGCCGGCCGGCAACTGGAAGTGCTGACGTCGGCAATCAAATCACTCGAAAACTACGTCAGCGGCCAAGGGAACGACCCGGCGAAGACCGCTCCGCAAACGCCCGATGCGCTGCTGAAGCTCGGCTACTGCTATCAGCGAGTCGCCGCGCAGATTGCCGAACCGAAGGAGCGCAACGAACGCCTGACCGCCGCTCGGCAGGCGTTTGAGCGAATCAATGCGCAGTACGCCGCAAGTCCCTCCGCGCCGACCGCGTCGCTCGAACGAGCAAACTGTCTGGTCGAGATGAACGACGTCAACGGCGCGATCAACGAGCTCAATCGCTTCAAAGCCGATCCGTTCAAGCAAGCTTCGGTCGCGCCGCTGGCTTATCTGCGACAAGCGACGTTGCTGCGAGCGCAGAACAAACCAACCGAAGCCGCCGCCGCGTTGCAGGAGGCTCGGAGCAACTACGAAGCCGCGTTGGTCGCCGACCCGACACGAGCCGCCTGGGCTCCGTTGCTCCACTATCATCACGCGCTGGCGATCAAAGAGTTGGCCTACAAAGACCCGGCGAAACTGGATGTCGCGAAGCTCAACGAAGCGCGCACGCAGTTCGAGAGCTTGAAGCAGAAATACGGAGCGAGTCCGGAAGCCGCCGACGCCGCTTGGCGAGCGGGTCAATGCCGCCGCGAAGAGTTCGCTCCGAAGCTGGCCGCCACACGACAGATGTTGGTCAAGAAGGACGCCAAGCCGGAAGAACTCACCGCCGCGAATCAGCAAATCGCCGAGTGCATCAAGCAACTTTCCGAGACCGCCACTTACTTCATCGCTCAAGCCGGAGCGTTAGGGCCGAAGGCGGTTGGCTCCGAGATTCAACAGCGGATGCTCTACGAAGCCGCGTGGTGTGCGCAGTGGGTCGGCGATATCGAAGTCGATGCCGCTCGCGCGAAGCTGGTCGAGGAAGCTCTCAAGAAACAAAAGGAAGAAGCCGCGAAACAACCGGCCGGATTGGTCGGTGTCGTGAACGCGAAGATTCCGCAGTTCCCGATCACGGCGATCCCGTTACAGCCGTCGGAGAAACTCGGCCGCGATCAATACAAAACAGTGATCGCCGCGAAAGCCGATTCACCGCTGGCAATCACGTCGCGGCTGGAACTGGCGGAGATGTACTCTCGGCGCGAAGAGATTGATCCGGCGATCGCGCTGTTGAATGAGGCTCTGAATCTCGAACCTGCGCCGGATGTCGAAGAGCGATTGCATCTGCGGCTCGGCGTCTGCCTCGTCGCGAAGAACGATCATGCGAATGCGTTCGCGCAGTTCGCGGCCGTGGCGGCTGACGTGAAGAGTCCGCTGGCCCCGGAAGCTCGTGCTCGCGCGGGGGAATGCCAGATGCAACTGAAAGCCTGGCCCAAGGCGATTGAGTTATGGCTGCCGTTTCGCGATCAAGGTCCGCTGCAAAACGTCCCCGGTCTGAGCGACCGCGTACTGCTGCGATTAGGGCACGCCTTCGCTCTGGCCGCGAACTGGGATCAAAGCCGGCAGACTCATGAAGTCCTGCTGCAACGCTTCCCGCAGAGCGTCTGGCGGCAAGAAGCTCGGTACGGAGTCGGTTGGGCGTGGCAAAACCAAAAGCAGTTCGACAACGCGGTCAACGCCTATCACGAAGTCATCAAGGAAACCGCCGCCGAGATCGCCGCGAAGGCGCAATACCAATCGGCATTGTGTCGTCTCGAACAGAAGCGACTGCCCGAAGCGGCCAACGCGCTGCTCGTCGTGCCGTTCACCTACGACTACCCCGAATGGAGCGCAGTCGCACTGCTGGAAGCCTCGCGAGTCTTCTTGGAGATGAAGCAACCCGAACAAGCCGCCCGGCTGCTGGAGAAAGTCCGCAAGGATTATCCCAACACCGAATGGTCCAAGATGGCGGAACAACGGTTGGCGGGATTGCCGCTGGCAAAACGCGATTGATTTCTCAGTCAAGGAGGACCGCTAATCAACGCTAATGATCGCTAATCCAAAAACTCAAAATGATTAGCGACAATTAGCGTCGATGAGCGGTTCCTCTGGTTTGGACGGCACGGATTTTTGTTTCGATTGGGAGGATGACATGCCAATTCGACGGATGATCTGCTGCTTGGTTTTGGTGAGTCTGCTCGGCGTTGCGCGAATCGCGTGGGCGTACATCGAGCAAGCCTACACGCTGGGGCGCGTGGTTCAGGAGGCAACGTCAATCTCGGTGTTGCGGGTCGAG
The DNA here is from genome assembly GCA_945893045.1 of Planctomyces sp. SH-PL62. Taxonomy (GTDB): domain Bacteria; phylum Planctomycetota; class Planctomycetia; order Planctomycetales; family Planctomycetaceae; genus SXKJ01. The sequence goes on from CAMDEA010000090.1 coordinate 24,501, forward strand.
AAGGTCGATAAGGAGAAAAACCTAATCCTGTTCCGCAAGGTGCAAGACCTGAAGGGGACGCTGCCCGGCGAAGTCACGAAGCACAACATCGGCCGTGCCGGTTTCCATGAACGGGAATGGAAGACGATCATGGAGTGGGCCGAGGCGGGGAAGACCGCCGTCTTCTTCAACAACGGTGGAGCCAGCGAGACCTGCATCGGCAACTATTGGTATCAAGCCTACGCCGGCGGCGAGTGGTGGAACATGAGCCACGGTGAGCCGTACTTGCTTCGCAGTTATGCGGGCACGTCGGACAAGTTGATCGGCATCGTGCAGTCGATGCTGGCCGGTCAAGAAGTTGTCGTCCCCTGTCTGGCCGATGGAGACAAGATGGCGTTGCAGCTTCGCACGGCGAAGATTCAACGGATGAAAGCCAGCCTCAAGTTGCAGGACTACAACCCGCAGCGCGACTTCGCCGGCTGGGGCGGAGACGACTTCCGTTCGATCGCCGGTATGCCCGGCTTCACGCATGTCGCGGGAGTCACATCGGTCGGCCCGGAGGCTCAAGGAGTCGCGGTTGCCGATGTCGATGGCAACGGCAAGCCCGATTTCTGTTTCTACGGATCGGGCCGAGTCACGCTCCTGAAGATGGATGGCCCGGCACTCAGCGAGCTGCCTCTGCCGCATACCGGCGGGGCTCGCGCGGCCGACTGGGCGGACTTCAATGCCGATGGCAAACCGGACTTGTTGCTCGCGACATCGACGGGACCGAAGTTGTTGACGAATCAAGGCGCGGCGTTCAAAGACGACACCCCTCTGCTGCCGAAGGAGCCGTATTACAACGTCACGGCGACGGCGTGGCTCGATTACGACGGCGACAAGCGGCCCGATATTTTGTTGGCGAACGGATTCCTCGGCCTGCGTCTATATCGCAACACCGGCGCGGGCTTTGAAGATGCCACGGTCGCTGCCAAGCTGGGACCGGATGGAGTTGGTGGGCAACACAAGGGGGATCATCTTGCTGTCGCCGATTGGAACGGAGACGGCCGCGGCGATTTTCTCTACAGCGCGGGGACCGGCTTGCTCGCGTGGAACACTCCGCAGGGCTTCGTTGAAGTGAAGGACTCCGCGATTCAATTCCAAGCGGGCAAGGTGCGTCCCGTATTCGCGGATCTCGATGGCGACGGACAACTCGACCTCTTCGTGCCGCAGTCAGGGACATCGAAAATCTTCGCGAATCGAGCCGGCCGCTTTGTGGACATCACGGCTCAGTGCGGCGCGGTCGCTCAGCCCATTGGGAACGCGGTCAGCGCGGCGGCGGTGGATTTCAACAAAGACGGCAAAGTCGATTTGGTGGTTGGCTGCCTGAAAGGTTCCAACCGCTACTTCCGCAACAGCGGCCAAGGCAAGTTCGTCGACGCCACCGACGAGGTCGGTTTGTCACAACAGATCTTCAACACGCGCGGCCTGGCCGTCGCGGACATCAACACGGACGGAGCGCCGGATTTGTTGCTGAATAACGAAGGGCAGGAATCGACCGTCCTCTTGGGACGCCTCGTTCCCGCCGCAGTGGGGCAAGTGAGTGCCAGATAACCTACTCGCGACACGATCGAGGCTGCTTCCGACAATGCGACATTTCACTCAAAACAAAGCCGACATTTCAAATTTCAAATTGAAAGCTAGTCGTCTGCTTAGGTCACTTTGCAATTCGCAATTTGCAATTTGCAATTTGCAATACTTCCGTTGCGTCAAAGTCATCGTCCTTGCCGCGTGTTTCGCAACAACGTCTTCGTTGGCCTCCGCGGCCGACTGGCCGACGAATCGTGGCAACGTCGCGCGCACGGGCTGTGTCGATGGTCAGCCGGGACCAACTTCCGGCAAGGTGCTGTGGGTTCACAAGTCGAGCGATCACTACATCGCCGCGCCGGTGGCTGCCGGAGACAGCGTGTTCGTGTCGGCGCTGGCCGCGTTCAACACGTCGATCTTTCAAGCGCTGAGCACTGAGACGGCTCCCAAGCAGCGCGTGCGATGGGCGAAGTCGGTGCCGTATCTCAAGCTGCCGACCGTGTGTGCTCCGGCGGTCGTTGGGAATGTCGTCGTCTTTGGCGATGGGATGCACCAGACCGACGGAGCGACACTGCATGGCGTGCGGCTCGATTCGGGATTGCCGCTGTGGCAATTGCCGGTGCCGGGTCAGTTGGTGCATCTCGAAGGTTCGCCGAGCATCGTCAACGGCAAAGTTCTCATCGGTGGAGGCAACGCGGGTGTGCTGTGTGTCGATCCCGCGCGACTTGAGTTGGACGGCAAGGAAGTCGATGCCGCGTCGGCTCAAGCGGCGCTCGATAAGAAGTGGAAGGAACTGCTCGCCAAGTATGAGCAAGAGAAGAAGTCCGATCCCGACTTCGCGATCGCTCCGAGCGAAGACTCGTTGCCGAAACCCAAACCGAAGCTCGTGTGGCAAGCGGGAGCCGGCCAGTGGCATGTCGATGCGGCGGTGGCGGCGGTCGGCGATCGCGTGCTCGTCGCGACCGCGTTCCTCGATGCCGAGAAGACCGGCGAGCGAGCGATCTGTTCGGTGAAGCTCAGCGATGGCAGTACGCAGTGGAAAACACCGCTCACGTTCAATCCGTGGGCAGGACCGACCGTCGCGGGTGATGTCGTGTTGGTCGGGTGCAGCAGCGTGCGTCTCGAACCCAAAGAGATCGCCAGTGGTCAGGGCGAGGTCGTGGCGGTTTCGCTTACCGACGGCTCGGTGAAATGGCGACGAGCGTTTGCCGCCGGCATCGTCTCGGCGATCGCGGTGAAAGATCAGCTCGCCGTCTTCACTGCCACCGATGGCAAAGTCCGAGCAGTCGATGTCGCCAGCGGTGCAGAGAAATGGACCGTTGATGGCGGCGCACCGTTCTTCGCCAGCGCGGCGATCGCGGGGGAGATGGTCTATGTCGCCGATCTGAAAGGGGTGGTGCGAGCCATCAACCTGACGGACGGCGCTCTGCGCTGGAAGCTCTCGCTGGGGACCGATGCTGCCGTGAAATCGCCGGGCATGGTTTACGGCGGACCGATCGTTGTCGGCGGAAGGTTGTATGTGGCGACGTGTGCTTTGGAATCCGGCGGCAAAGCCAACACGGCTGTTGTTTGTATTGGGGAGAAGTAATGAGGGGTCGCAACAAGAGAGGAGATTGCAAAATGCAAATTGCAAATTGCAAATTGGGAATTGAGTTCGGCTTCGTCGTGATGCTGTGGCTGGCGATGCCGTTGGCTGCGCAGGACAAGCCGGCCGAGGCGATCAAGATCGACAAAGAGAAAAAGACGGTCACGCTCGCCTGCAAGATCGCGCCGCGCAAGCTGCCGAACCTGAATGAGATTTATCCCATTGAGGTCATTGCCTCACTGGCGGCACCCAAAGGGCAGAAAGCTCACGAAACGGTCGTCACCTTTGATGCCAAGCCGAGCGACATCCACAAGGCTCTCGAAAGCCTGGGGCTGAAGCCGGGTAAGCCGGCCAAGGGGGAAGGTGCTGAAGCTGCCGGTCCCGAAGTCAAAATCTTCATCGAGTTGCCCGGCGCGGGTGGCTTGGCCAAACGATTGCCGATCGAAAAAGTGCTCGTCGATCGCAAGACCGGCAAAACCATGCCGAACTTGAAGTGGACCTTCACCGGCTCGATCAGCAAGCAACCCGACCCCAACAAGCCGGACAAGGTTTACGGAGCCGACAGCACTGGCACACTGATCGCCATCTTCCCAGTCACCGACGAAACGGTCTTTCAAACCAACCTCACGATGAAAGATGAGCCGCTCATCAAGCTCGACACGAATACCAAGGTCCTGCCGGAAGTCGGCACGGATGTGTTACTCGTGATTCAAGTTCCTTGATTGTCTTTTCAATCTCTTTTTCTGGAACAGAAGGGCGCAAAGAGTTCAGAAGACCCCATCCGGCTTGCACGGATGGTGAAAACGATGGAGAGCTAACAAGTCTGTCCCTCTCCCTCCCCACTCTCCCGTTCCTCCGCCTTCGGCGGAGGAACGGGAGAGTGGGGAGGGAGTTGAGACAACATCAACTAGCCCACCATCTGCCTCACCAACGGCACAAGGCCGTTGGGGTCGAAAGTCGGGCTGCCGAAATGATGCTTCTGATTCTCACCAGAAATGCTTCGCGATCTTTGCGACCTTCTGTTCAAACCAAAGAATGAATCCCATGTCTCAACTTCGCCTGATTGCTGTGATCCTCATAGCTCTTGGACTGACCTCTTCGACAGCGAGTGCTCAACTCCTGTCCGAGCGGCTGGTGCCGCCGCAACAGTTTTCGATTCCGCCTCTGCCGCTGACCGAGCAGCCGGCCGTTCGTCGCTCGGCCGGAGCGGACAGAGTCCCCGCGCATCTCTGGTCATTGCCCGTTGGAGCCTTTCCCGGTTCGCCGACCACACTTTCGACAGAGCGATTGGCTGTGGATTGGCGAAGGCCGGTGGTTGATGTGCCTGGACTGGCCTCGGAATCCGATCCGGTGAAACCAACTTCGCCTCGCCAGCCGATTGTTGGGAATGCGTTCGTCTTGGCCGCCGAACCGACGATGCCACATGTGCTCAACCGCTTTCAACGGTCGAATGAACCACCCGCGCGAGTCGGCGACGATCCGACGGCCATGAGCAAGCATCTGCTGATCACCGTCGCGGTGCCATTGGCGATCCCGAACACCGCGCCGCTTCTGCGTCTGGGAGTCGCCGATCCCTTCGAGCACTTGCGAGCGATTCGCCTCGCGGTGCCGCAGGCGGACTCCGACGCGCCGGATGTTGCTCGCGAGAATCCGCCGCGTCCGCAATTCGCGCCGGTCGCAGCGCCGAAATGATGAATCGGCGGTGGCGAACGCGACGGGGCTACGGTTTGCCCGGACTTCCTTTGGCAAACGGCCAGTCCGCCGGCTGATAGGCCACCGCCAGTTCCGGTGTTTCCATGCGGCGGTTTTTGTCGACGAGGCTATGCAGTGCGACATCGAGAATGCCCGTCGTCAGCAGCGTTCGTTCGACCGGGTAAGCGGGCTGTCCCGTGTGGAACATGTGCTCGACGGCGCGTAAGAGATGCTCGAAGTGTCGGAACGGTGCGTTCTCTTCGGCGAGGAATGTGACGGCGAACGGTTTCTCTTGTCCTCGAATCGAGACTCCGCAGACGAAGTCATGTGAGAAACCGGTCTCCATCGCGATCGTGGCCTTCGTGCCGTCGCGGTATTCGATGAGATAGAAGACCGCGTTCTTGGCCATCTCCTTTGGACGTGGCCTTGTTCCTGAGTACGGTGTCGGCGAGTGCTCGACCACGGCTTCGAACAATGCCTTGGACCAGCGGCCGTCTTTTTCCGCTTGCCAGATCCCGTCCCCTTGAACCGACTGCACCGATTTGACACCGGTCTCGCCTCCTTTGCGGCGCTCCATCAAACATTGCATCCCTTCCAGAGAATGAAATCCGTAGTGCTCCAGCCCGCCGTAGCCCAAGGCGATCGCTTCGGTCACTTCCGAACCAAGGGGGATCGTCGCGGAAGGGTTGCGCCACATGACCGGCACCGACGAACCGGCCATGAACGGGATCCGCAATTCGCGAGCCGTGTCGAACATGTGCTTCGCGTCGCTCCAGGCATACGACAGATGCTTGTCGCTGAAGACCGGGACAACTTTCTGGCACTGCTTGAACGTGGCCGCGATCTCATCAAAGAACCGGCGACGCGGAAACATGACCTGATCGGTTCCCGGCACGCTCGGATATTTGCCGTGCTCACCGACGGAGAGCACTCCGGCAACCGCCAGCGAGTCGGTGCCCAACGTGAGCGCTTCGCGAATCGTCTTCGCTGAGAGAAATCCATGCTTCTTCGCGAGCGGCACGCTGAGATCGTTGTCGCCCACTTGATCCACATAGAGCGACACCAGCTTCAAGTCCGGTCCGAGTCCACCGTCCTGCGCCCAACCTTCGAGCACCTTGCCGACGATAACGTCGGCGTGCGAATTCTTATGGTAGACCGTGACCACACCAGCGACGGGCAGCTTCGCTCGTGGCTTGTCGGCGGCGAATAGTCCGGGAGCAAGATGCTCGCCGCAGAGCGCAAGTCCCGCTGATCCGAGCGATGTGTGCAAGAAGCGGCGGCGTGTCAAATGATTCATCATGGGCGTTCTCCACTAAATAACACTCAGGCGAGCGGGGCGGCGTCAGCCCCCCGGTCTTGCGCGACATCACCGGGGGGCTGACGCCGCTCCGCTCGCCTGATTCATCCTGCGGCGTGCGGTTAGACAAAGAGTTCGTCGATCACTTGGCCGTCCGGCAGCAGCGGGATGGGGCGGCCTTGAAGGTTGACGGCGTTCTGATGGGGGTCGATGCCGAGGTGTTTGTAGAGCGTTGCCAACACGTCGCTGGGGCTGATCGGTCGATCGGTGGGGAGGCCACCGTCGTGGCTCGACTCGCCGATGACCTGTCCCATCTTCAAACCTCCGCCAGCGAGCAACACGCTGCCCAGGCGTGGCCAGTGATCGCGGCCTCCGGTCACGTTGATCTTGGGAGACCGGCCGAACTCGCCCCACACCACCAGCAGGACGTTGCGGCAAGGTTCTCGCTCGCTGAGATCGGTGATCAGCGCGGAGAGTGCTCGGTCGAGCGGCGGGCCGCTCCATTCCATGCCGACGTTCGGGCCGCCGGGACTGGGTTGCTCGCGATTCTCGCGGGTGATGCTGACGTGCCAGTCCCAACGCAGGCAATCGGGAGCCGTGTTGAGTGTCACGAAGGTGACTCCGGATTCCACCAGCCGACGGGCCAGCAGCGCCATCTGTCCCCAACGATGAGTTCCGTAGCGTTCGCGCGTGGCGGCTGATTCTTCATTGAGGTCAAACGCTCGGCGAGCCTTCGCGCTGGTGATCAATTCCAGCGCGAGCTTCGCGAACGGATCGAGTCCGTCCTGCACCTGATTCGAATCGAGCTTACGCGGCAGGCGGTCCAACTCCGCGAGCAGCGACTGGCGATCGGTGATTCGATCCAGCGTCGTGTCGTTGGCGAGTTCAAGGCTGCTGGTGGCACTCCGCAAGCGATCGAATTGAAACTCGAACGGATACGGATCTTGCAACACAGCGAACGGCGAATGCGACACGCCGAGATAGCCCGGTCCCATCGCGTCAAAGAGGTGATGGTGCAGCACCGGCTCTTCCGCGAGCATGACATACGCTGGCATCCCCGGCTGCCGTGGCCCGCGAAACTTCGACGCGATCGAGCCGACCGACGGATAGCCTTCGCGCTTGTCCGGTTCTTTGCGCCCTTCCAGACACCAGCGCATGACGCCGAAGTGATCGTCATACGGATGCGTGAAGCTCTTGATGATCGCCGTCTTGTCGAGCACTCCCGCCGTCAGCGGCATCATCTCGCACATCAGCGCGCCGGGGAGTTTCGAGGGGATCGCTCGATAGGGGCCGCGAATCTCCACCGGAGCCAGCGGTTTTGGATCAAACGTCTCGAATTGACTAGGACCTCCGCCAAGCCAGACCTGAATGATCGACGTGTCGGGAATGACTCGTCCCTGATCCGCCGCGAGCGATCGCAGACGCAGCAGATCGCCCAGCGCGAGACCCGCTCCGCCGGCACACAGGCTGGCCGATAGGAACTTTCGGCGCGAGACAGTGCCTGAGGTGTGTTGCGGCGGCATAGCGATCTCCTTGTCGCGGCGAGTGTATCCTGCGCCGGCTTTGGCCGGAATCGGTCTCTGTGACACCTACGGCTCGCGTGCAAACCGACATTATTCATGGCCAACTCATTGGGGAGAGCAGCGTGCTGCGATGTAACCCGAAGCGTCAGCGAGGGAGTGTGTGATGACTCCCTCGCTGACGCTTCGGGTTACATGGCGGCCGTGAATCATCTGAGCGAACCGAAGAATTGCCGGAAAGAGACATCGGGATTGATTCCTGGAATGTTTCTCGTACAAAGTTGTCGCTTTACGAGTGAGACGGCTTTGGCAGGCTGCTCCTCCCATAGACATCGTGAGGTCGGACGTGTCCAGCGTGGCGAAATTGTGGCACAAGTTCACCGGACTGTTATCGGCCCACTCAGGGAACACAGTCGCTCGGTCGGCTAGTCCGCACCCCGCAGGCCCCCTTGAGACACAGACTGAGGCCCAGCCGAAGATCACTGCCGATCAAGCTCACGATCCAAGCCTGGAACGCCCACCTGATCAAGCGGTGGCGGAAGAGTCTGAGGACATTCTCGACGAACGGGGCCGGCAGCCAGTTCCCGGAGTGACGCTGTTCCACACTTTCAAAGGCCACGCGTCCGCAGTCAGGTGCGTCGCCTTTGATCCCGAGGGACTCACGCTCGCGAGCGGGAGTTCTGACTCGACAATCAAGATCTGGGATTTGAACAGCGGTCAGCTCCTCAACACACTTGAAGGTCACTTCCAGAACTCCGTTTTTAGTGTGGCCTTTGATTTCGAAGGCCGCACGCTGGTGAGCGGAACGAATAAAGGATTCATCGACCAGCGGGAGACGAGTCGCGGCGAAGTTGTTCGCGCGCTCGAAAGACGATGCCATGGCACAGTTTTTAGTGTGGCCTTTGATTCCCAGGGACGCTGGCTGGTGGGCGCGACGGATCACGGCGTGATTGAACTGTGGGACGCCACGAGCGGTAAGCTCCTGCGCTTCCTCGAAGGGCATGAGCTCTCCGTCTATTGCCTGGCCTTTGATCCTGAAGGGCGCAGACTGGCGAGCGGGGGGAATGACAAGACCATCAAACTGTGGGACGTGGGCCGCAACAGGCTGCTCCGCACAATCAATGGGCACACGGGCACGGTCAGGAGCGTCGTCTTCGATCCCACGGGACACACACTGGCGAGCGGAAGTACTGACACGACAATCAAACTGTGGGACGTGAAGAGTGGAGAGATGCTCCGCTCGCTGAATGGCCACACCAGCCGAGTCGAAGCCCTGGCCTATTCCTGCGACGGGACTCTGTTAGCCTCGAAGTGCCGGGCGGGAACGATTCGCATTTGGAACTGCGAGACTTGGAAGACCGTCGCGATCATTCCGGAACCAACATTCTCGAAGTGGTGGATTCCCGCGCTCGCTTTTCATCCTTCGTTGCCGCTGCTCGCCACTGCGGGCTCCGAACCCGATGCGCCCGAAGCACTGCGATCCCGCCGGGTCCACCTCTGGGAACTGGATGTCGACCTGCTGCTCGGAGACGATCTCCCCGTGCCAATCATTGACGACGTCCACGCCAAGACCAGGCAGGCGGACGACACCGGTGTCGCAGGGCCGGAGGAGAAACCTCGTGATCAACGCCAAGCCGACGCACTGAAAGAACTCAACGTCGGGACGGAGATTTTGGATCTTGGATAACTCCGGGGTCGGGTCTACGATTTTTCGGAATTGGCCGACAACCCGCTGCGAGATGGATCAGACTGAGTTCGACTTTTGCACTTTAGGTGGCCAAGGCCACCGCGTTTTCTAGGAGTTGGCGGATTTTTCGCGACCCTGGTCCTGCGAGGGCCAAGGTCAAAACCTGCTGTCGGACGCTGAGTCGGCGGAGCGTGCCGAGCATGTCGGCGAACGA
>CAMDEA010000091.1 GCA_945893045.1 Planctomyces sp. SH-PL62
CAACCACTCGCGCGGGCCGAGTTCCACGACCGGATGCCGCAGCACGCTTTCCATTTCCGGGTTCTTCGGCAGATCGAACGGCTCACTCCACGTCAGGCCGTCATCGCTGCTGAGCGAATACTGCGGGAAACGATTCTTGCCGCTCTTCAAGTTCTTATCGGGATACCAAGTGTTCCAGACGTGCAAGACTCGGCCATCGCTGAGCGTCGTCAGCGCACCCGGATAAATGGAAAGCTTCGCGGTCGGAAGATACGCGGCCGGCTCGGACCACGTCTTGCCGCCATCCGTGGACCGGCACAGCCGCATGTCCTTGGCTTCCGTCTGACAGTAGAGAACCAGCACGGTCCCATTCTTCGTGACGCACGCGGCCGGATGAATGTGCCCGCTCATGCCACTGCCCAAACGGACGTAGCGCGGAGCCTCGTCGGCGAAACTCACCGAGCACATCCAGAAGCCGAAAACCACGACCGACCAAGACCGCCAAATCCGAGCTTGCATGTTCGTTCCTCCCATTTAGCAGCCTGCTAAAAAATGTAACCCGAAGCGTAAGCGAGGGAGTTCGACTCATGAAATCACGGCATTTGTGACCCTCGCTCACGCTTCGGGTTACATGCCGCCCCATTTTTCAACGGGCTGTTAGGCGACTCGCTCCTGCAACGCGGAGCCATTAAAAAGAGACCCACCTTGATTGTCACTCCTGTTGACCGGGATCAGCCATGTCCACACGCCGTGATTTTTTAGCATCGAGTTTCGGTTCCGGTGTTGCCGTGCTCACCGCGGCGCATCTCTTCGAGCGTTCGGCACCAGCGGACGACAAGCCGCTGATGGTCGATTGCCACACACACTTCTACGACCCGACTCGGCCGGAAGGTGTTCCTTGGCCGGGTAAGAACGATGCCTCGCTGTATCGCCCGGTGTTGCCGAAACATTTTCTGGAACAAGCGGCACCGCTGGGTGTCACGAAGACGGTCGTTGTCGAAGCCAGCCCGCGCGTTGAAGACAATGCTTGGCTGCTGGAACTCGCCGCGAAGAATCCGTCGATCATCGGAGTCGTCGGCAACCTGACTCCGGGCCAGCCGGAGTTCGCCGGACATTTGAAACGCTTCGCGGCCAACAAAATGTTTCGCGGCATCCGCGTGAATCACGGAGCCGTCAAAGCGGGACTCGATCAGCCGGAGTTCCTTGCCGACATTCGTCGTCTCAGCGACGCTGGCTTGGAACTCGACGTGAATGGCGGACCGGACATGCCGGCCGACGTCGCTCGCCTGGCTGAGAAGTTGCCAGAGTTGCGGATCGTCATCAATCATCTCGGCAACGTGGATGTGGACGGAGCCGAACCGCCGCAAGCCTGGCGTGACGGGATGCGTGCCGCCGCGAAGCACGCGCGAGTGTTCTGCAAAGTCTCGGCGCTTGTCGAACATGCCAAGCCAAAATCCGGCGAGAAGAAGGTGCCCGAAGACATCGAGTTCTACCGGCCGATCCTCGACACGATCTGGAACATCTTCGGCGACGATCGCCTGATCTATGGCAGCAACTGGCCTGTCAGCGACCGGGCCGCGTCGTACAAAGTGTTGTTCTCGATCGTAAATCAGTACGTAACCGCGCGCGGGCGAGCGACTTCCGAAAAGTTCTTCTGGAAGAACGCTCAAGCGGCCTACAAATATTCGAACGCTTAGCGCCCAATTCGGCCCGCGCTTATCCGTGCTCCGGCCCTGCCATCCGTGCGGCACTTCAATTCCAGGAACGCAGGGTTTCGCACGGATGGCAGAGCCGGGGCACGGATGAACGACACGCGGCGCAATTGTCTCAGCGTGTTTCGCTCTTCGCAGCGGTCTCATAGAGCCGGGCCAGTTCGACGAGCAGCGGTTCGATCTGTTGCAGGTACTCGTCTTCCGCGAGTTGCGACTTGCGCTGTCGTAGTTCGGCTAACTCGGCTTCGAGTTCATCTCGCCGCGCGCGATGAGTCGCCGAGAGCTGTTCTTCGCGTGGACTGTGAACCAAATGCAGCCGAGCGGCGCGTGTGCCATCCACCGCGGCTCCATTCTTCGCCGAGTTTGTCGCGCGGATGCCTTGAAACCAATCGGCCGGTGTGCCGAGCTTGTCGCCGTTGTCGTCGAGCAAAGCATGCTCAGTCATCAAGCGGCCTTCGCTGGCGTAGAACTCGTTCACACGAGACGACGCCAGCAAGAACGCTTCCAGCAGCGACGTCTGTTCGTCCTTGTCGAGATCGGCTTTGGGATCGCTGATCGCAGCGGAGAGGTAATCCCCGAACCGCGCGAAGTTGTATTCGTGGCCGCTCTTCGTGGCCGCGATGACGACTCGATTCGGTCCAGAGAGTTCGTTCAAGAACGGTCCGCTGCTGCTCGTGCAATTGATGATCGCGATGGGCCGCTCCACCGGCTTGAGCCATTCGGCCAACTCGCCAGCCGAGACATCAGGGCCTCGCAGATTGAATCGCGCGACCTTGCCATCAAACGTCCCGTGACCAATCAGGATCAACCACAACGGCTCGGCCTGCGCTCGTGCCGGGTCTCTCGACCCCGCCGCTTCGGACAACCGCTGCTTCAACAAGTCGCGGTCGTCCGTTTTGCCGGCGGCATCGAAGCCGATCAGAGTGAACTCTGCGTGTCCCCGTTTCGCTGCGTCATTCCAGCGTGTCGCCCACTGACGAAATTGCTGGCCATATTCATCGGCCCCCTCCGCGCCGACAACGACCAAGACCTGGCTTCGTGGCGTCTCGATCGTCGGATCAGCCCAGCCTGCGGAACACAACAGCATCAGGAAAGCGGTCATTCGAGTGGTCCTTGGTTTCCTATCCGTGTCCTTCCGTGAAATCCGTGGTCTCCGTGTTTTCTCTCATCCCCTTGAAGAACACGGAAGACACGGATGGCGCGGATATTCACGGCATTCCGCGCCAACGTCTCAATCCCCATTCGCCGATCAGGCAGGTGATCGCCAGCAGAAACACTGACGATTGATGCCACAGCGGGTACGTCCAAGTTTCGGTGACGGGAATCTTGCGGTTCGGCAGGCTGCTGACGAATTGATCGAGGTCGTCGGCTGAGATCACTTCGCCACCGGTCTGCTTCGCGAGCTGTTCCAACAGCGGGCGATTGACGGCGAGCGTCCGGAATTCTTCGGTTTGTGGTTCGACTGTCCAACCGATTTCGCGCTGGCCGACTTCGCTGCCATCGGCGGCGGTGACGGCGATGGTTGCTCGATAGACACCGGGAGCACGCGGCGCGAACAGCGCTTCGTATTGGCCGGGCGAACGGTCGCTACTCTCGGCGACCAACTCAATCTTGTGACCGTCGGGAGTCTGCACTCGCAGCGCGACGTTCGCGTTGTCGAGCGGCTCGAACTGCGCGTCTCTCGCGCGCACGAGCACTTGGACGGCAGGCGTCGATCCGGTTGAGCTGCGCCGCGATTCCACTTCAACGCGGCCCGGCACGTCGCTGACCAGCCAGCGCACCGTTTGCCGCCAGGACTTTTCGAGATCGCTTTCTGCGTGATCGGTGCGTTTCAGATTCCAACGCCATAGATCGCCGATCAGCAGCGCGGCAGTACGGCCTCGGCCGAACGGTTGTACGACCAGCGCGGGAGATTCCTTGCCGTCAGCGCTCGTCACTTGCGCGAGCACCGACGCTCCCGGCTTGATCGACTGCACGCCGTTGAGACTTTTGAAATCTGGCATCGACGTCAGACGCTTCGATTCATCAGTTTCGTTGGTTCGCAGACGAACCCACGGTTGCAGCCAGCCTTCGCGGCTCAGCAGCAGGCGATAACCCGCATCCGCGGCCGTCGGGTCGCCGCGATCCAGATAGACCGGCAGCATGTCGCCGACCGCCGTTCGCTGATAACCTCCTTCGCCAAACGAATGACTGCCGCCGAGCATCAACAGCCCGCCGCCGCGCCGGCTGACGAACTGCTGCAACAGCGACAATTGGTCCTGCGTGAAGAACGCCGCCTCGATGTCGTCGAGGATGACCGCGTGATATTGGAAGAGGTCGTCGGAGCTTTTTGGGAAACCGCCGCGCAGCTCGTCGGCGTCTTTCGTGCCGAGCCGGATCAGCACCGGCTGATCGTAATTCTCGGCCTGCTCGTCCTTGTTGCCGAAACCCTTAAACAGCGGGTTCGATCGCTCGCCACGATTGAGGAACGCGAACTTCGGCTCTTTCTTCGCGATCCGCACCATGCCGATCAGTTTGACTTCGTCGTCCTCGTCGAGCGCTCGCCGCAAGAATTTGAATTCCCAATTCGGACGGCCGCCGACATACAGCACTCGGAACGGCCCGCCGCCGCGATCGACTGTGACGATGCGACGATTGTTCGCGAGTGTCGCCTCTTTTGAAGTCGTGTCGCTCTCCGTCAGCCTTTCCTCGCCGTTCAAAAAAGCCTGCACGGTGAAAAAGCTGATGCCTGACTTCTCCGGCTTCAACAAAAACCGTTGCACGGACGGCTCGCCGTCAATCAATCGCTCGACCTTCCGCCGTTCGACTTCCTCGCCCGCTTCATTGAGCACTCGCAAGCCGACCTCTTTGCCGGAGACCGCGCGGCCTTCCAGCGTCGCCGTGATCGTGACCGGAGCCGCCTCGAAATTTGTTTGACTGACCGCCACTTGCGAGACCGACAGATCGACCAACCCGCTGTCAGCGCCAATCGTCACGGGGTACACCGGCGGGAGTTTTTGCTTCGCATCGAGCGTGACATCCGTCAGATCGGTCCCGTTGCCGTCGGTCAGCAACAAGATGCCCGCGACCGGCTGCCCTCGAAAGCGATCGGCCAGCGCGATCAGCGTGCCGTTGATCGCCGACGCTTCGCCATCCAGCGTCAATTCGGCAAACGCCTTCACCGGCCGCACGTTCGTGTCGAACGCATACCGCCGCACATCGAAGTCCTGGGCCAGCCGAGTCAACCACGAGGACTCTTCCGCCAACCCCGCCTTCATCGCCTGTCCGCGAGACTGTCGGTTGCCGCTGTCCGACAACTGTAGGCTGCGGCTGTTGTCAGCGACGACGAGAAACAAATTGCTCCCCGGCCGCGGCCGAGTCCCCGTGAAGAGCGGCTCCACCAGACAGACCGCCAGCGCGACGATCCCAATCCCCTTGAGCACTGCCGCCACCCCGCGCACCCACGACCGCGAACCGCCTCGACGATACGACCAAATCACGACCGCCAAAGCGACAATCAACAACAACATGGCCCCACCGAGCCAGTGACGCGCTCCCAAGGTCACTTCGGCGAGAATCATGCTGCACTCCGTTGTTCTGTCCGGCTGATGGCCGAAAGCTGATGGCTGATGGCCGTGATCTCAACTTTGACGCCTTCGATTTTGGGATAACAGCCATCAGCTTTCAGCCCACAGCCATCGGCCGGACAAGATGGTTACTTGCCGCTGCCCAGGCGTTCGTAGTAGCGGCGGGTCTTTTCGGAATACTTGGGCGGCACCGGATCGCGGTCGAGCGGCACGATGGCTTGTTTTGAGTTGCGGCGCAGCAACTCGTCCGACACACGGTTCGATAATTCGACGAGCGGTTCGGCGACGTTGACTCGGACAAGTCCCCAGTTCGGTTCCTTCGAGTGACGCTTGAACTCGGCACGGATCGCGCGAGCTTGATCGCGGATGCGCGCGGCTTCGGCGCGCAGTTCGGGATCGTCCACCATTTCCTCGACATCGCGCAAACGATCGGACCACTTCAGAAAATCTTCGCCAGTGATCGGCGCGGACTCGCGGTTCGCGCCCCCCTCGAACTGCTGAGGACCACCCGCTTGATTGTTGTCCGACAAACGTGGAGCGCCTCGCTGGCCGCGTTGACTCGGTTGTGGCTGTCCCGGCTGACGCTGACCTTCTTGCGGTTGCTCGCTCGGTTGGCCTTGTTGGCCGGGTTGCTGTCCCGGTTGAGGTTGTCCGCCTTGAGCTTGTCCCGGTTGACGTTCACTGGGCTGCGGCTGCCCCGGTTGTTGTCCGTTTGGTTGTTGACCGGGCTGTCGCTCACCCGGTTGTTGTCCGGATTGTCGTTCGCCGGGCTGTTGCCCCGTGCCGCGTTGCTGTCCGGGCTGTTGACCTTCTTGCGGTGGTTGCTCACCGGGTCGCTGACCATTGGGTTGTTGACCGTTCGGCCGCTGTCCTGGTTGACGTTCGCCATTCTGATTTTCACCCGGACGTCGCTCGCCAGGTCGTTGCTCATTGCCTTTCTCACCCTCTCCCTCTCTCCCCTTCTCTCCCTCTTGAGCCGGCCGCTCGCGCGGCAACTGCGATCCCTCCGCCGGCGCATTGCGAGCAATCTCGCGGTTCAACTCCTGCGAAAGATTCTTCAACTCTTCGCGAGCGCGCCGCAGCGCTTCGGTCTCATCGCCGAGCACCGCCTCAGCCGCCTTCTCGACCCCTTCTTTCAACTGAGTGATTCCGCGTCCGGCGATCTTTTCCACTTGTTGAGC
Source organism: Planctomyces sp. SH-PL62 (assembly GCA_945893045.1). Classification (GTDB taxonomy): domain Bacteria; phylum Planctomycetota; class Planctomycetia; order Planctomycetales; family Planctomycetaceae; genus SXKJ01. Next base: position 6,439 of record CAMDEA010000091.1, read on the forward strand.
GTCCTGCATCAGCCCGCGTTGCAGCGAACGGCCGGCGGCGTCCAGTGCGCGATCGACGTTTTGGCTTTGCAGGTTGCGAGTCGTGTCGTACAGCCGCTCGGTCAGCAGCGGTTCGGTCTGCTCCGCCTCCTCGATGGTCTGCTTCATGCGTTCGGTGAGGTTGGTCAGCTTTTCTTTTTGCTCGGTCAAACCTTTGACGATCGCGTCGGCGGGGTTGTCTTCCCGCAGCGATTTCTTGCTCTTGCCGTCCCCCTTTGAAGCGTCAGGCTGAACGGCTTCCGAGAGCTTCTCCGACAGCTTCTTCTGCTCCTGATCGAGTTCACGGGCCGACTGACGCATCTCGCGCATCTCTTCGTTGAAGCGGTTCGAGGCGCGGCGGCGGAACTCGTTGCGGAGTTCCTCGAAGTCTTTCTCCGCGCGAGTTCCCGACGCGGCGGCCTGCGTGACCTGTTCCTTCTCCAGCGCCTCGGACGCGCGGCGGACTTGATCGCGAGTCTGTTCGAGCTGCTGCCGTTCGTCGGACATGCGTTCTTGGTTTTCGGCGGTCTCCATACGCGACTGCAATTCGTCGGTATCGCGGAGCACCTGCTTTTGCTCGTCTTGCAACCGCTTGAGTTGCTGCTTGACCTCTTCGCGGCGTTCGGCGGTTTGAGCTTCCTGCAACGCCGTCTGCAAATCCTTCAGCCGTTCGTTGAGATCGTGCTGCCGCTGAGCCAATTCCTTCAGACGATTGAGCACCTGCCGATTCTCGCGGTCCTCGGCCGATTCTTGCTGCTGTTGCTGAGCCTGCCGCTGAGTTTCGTAGCGGTTCTCTTCGTTCTTGAGATCAAGCTGCTGCATCTGCTGCCGTTGCTGCTGCGAGCGGGCTTGCGCTTGGCTTTGCTGACTGCTTGATTGTTGCTGTTGCTGCTGGCGGACGACTTCATGCTCACGAGCACGCAGCTTGAGCAACGCCTGATACGCCGACTGCTCGGCCACGAGCGCCGGCTGCAGCGGTGCGGCGGCGTTGCCTTTGAGCGGCACGGCGCTAGCCGCCGGTGTCGTCATCGGTTCTCGACCGGCGGCTAGCGCCTTGCCGCTCAGTTCGTGAGCAGCCATCAACTGCTGGACCGCTTCCAACATCGCGGCGATGACCGCATCGACGTGCGCTTGCGATTGTTCGTCAGTCACTTTCTCAGCGAGGGCTTTCGACTTCTCCAGCAATGCGTTCTGCGCCGTCACGAGTTGTGCGACGTCTTCGGCAAACGGCTCGGTCGTTTTGGAACCGGTCTCACGGCGGATCAGTTTCCAGGTCGCATTGATGATGTCCTTTTGGTTCTGAGCCAACTGCTGAGCCTGTTGCCCGGCCGGGCTGTTCTGCTGTTGCTGCTGCTTCTGTTGTTGCTGGCCGCCCGGCGGTTGTTGACCCTGTCGGAAGATTTCCTCGAAGTGCCGGACCTCGGCGAAGAACATGTCGCTCGAAGTGCGTCGCACGTTTCCGTCTGGACCGAAGTCTTCGGCCCAGAAGTGATACGACAGCAATTGATCCGGCTCGGCCTTGAGTTCCTCGAACTTGATCGCGTTGGCGATCTCATGTTTTTGCTTCGCGGCGGCGTTCTCACCGAGGATCACATCGACGGCCTGCTGCCCGGCGATCGCGAAGCTGACACCCATCCGCTTCAAGCCGAAGTCGTCCCACGCGGTCGCTTTCAGATCGAGTTCTTCCAGCGGCGAGACTTCCAAGTCCTTCGCCGGCTGCACGAGCTTCAGCGTCGGCGGTTTGTTCGGCACCACGTTGATCGAGATTTCCGACTGCTCGACGTTCTTGCGTCCGGCGTCGTCGATCAGTTCGAGTTTCAAGCGTTGAGATTTCTCGGCGGTGAGTGTGACTTGATAGGCATTCCCCGCCATCGACCGACGAGCGGGGCGGCGTAAGCCCCCCGGTTGTTCGGTTGCGACGTTCTCCACCGGGGGGCTGACGCCACCCCGCTCGCCTGCGGACGAAATGAGGACGATTGGCTCGCCACCTTTCGCAGTGAGCGTCGCCGACTTCACCGGCTTGTTGAGGTTGCAGATCAGCGTGACTTGCGTCCCCTCGACGACCGACACCGTCCGCACGTCCTGGACGAGTCGTTCTTCAAGACTGGTGTAACTCGGATAGACGAGTCGCGCGTCGGCTCGATCCAGTCGCGGGTACTCGAAGACCGTGACATGAAACGTCTTCGTCGTCTGCCCGCCGAGTTCGATGTAATAGTCCAACTCCTCGGTGACAGTCGCGATGCGTCCTCCGAACACCGGATCGTCGAGGCTGCGCGACATCGCCAAGTCGCTCGCGTCACCGGTCGCCGGTTGCAGGACGAGCATCGCATCGGCTGGCACTTCGCCGGTCACACGAGCCAGCACAAGCAAATTGGTGCCACGTTCGATTTCGGTGTCTCCCGGTTCAACCGCGACCGAAAAACCATCAGCCGCAGCGGCGGTCGGAGAATTCTCCGAGGACTTCGCGATCTGATCCGATCGACCCGCGCTGAACGGCAAGTTTGTCAGAGTCAAAACAAACAGCCCCAACGTCACGCACTGAGTCGCGACTGCCCACGCCAGCCGCCGCGTCGGCACGACCTGCGGCCACGCATGACATGCCGCATGGACGAGCGCCTGCCGGATCACGCTCTCCTGCAAGAATCCGAAGCGTCCATCAGGCAACGCCGGCTGTTGTTCGACGGCGGCCAGCAAGCAACTGCGCAGGTCGGGGAACTCGTTCTCGATTTGCCGAGCCACCCAGTCGTGACTCGGAGCCGATGCCGTCACCAGCCACGAGCAGACCAACACCAGCACGGCCGCCACGCCTCCCAGCAGCGGCAGCACTGTTGAGACGTTGCGAGCAGACTCAACACCCATCGCCACCAGCGACAGGCCCATGATCGCGGCGACAAACCACCCGACGGTCAGCGCTCGCCAGAAGCGCAGCCGTTGATAGCGCTCCGCCACTTTTTCCACTTCCAGCCAGAGTCGATCCTGAATCATCGGATGACCTCGTTTGTTGTAGGTCAGGCTTTCCAGCCTGACCCGAACCGTCGATGGATCTCGCAACCAGAAGAGTCAGCCTGGAAAGGCTGACCGACTTTCTTTATGGGTCAGCCTGGAAAGGCTGACCTACTTTGCCGTTCCGCTCGGCCCGCCCACCACGTCTCCAGGATAAGCGTTGCCAAGGCGACCACAATCAGCCAGCGCCAGACTTTTTGCCGGCTTTCGAGTTCCGTGTCTCGTTGTTGCCGTTCTCGGTCGATGCGTTCTACGCGAGTCAGATCGGCTCCGAAACGGACGCCGCGCTGTTCGAGTTGTTCCAGATTCAGCGGTGCGGTGTTGCTCTCGGTGGGCGACAGATTGACCGCGAACCGCGTTTCCGTCGAGCCGACTTTCGCTCGGTAAATACCGGGCTGATCGGTTTCGGAGAACGTCGAGAGGTCCGCATCGAGCCGCTTCTCCAATCCATCCGGCGTGTGGATCACGATGACGTTGTCTTGGCGAGCGGGGGGCGTCAGCCCCCCAATTTGCGGTGTGTCAGTCGGCACCGAATTCACCGGGGGGCTGACGCCCCCCGCTCGCCTATGATCGCGAAGCGACACCGGCTGATGCACGACAACACTGTCGGCAACTTCCGACCTGCCGCAGGCCAGATCGAGCAACGCTCCGACCAACGGCACGAACTTGCTGGAGAGCGCCAACTGACTGTCCTCCGGATGCCAACCGCTGGTGAAGGCGAGCACTCGTCCCTGACCGACGCTTCGTTCCAGCAGCATCGGATCACCGTTGTCGAATCGAGCAATGATGCGTGTCGTGGCCGGCGACTTGAGCGTCACGGGGCGATGCTTCCAGAAATGAATCTTGGTGAAGTCGTTGTAGCGCGGACTCGCGAACGGAGCGAACAACGGATGCGTGAAGTCGATGTCACCGAGCAACAGATATTTTTCGCTGGTGAGTTGGGTGGCACGCCCTGAGGCTTTGCGAAGGGCGTGGCCAGACTCGTCAGCACCGGAATCCACCTCAGCCACGCCCTTCGATGACTCAGGGCGTGCCACACCAGCCGTTTCCACATCTTCCAAGAACGAAAGCAGCGCCGCAGCGTCGTCATCTTTTGGCACGAGCAACACCACTCCGCCTCGTTCGACATACGGCTTGAGCGCCGCTTGCAACTCGGCCAACAGCGGCTGCGACACGATGACGATTCGCGGAGCCAGATCGGCCGGGGACGCCAATGCCTTCGCATCCTCCAGCGGACGAATCTCGACTTGCCGCAGCGGATCGTTCGCCACCGCCAGCCGGAGATAAAGCTGCAAGCCCTCCGGGTCTTCCGCCGCATCCTTTCCGGCATACAGCAGCGTCGCTTCGAGCTTTCGTGGCGGCACAACGAAGAACGTGTTATCGAAGTCGTGATCGTCCCCACGCAGAACAATGCGATCGGCCTGCAGGTTATCGGTCCCGCGCGGCAAGCGGATCACTCGGCTCTGCCCGGCCGGGACGTAGACGGCGACTGACGAGTCGCTACGGCTGTCCGTACCGCGACCGTCAGGGAGCGGCCCCGTCGAGCGTGTGGCCGGGCCGCTCCCTGACGGTCGCGGTACTGTTTTGTTTTGCCATGCGACGAAGAACTGATCGCTACGCGAATCAGCCGCGTTGACGACGCGCACGCGAGCATCGGTCGAAGCGTCCCCGTCTTCGCTCGGCAGCGCGTGTGCGTGCGCGTTTGTGGGGTTCGTCACCGACACGCGCCGAGCCACCACCGGCACACGCTTCGGCCACTCGAACGATTGCAGTGCCTCGATGCGGCTGCCGCTTTGAAAATCGCTGATGACGACGATCTGCGGTTCCAGCGACGACTGCTGCACGTCGCTGGCCGAATCGAGATCGCCCGCGACACTCACCAGCGCGGTGCCGAGGTCGGTCGCGCCCCAAGCCGGTTGAATTTGCTTCAAACGATTGCGGACGACTTGCGGCTTGTCGGCGATCGGTGCGGCTCCTTCCTTTTGAAAGTCGATGATCGTCTGCAAGCGATCACTGAACGCGAACAGTGCGACGTCATCCTGCGGGTTGAGTTGATCAAGCTCCTTCTCGGCCAGCTTCACCGCCTGTTGCCAGAGATCAGCGCGCTTCATGCTGGCGCTGGTGTCGATCAGGATCGCCAGTCGTTTGCCGGTCAGATCCGCGAATGACAGCGACGCCGCTTCTCTCAAGAACGGTCTCGCAAACGCCAGCACGATCAACGCGAGCGCCGCCAGTCGCAACAACAGCAGCAGAATCTGATCGAGCCGGCTGCGGCGCGTGAGCCTCGGCGGAGTCGGCGACAGAAACATCAGCGAGCTGAACTCCTGCCGCCCGCGCGGAGTCCTTCGCACCAAATGCAGAATCAGCGGCAGCGAGAGTGCCGTAAGACCAGCCAGGTAGAGTGGAACCAGAATGCCCATTCGCTGCTCCGTAGGTCAGCCTTTCCAGGCTGACCCCGATTCGCCATCGGCTTCCATTCATCGTAAAACGGTCAGGCTGGAAAGCCTGACCTACACCCTCCGCCGTCGCGTGACCTGCCGCCCGCGGCGCATCCGCGAGTTCAGCAAATCGAACAACGCCAGTTCGAGCGGTTGATCGGTCGTCAGATCGTACACGTCGATGCCGAGCGAACTGCACGCGCGGGACAAGTCCTGCGCGTGCTCGCTGAATCGCTGTTGATAATTGGCACGCATCGCCTGCGGATCGACGTACAACTCGCGGCCCGATTCGAGGTCGAAGAACATCGCCTCGTCCTGAAACGTGAAGTTGACCTCGGCCGGATCGAGCACTCGGATCACGATCACCTCATGTCCTTGTGACCGCAGGTAACCCAGCTTTGTTTCGAGCTGCTCAACCGGCGCGAGCAGGTCGGACAACAACACAACGACTCCGCGCTTGCGAGCTGTCCTTGCGACTTGCTCCAGCGGCAAACCGAGATCGGTCTCGGTGCCGGCCAGTTGATGTTCCAGGCACATCATCAGCCGATGCAGATGCCCGGAACGATACCGAGCCGGCAGGTAGTCGCGGATCGTTTGATCGAACGTGATCAGGCCGACCGCGTCTCGTTGCAGCGTGAGAAAGTACGCGATCGTCGCGGCGACCGTCTTGGCGTACTCGGCCTTGTCGTAGCTGACCGTTTCCGTACCGCGACCGTTAGGGAGCGGCCCGGTTCCGGCGTGACCTCGCAAGCCGCTCCCTGACGGTCGCGGTACGGTTCGCGTGGAACCGAACCCCATCGAGCGGCTGAGATCGACCAGCAAGTAGCAGCGCAAGTTCGTCTCTTCCTCGAACCGTTTGAGGTAGTAGCGATCCGAGCGAGCGTAAAGTCGCCAGTCGAGATATCGCGGATCGTCGCCGGGCGTGTATTGCCGGTACTCGGAAAACTCGACCGAGAACCCGTGATACGGGCTGCGATGCAAGCCGCTCAAGAAACCTTCGACGACCGCCTTGGCTCGCAATTGCAAGTTCTTGATCCGCATCAACGCGGCTGGGTCGATGTAGCTCGCTCGCGAATGGGCAGGAGTCGCAGTTGTCATCACGATGGTCCCGGTATCTTTGTCCGGCTGAAGGCTGTTGGCTGAAAGCTGATGGCTGTTATTTCAATCATCGAGGTTTGGAATAACGGCCATCAGCTTTCAGCCATCAGCCAACGGCCGGGCAATCAGGCAGAAGGTGGCGCGACAGTTTCCAGCAGCCGAGAAATGACGTGATCGACCGAGATCCCTTCGGCTTCAGCACGGTAGCCGACCAGGATGCGGTGACGCAGCACCGGAGCCAGCAGAGCGCGAATGTCATCCACGGTCGCATGATTGCGGCCTTGCAACAGCGCGCGAGCTTTTGCTCCGAGCACCACGTATTGAGCGGCTCGTGTCCCCGCGCCCCAACTGACCCAGTCGGTGACGAACTGCGGGGTGTTTGGCTGACCGGGACGACTGGTCGCGGCGAGTCGCACGGCGTAGCGAACGATGTCCTCGGCGATCGGCACTTTCTTCACGACCTCGTGGAAGCGGCGCACGTCGTCGCCGGTGTAGAGCGGCTCGATCGGTTCAGGACGGCGCGACGTCGTTTGCTGCACGACGGCGACCTCGTCGTTTTCAGGCAAGTAGTCGATCAGCACGTTGAACATGAATCGGTCGAGCTGCGCTTCGGGGAGCGGATACGTCCCTTCCATTTCAATCGGGTTCTGCGTGGCGAGCACAAAGAACGGCTCGTCCAGCGGATACCTCACGCCGGCGATGGTGACTTGATGCTCCTGCATCGCTTCGAGCAGCGCGGCCTGCGTCTTCGGCGGCGTGCGATTGATTTCGTCCGCCAGGATCACGTTGCCGAAGATCGGCCCTTTGACGAATTGCATCCGCCGATGCCCGTCCGCCGACTGTTCGAGAATCTCCGTCCCGGTGATGTCCGCCGGCATCAGGTCGGGAGTGAATTGAATGCGCGAGAACTTCAGATGAAACACCTGCGCAATCGACCGCACCAGCAGGGTCTTCGCGAGTCCCGGCGCACCCGTGATGAGACAGTGCCCGCCGGCAAACAGGCTGATGAGCAACTGCTCAATCACGTCGGCCTGACCGACGATGACTTTCGAGAGTTGCTCGTCGATGCGCCGCCGCGCCCCACGAAGCTGTTCGACCGCTTGTTGTTCGGAAAGGAATTCGTCGAGATGCTCGGTCACGCTTCCTCCAGACAGAAACCGCTAATCCGCGCTAATGAGACAAAGCCAGCAGCCATTCTCGTTCTCTTCCATTAGCGACGATTAGCGTGGATTAGCGGTTAAAAAAGTTTCAGTGTGTCATGGCATACGTCACGATGTTGACGCCCATTGGGTAGGACCACTTCTCAGCGAACTGTTTGAAGTATTCGACGCTCTCGCCTTCGCGTTCCCAGCCGTCGCCCAGGTCGGTGTTGTGGCAAATGATGGCCATCATGCGGCCCTTGTCATCGAAGAGTCCGCGATAATGCACTTCGCGAGCCGTTGGATCCCAGGGGCGGTCGGTGGTGTAGCCACTCTGCCAGTCGGAATGGATGCTGGGGACTTGCGGCTTGATCTTCAGGTCATAGACGCAGTGAAAGATTTCGTGCTCAAGCGGCAGGTCAATCGGCTCGCGGTCCGGGAAGACGCGCTTGATGTTGTCGTAGAAGTTCTGCCACTCAAGGTCGCCCCAAAAATCATCGACCATCAGGAAGCCACCGTTGAGCAGGTACTTTCGCAGCCCCGCCACTTCAGCTTCCGACAGGCTCATCCGCCCCGGTTCGATCAAGTACATCCACGGGTAATCGAAGATCGCCTCGTCGGTCAGTTCCAGGATCTTCCCATTCGGGTCGGACTCCAACGCGGTCAGTTCTTGCAAGCGATACGAGAAATTGAGATCGCTATCGGGCCAGTCGGTCGCCCAACTGCCTCCTCCACGTCCGCCGTACCCACCTCCCGATGAATACCGCACGCGGACGAACGTGAAGACATCGGACTTGAAGCGTTCGGCATTCTTCCATTCGGGGACGCCGTTGCGATCCATCAGTTCGGGCCGGAATTCGCGGCGCATAAAGGGTGACCGCTGAGCGAGGGCGGTGGCCGCGATGATGAGGACCAGACAGGTGATTGAAATTTGAAATTTGAAATTTGAAATCTGAGATTTGAGATTTGAGATTTTCATTTGGCAGCCCTTCCCGCCGGCTTCTCGGCAGCCATTTCCATCGCTTGGATGATCTCCAAAAGCCGCTGATGAGCCGCCCGATATCGCGGAGCTTCTTCCAATGCCAGCAGCACATGACGCTTCGCTGCCGGTAAGTCACCGCTGTGTTGAAACGCCGTCGCTAATTTCAGATGCAGGTCGGCGACGTCAATCGGGTTGAGCAACAGCAACGCCCGGTAGCTGGAGATCGCCAACGGATCGTCGTGCAGCTTCTCGGCCACCTCGGCCGCGATGCGGTGGGGAGCGGGTTGCAATGGACTGACGGCGAGCCAGCGCTGTGAGTATTTCCGAGTCAATTCCCAATCCTCCGCTTGTGAGGTCAGCTCCGCCAATCGAGCGAACAAGTCCACGCTGTCGTCGGACAACTCGGCGAGATGTTCGAGAACCACTCGCTCTTGCGGAGTCTCCTTCAACTCGCGATGCACGCGAGCGAGCAAAACGTGATGCCCATCGCCGCTGGCATCGAGCGGGTACAGACGACGCATCGTTTCGAGTGGCAGCTTTGCTTCGGCCAACTTTTTCTCGGCGATCAACTGCTTGGCCTGGCGTTGCAGTGCGGCATAGTTATGCGGGTGCTCTTTGAGATACGCGGCGAGCAACTCGGCATTCGCCCGCTTGGGCAATTCGGGTTCCGTCCAATCGGCGTTCGGAGCCATCGCGATGGCGCGTTCGCGAGCGAATGCGGCAAACGCCAAGTCCAGTTCGTCGAGCGATCCCGTGTGCCGAGCCAGCGTGTCATTGATCGTCAGGCCGTTGCCAAGATCGACCAGAATCTTTTGCAACGAGTCGAGGCCATGCTTCTCGACGAGGTATTCGACGACCAGCGAAGACTCGAAATACGCGAACTGCAAATGCTGACCGCTGCGTGGATGCAGAAATGCGCCGCTCAGTTCACTGACCGGCGTCAGTTCATCGCCCAGCAGCATCTTGCGATACAGCGGATTGATCGTCTGGCCCCACGTCTTGTCTGCTTGGCGTTCCTCGTAGACCGAAATCCCTTCGCTCAGCCAGCGCGGCATTTTGTTGTGCGTCTTGTTGAGCGTCACGACGTGACAGAACTCGTGATACAGCGTTGCCTCCCAACAGGTTGGATGCGCGTCTTGCGAGGCCGGGCTGTTGGCCGTGATGACCGTCCCGAAGCAGACGCCGAGAAACCCCGCTCCGCCGGGCAGGCCGAACGTGCGGATCGCGAAGTCTTCTTGCTTGGGAAACATCTCGACGATGATCGGCGACGGGAGCGTCACGTCGTACTTCGCGCACAAATCGCGCTTCGCCCGCTTCAGTAGGTCGAGCACTCGGCGACCGTAAATGTCCGCCTCGCGAGCGTCCATGCGAGCGACGATGCCGTCCTCTTCCAGTGTGCGGAATTTTTCAATGCTCTCCTGCAACGTGACGAGATTGTGCGCGAAGATGTTGTAGCCGTCGGCCTCGTAGACCTCGTTCGCCAGCTTCCAGCCTTCCTCTTCCTGACCGAGCCGCAGCAAGTCCGACGCGAGCTGCATTCGCGCCGGCAGGTATTTCGCGTCGAACTCCAATGCTTGCCGCTGATGAGCGGCTCCTTCGGCGAAGCGATACTTCTGAGACAGCTTCTTGCCGATCAGAGAATCGACCTCGGGGTTCGTCGCCCAATGCTTGAGCGCCGTGCCGCGATACTGTTTCTCGCTCTCCGGTTGATTTCGCAGATGAGCCAGCACGGCGCGATACGCGGCCGCTCGCGGATGCAGCGGGTTGATCGACTCGACTTGATCGAGAATCGTCTCGGCATCGTCGTAGCGTTCCGAGTCGATGTGCTCATCGACGGCGAACAACAGGCAGCCGATGTGATTCGGATTTCGTTCCATCGCCGCCTTGAGCGCGGCATTCGCTTTCTCCGTATCACTGTGCGAGAACGCTTGAGCCAATCCGAAATGCGCGTCGGCATCCGTCGCATCGAGCTTTGCGGCTTGTTCAAAATTCTGGGCGGCGAGCGCGAAGTCGTTCTTCTCCAGAGCCAACTCGCCGCACGCCAGAAATGCCGGCGCGTAGCTCGGCTGCTGCTTCTTGACGACGTTGTACATCCCGTCGAGCACCTTCTTGGGATCGACTCCCAGATTCAGTAGGAATCGCCCGACGATCAGCCGGTTCCTCGCGTCGCTGTATTGCCACGCCGACTGCTGCACGAACTTCGCGATTTCTTCTTCAAGTTCCGCGACTCGCTGCGGTTGATTGTTGAAGCGGCAAACATCGCGGCCCAGCCAGCGCAGCTCGATGCTGGTGGAAAACTTCTTCAGTCCGGCGTCGAGCGATTCCGCCGCGTCGGAGTAGCGGCCGAGTTCCAGTTCCGAGCGAATCTTTAGCAGTCGGAAGTTCTCGTTGAATTCGCTCTCGGTCATCGCTTTCGCGGTGGCCTCAACGCAGTCCGAATACTTGCCGGTGCGGAACAGTCCGGCGATCTGTGCAGCGTCGGCGGCGTCAGCGGTGCGAGCCCAGGCGAGGGTGACGAGCAGCACCAAGAGCCAAACAAGAAACCGCGCAGGCGAGCGGGGCGGCCGGGAATCGACAGGTCGGCCAACTCGCGAATCGCGAGAGCACAAACTCCTGGGAGCGACGATCCCCACTCATTGGCGAAGCTCCTCGAACGTCGGAGGCGACACTCAAGTCGCCTCGGCCAGATTCGCGAGGACTGCACGGTCTTCAACGCGCGGCGGGATACTATGATTGTGCCTGACTGAATTGGAAGGTAGGTTGCTCGTTGTCGTGATGAAGAGCCCCGTTCCTTTCGAGGCGGACCTGCCATGCAACGGACAGCCAGTCTGATGGATTCTCGTTCGGTTCCGCGCCGAGCGATGTTGCAAGCCGGGACTCTGGGATTACTGGGGCTGTCGTCAGCCGATGTCGCACATTGGCGTGCTCGCGCGGCGGAGACGGGCGTCGCCACGAAAAAACCGCGAGCGGTCATTTACCTCTTTTTGACCGGAGGACTTTCGCAGCATGACTCGTTTGACATGAAGCAGGACGGCCCGGTGGACTTCAAGGGGGAGTTCAATCCGATCGCGACGCGGACGCCGGGGATTCAGATTTGCGAACACATGCCGCTGCTGGCTCAGCGCAGCGAGCGCTGGTCGTTGGTGCGATCGCTGACGCACAACAACAACGATCACAACGCGGGCACCTACATGATGCTGACGGGCAAGTCGGCCGTGCCGTCGACGTATCGCTCGATGACACCACAGTCGATTGACTTGCCCTGCATGGCCGCGATCGCGGGATCGGCGACGCGTCCGCGCAATCATCTGCCGCCGAGCGTCGTGCTGCCGGAGAAGCTGTACCACTCGAACTCTGGGACGTTCTCCGGTCAGTTCGCGGGGATGCTGGGCCACAAGCACGAGCCGTGGTTCATCGAAGCGACCGACAAGCCGCACGCCTATCACTCGTACTCCGGAGCGTTTCCGAAATACCTCTTCAACCTGCACAAGGGCGAGCCTGCGGACAAGCTCGATTGGCGGTTCGAGGTGCCGAATCTCACGCTGCCCGAAGGAGTGCTCGCGCCGCGGTTCCGCGAACGTCGCGAAATTCTGAACATCGTCGAGCAACAACAGCGGCATCTCGAAGACCAAGCGTCGGTTGGAAACTACGACCGTATCCGTCAATCGGTGGTCTCATTGATGGCCGACCCGAAAGTGCGTGAAGCGTTCGATGTGCGCAAGGCCGATCCGAAACTGCTCGCACGGTACGGAGACAATTCGTTCGGCTGGTCGCTGCTGATGGCCAAGCGATTGATCGAGGCCGGCGTGAACATGGTGCAGGTCAACATGGGCAACTTCGGAAGCTGGGATTTGCACGGCAACAATTTCCCGATGCTCAAGAGTTTTCTGTTCCCGCCGACTGACCTCGCCGTCTCCGCCTTGCTGGATGATTTGCAAGAGAGCGGAATGCTCGACGACACGCTGGTCGTGATGGCGGGCGAGTTCGGCCGCACTCCGCGGATCAGCCACATCGCTCCAGAAATCTACAAGACCTCCGGCCGCGATCACTGGGGCGCGGTCCAAACCGCGTGGTTCGCTGGCGGCGGCGTGCGCGGCGGACAAGTCCTCGGAGCTTCCGATGCGAGCGGGGCCTATCCCACTTCCGATCCGCAGAAGCCGGAGAACTTCGCCTCCACGATCTATCACGCCCTCGGCATTCCCGCCGAGGCGGCATGGCACGACGCGACCGGCCGGCCGTATCCGATCTACGAGGCTCAGCCGATCGAGCGGCTGTTCGCGTAGCCGTGTGATCGGCAACGAAGCTGCGGCCAACAGTCCCTCGATGGCATTCTCCTGATGAAGTGCTTCCTTCACTCAACCACAGATGCCGTTGCCGTCTGTCGGGGATGCGGCCGAGCCGTGTGCCGCGAGTGTCAGCAATCGACCGTCAACGATGAGATTGTTTGTGGTCTTGAATGCGAATCGCTGGTGAAGCGGCGCGCGTTGATCGAGCGCAAGTCCATCGACGCGATGGTCGGCAACGTCCACGCTTGCCGGTTCGCGTCCGTGTTGTGTCGTTTTGCTGCGGGGTTGGCGTTGTTAGGTGCCATCGCCAACCTCTGCGTGGCGTTTCTCCCGCAACCTTTCTTCGGTCGGTTGTGGGGCAAGGACATCGTCCGTGAATGCGTGGAAGCTGCCGGATTGGTCGTCGTCTCGATTGGTCTGCACTTGCTTGCCATTGCGATGGGACGTATCCGCCAACGAATGGCCGATGGGTTGGATGAACTGAATCCGCAGTCTTCGCATTCGGACAAGAAGACTCATTCCCAACCGGAATAGAGGGATCCGACGTTTGATTTCATTGGTTGTCGGACCGCAGTCGCTCTCTACAATCCTGCGAGTTAAATAACTCAAAGGAGTGAGGGATGACGACAGCATTACCGATCTTGCGAACCGACGAGATCGAAGACGAACAATCGTCGCACATTGCGGGGCTGAGCAACCTCGAAGCATTGCACGCGGACGGCATCGTGCCGGGCGGCTGGTGGCACCGCGAGGGAGATCGCGTCGCGTGTGATCTATGCCCGCGAATGTGCGTGATGAAGGAAGGCGATCGCGGCTTCTGCTTTGTGCGGCAGAACCTCGGTGGGCAGATGATGCTGACGACCTACGGCCGCAGCACCGGTTTCTGCATCGACCCGATCGAAAAGAAACCGCTGAATCATTTTCTGCCAGGGACCAGCGTACTGAGCTTCGGAACGGCCGGCTGCAACCTGGGCTGCAAGTTCTGTCAGAACTGGGATATCTCAAAGTCGCGCGAAACCGAGCGGCTCAGCCAGCGCGCGTTACCCGATGAGGTCGCACGCGCCGCGCTGGAGATGGGCTGCGCGAGTGTCGCCTACACGTACAACGACCCGGTGATCTGGGCCGAGTACGCGATCGACACGGCGCGAGCCTGCAAGGAACTCGGCATCAAGTCGGTCGCGGTGACGGCGGGGTACATCACACCGGAGGCGCGCGGGGCGTTCTATCAATTCATGGATGCGGCGAACGTCGATCTGAAAGCGTTCACCGAAGAGTTCTACTACCGCACGACGCTCTCGCACTTGCAGCCGGTGCTCGACACGCTGCGCTGGCTGAAGCACGAGACCAACGTCTGGTTTGAAATCACGAACCTCGTCATCCCGCAGGCCAACGATGAACTCGAAGAGTTCCGGCAGATGAGTGATTGGATTCTGGAAGCGGTGGGCGACGAAGTCCCGCTGCACTTCTCCGCGTTTCATCCCGACTTCCGAATGCTCGACCGACCGCGCACGCCGCACGAGACGCTGATCACCGCGCGCGACATCGCGATGAAGGCCGGGCTGAAATACGTCTACGTCGGTAACGTCGATGATTCCACTCGGCAGAACACTTACTGCCCGAACTGCCACAAGGTGGTGATCGAACGCAACTGGTACGAACTCGGCGAGTACGCGCTCAAAGGGGACCGCTGCCGACACTGCGGCACACACATCGCCGGAGTCTTCGGAACCCGTCCCGGCAACTGGGGCCGCAAGCGACAGCCGGTGGATATGAAGCAGTTCCATTCGCCGGATCGGGACAAGCCGCTCGTGTTGCCGGAACGGCCACTGCGGCCGAGCGACGCCAACGTAGCAGGCACACTCCGTGTGCCGTCGCCTCTTGCAAGTACCCCCATTAGTGCAGCCGGTTCGCCCACTGCGGACGGCACACGGAGTGCGCCTGCTACGATTGCCAAGCCAACCGCCGCTCCACCAGGAACCATCACCGTGCAAATTCCCAAGACCGCTCCGAACCTCTCGCCGACGCAGCGGCAGATTCTGTTCGCGACCGCCGCCGAATTGGTGCGAGCCGCCGCCGAAGGGCGAGCACCCGAAACGTCTGCTTTCGATCGCAGCGGCATGAGATTGAACATCGTGTCGGGCACGTTCGTCAGCCTGAAACGTCGCGGCCGATTGCGTTCCTGCTGCGGTTCGTTCGGGCAAGCGATGCAGTTGAATCAGTGCTTGCGCGAGGCGGCAAATCGCACGGCGACGAACGATCCGCGATTTCCGATGGTCTCCGTCAGCGAATTGCCGCATCTCGATCTGGATGTCTGGTTGCTGTTTGCTCCAGAGCAAGTCACCGAACGCGGTCTCGAACGCATCAACGCGGTGACGATTGGCAAGCACGGATTACAAATCATTCGCGGTCAGCAGCGCGGCTTACTGTTGCCCGGCGTCGCGACCGACAACGCTTGGGACAGCGAAGAGTTTTTGAATCAAGTCTGCGTGAAGGCCGGCCTGCCGCCGACCGCGTGGAAGTCCGACGACACAACGTTGTTCCGCTTCGAGGGAGACGTCATTCACGGCCCGATGTCGAGCGCCGGTCAGATGAGCGTCAGCGTTCCGCCGCGACCGTTGCTGACGGCGTCCGAGTTTGAACAGCTCACAAATTTCGCTCGGCAATCCGTGGTGGCTCTGCTGAGCGGCATGACGCCGCTCTATTTCTGCCCCGGAGTTCCCGACGCCGACGTGCATGGCGTCGCGGTGAAGATCACTCAACCGGGCACAGACTTCTGGTTGTCGGTCTCGAGATTGTCGCCAAAAGAAAAATACCCGTTGCAAACGACGCTCTTCACGCAATGCGAGACGCTGGCGAAAGCCCTCGCGGGGCGCAATCTGCCGCTTGATCAACTGCGAATCGACATCCTCACGCTCGATGACACGGCGATGCACGGCACGGTCGCGGAACCGGATCTCTCTGGCATCGACTCGGCCACGCGCGGGGTGCTCGTCAGCGAACGCAACAAGCAGGGCTTTGTGTTCGATCGCACGCTCGCGCCGGAACAACTCTTGCGCGACGCCGGCCTGCTGGCTCAAGTCGTCGCCCCCGAATGGTCACAGCTCTTCAGCTTGCGAGCGTTGTCTTCGTGCGATCGCTTCACCGTCGAGATGACCCCGAAGCCAGCAGCCGGCGCGGATGTTCGACCAGCCGCAGTGGCGGGAAAGTTTTACCCGGGCGACCCGGCCGGTGTGGCGGCGGAGTTGGATCGGATGATCGGAGAGGGGGAGAGAGGGAGAAGGGGAGAGGGGGAGACGGGAGTACGCCAAGTCTCGGCAGCAATGGTGCCGCATGCGGGTTGGCGATTCTCTGGCAAGCTGGCGGCTGATGTGCTCAAGCGGATCGAGTTGCCGCGCTCGGTGATCGTGATCGGACCGAAGCACACGGCGAACGGACTCGATTGGGCCGTCGCGCCGAATCGCGTCTGGTCGTTCCCCGGCGGGCAATTGGAATCCGATCTCGAACTGGCTCGCGCATTAGTCTCAGCAATTCCCGGATTGCAGTTCGACGCGGCGGCGCACCAGCAAGAGCACGGCATCGAAGTCGAGTTGCCGATCATTCATCGGCTCGCGCCGCAGACCAAGGTTGTCGGCATCTGCGTCAGCGGGGCCACTCTGCAACGCTGCGATGACTTCGCGCGCGGCCTCGCGTCGGTCCTGGAGAACTTCCTCGACCCACCGCTGCTGTTGATCTCCAGCGACATGAACCATTATGCCGACGACGACGAAACCCGCCGGCTCGATGCACTGGCGCTGGCGGAGTTCGACCGGCTCAATGAAGACTCGCTCTTCGAGACCTGCCAATCGAACCACATCAGCATGTGCGGCCTCGTGCCGGCCGTGATCGTGATGAAGACGCTCAAGAAGCTCGGCCGATTGAATCGCTCGATCGAAGTCGGCTACGCCACCTCTGCCGAGGCGAGCGGCGACACGTCGCGCTGCGTTGGCTACGCTGGCAGGCTGTTGGTGTGATTCGTGGGGCAGGTTTGCAACCTGCCCTGTTGGCCGGGCAGGTTGAAAACCTGCCCCACGAGTGAGAGCAACATGCGCTTCGCCAGCTTGATCGTCTGCGTGTTTGCGATCGCGAGCAACGATGCGCGAGCAGAGACTCCGCCGGCCATCGACTTCGCGCGCGACGTGCGACCGATCCTCGCGGACTTTTGCCTTCGCTGTCACGGGCCGGACGCGAAGCAGCGGCAAGCGGGACTCCGATTCGATATGCGTGACGAGGCGATTCGGGCGGCGAAGTCCGGCCGCGCGCCGATCGCGCCGGGAAAGCCGGAAGTCAGCGAGCTCGTGCGGCGCATCTTTGCGGACGATGACGATGTCATGCCGCCGAAGGACTCTGATCAGTCGCTGACCGTCGCTCAGAAAGAAACACTCAAACGTTGGATCGCCGATGGGGCGAAGTATCAGACGCATTGGGCGTTTGTCACGCCGACACGGCCGGTGTTGCCGGTCTGGCGGAATTTCAAATCTCAAATTTCAAATCTCAAATCGGAGGCGTGGGAATCTCGAACTCCCATCGACCGTTTCGTGTTCGCTCGCAACGAAGCCGCCGGATTGCAACCGTCGCCCGAAGCGGATCGCGTCACGTTGCTGCGAAGAGTCACGCTCGATCTGACTGGTTTGCCGCCGTCGGTTGATGACGTTGATGAATTCCTCGCCGACAACGAACCGGCGGCGTTTGAGCGAGTTGTCGATCGGCTGCTGGCGTCGCCGCGTTACGGCGAGCATCAGGCCCGCGACTGGCTCGATCAGGCTCGGTACGCCGACACGCATGGCTACTTCACCGACCACGAGCGGTTTATGTGGCGCTGGCGCGACTGGGTGATTAACGCCTTCAACGCCGACATGCCGTTCGATCAATTCACGATCGAGCAACTCGCCGGCGACTTGCTGCCGAACGCGACGATCGAGCAGCGGATCGCGACCGGTTTCAATCGCAACCACATGATTACCGAGGAGACCGGCGTCACTCCCGAAGAGTACCGTACCGAGTACGTCGCCGACCGAGTCCGCACGACCTCGGCCGTCTGGATGGGGCTGACCGCCGGGTGTGCTCAGTGCCACGATCACAAGTTCGACCCGCTGACGCAGCGTCAGTTTTATCAGCTCTTCGCGTACTTCAACCAACTGCCGGAGAAAGGGATCGACGGCGGCAAGCAAAAAAACGCCGTCCCCGAACTGCGACTGCCGACGCCGGAACAGGTCGCTCAGCAGGATCAGTTACAGCAGCGGATTCGCGAATTGCAGGCAAAGTTGACCGCGCTGCCGAAAGAGACTGATGCGAGCGCCAAGAAATCGCTCGATGACGAGATCAAGCAACTTCAGGCGGAGGCGTCGTTGCTGGCAACCCTCACCAGCGCGATGGTCATGCAGGATCAGGCCGAGCCGCGTGACACGTTCATTCTCGAACGAGGCCAGTACGATCAACCGCGCGAGAAGGTCGCTGCTGGAGTCCCGTCGTTCTTGCTCGCATTACCGAATGACGCGCCGCCGAATCGGCTGACGTTCGCGAAGTGGCTCACTGATCCTCGGCATCCATTGACCGCTCGCGTCGCCGTGAATCGGCACTGGCGACAGCTCTTTGGTCGCGGCTTGGTCGCGACAGCCGAGGACTTCGGCGTGCAAGGCGAACTGCCGTCGCATCCGGAGGTGCTCGATTGGTTAGCTGTTGATTTCGTAGGTCAGGCTTTCCAGCCTGACCCGAACCCTTCACCCGGCTCGCTAGCCAATCCGGTCAGGCTGGAAAGCCTGACCTACGGCTGGAGCACGAAACGATTGATCCGAGAGGTCGTCACCTCGGCCACATATCGGCAGTCTTCGGTGATCGCGCCGGAGCATCGCAGGCTTGATCCGCAAAACCGGTTGCTGGCTCGCGCCTCGCGCTATCGGCTCGACGCGGAAGTGCTGCGCGATTCGGCGTTGTTCGCCAGCGGTCTGCTGGCCGAACGGCTCGGCGGGCCGAGCGTCAAGCCGTATCAGCCGGCCGATCTTTGGAAGGCGATCACCTACGACACGAAGAGCACTCAGGAATACGTCGTCTCGACCGGCGACGGGCTGTATCGGCGCGGCTTCTACACCTATTGGAAACGCCAAGTGCCGCCGCCGAGCATGTTGCAGCTCGACGCCCCGACGCGAGAAACCTGCACGCTGCGCCGTCAGCGAACGAACACGCCGCTACAAGCGCTTGCACTGCTCAACGACACCCAGTTCGTCGAAGCCGCACGCGTGCTGGCTCAGCGAGTGTTGTCGTCCACACCGGCCTCCGATCGCGCGGGAATCACGCTCGCGTTTCGCCGAGCGGTCGCTCGCGAGCCGTCGGATG
Organism: Planctomyces sp. SH-PL62; assembly: GCA_945893045.1. Lineage (GTDB taxonomy): Bacteria > Planctomycetota > Planctomycetia > Planctomycetales > Planctomycetaceae > SXKJ01. The sequence continues at coordinate 25,772 of CAMDEA010000091.1, forward strand.
CCGAAACGCAATCGCTACTGCGGCTGCTGTCGGCCGAGCGGCTTCGATTTCAAACAGAGATCGCCGCGGCGGACGCATTGCTCGCGGTTGGCGAACACGCCATACCCTCCGAACTCAATCGACCGGAGTTAGCGGCCTGGACGGTGCTCGCCAACGTGCTGCTGAATCTCGACGAGACGTTGAGCCGCGAGTGAGCTTTGTGTGGAGTTCGGCGACGGAGAGCAACACGGAATCTCGGTCGCAGAAGCGGCCGAGCGACGTACTCCGACTGATCGCTTTGGTTCTTGTCCCGTCAGGGACACCCGAAAATAGCCCAGCACTTCAGAATCGGATGTTCTTGAATTAAGAAGTCCCGTCAGGGACGACAGAAACTGACCGAACATTTCTGCCGTCCCTGGCGGGACTCAAAAACCGCTCCGTTCGAGAATGTAGGTGAGTCGCTCCTGCGACTCGCATTCATTTCTCCACAACGAGACCACTCTCAATCTTCGCCCTGATCTCGTCGCGCACGCGGCGGAACTCCGCGAGCCGTTGTTCGTCGGAGCCAACCGCGTGAAACGGATCGTCGAAGGGCCAGTGCCAGCGTTCGACGCGGCCGGGGAACAGCGGACATTCCTTCTCGGCGTTGCCGCAGACGCTGATGATGAGGTCCGGTGGAGCTCCCTCCGGCGGCAAGAACTCGCAAATGTGTTTGCTCACTTGTTGCGAAATCTCGACGCCCGATTCGCGCATCACCTGCACGGCCAGCGGATGGATATATCCGGCCGGCTTCGCTCCGGCGGACAGGCTTTCAAACCGGTCCCCCGCCAGATGACGCAACCAACCCTCCGCCATCTGGCTCCGACACGAGTTGCCAGTGCAGAGAAACAGAACACGACGTCGGTGGCTCAGGATGGTTTCACTCACCGATGACTTCCCTTCTGGGCCAGGCAATCAAGAGGGGTTTGTATTTGTCGCGGGTGGTATGAGCTCAATCGTCCTCGGCCTTTTGAATGAGAAAGTCATCCAGTGCAAGGTCGCGCTGAGCCAAATGGCGAATGGCGATGACCAACACCTTATCGTGGCAGATCGTAAACACGGCCCGATGTGTCGGTCGTCGGCCAATGCCAAAGTACAGGTCACGGGTTTCGAATGGAAAGTCGTCGCTTTCGCGAGACATGGCACAACGCTGCGGATTCGTGCCTAAAAATTCGATCGCGCCAGCAAATGTCTTGTACCATTTCGCAGCCTGCGTTTGGGAGCCAACTCATCAAACCACGGTGTTTGGGCAATCGCCGCTGCGAGCAACTACTTCTTCGCGAAAGTCGCCTCGGCCCAGGCGGCTGCTCCGAGCGCGGACGCATCGTCGCCTAACTTCGTAGCGACGATCTCGTAGGTCTTGGCGTATGTCGGGCGCACCCACTTCTTCGCGGCGATCGAAACTTGCTCGACGTATAAATCGGGCATGGCCTCGACCAAGCCGCCTCCCAAGACGACCACATCCGGCGCGAGTAGATGCACCAGCCCGCCAATCGCGGTGCCGATGTGATTGGCTGCGTCTCGGATGATTTGTTCGATCACCTTGTCTCCCTTTTTGACCGCTTCCGCTAAGACGCCGCTGCGGATGTTCGCCAAGTCACTGCCGGCCAACTGGGCCAGGATGGGGGCATGACCGCGGAAAACCGCTTGAGCGGACGCCGCCGCGATTGCCAAGCGGCTGCTGACTGCTTCCAGGCAGCCGAGCCGACCGCAGGCGCAGCGCGGGCCATCGGGGATCGCTTGCATGTGTCCGACTTCCAGGCACGAAAAATTCTTTCCGCGAAAAATCGTCCCCTCATAAACCAAACCGCCGCCGACACCGGTTCCCGGAAAGACGCCGAGCACCGTGCGTGCTCCTTTCGCCGCGCCGAGCCGATACTCGCCATACACGCCGGCATCGACGTCGTTGAGGATCACGGCCGGACAGCCGAACGCTTTCTCAAGCTTGTCCTTCACCGGCTCGTTCTCCCAGCCGAGATTCGCCGCCTCGACCACGATGCCCTTATCCAGATCGAGCATTCCCGGACAGCCAATGCCGATACCGGCCAGTTGATCTTTGGAGATGCCCCCTTCTTCCAGAGCTTTCTCGATGGTGCTGATGACTCGGCCCATGCCGGTCGAGTTGTCTTCTTCGCTGTGCGTCTTCCGCCGTTTGCGCACGATCGGGTGAAATTTTTCGTCCGTGATGGCGGCCAACATCTTGGTACCACCGAGATCAAAGCCGACCCAACAACGACCAGAAGCAGGCGTATCGGACATGAGACTTCTCCCTAAGCGTGTGCGACTACGTGAGCCGGCGACGAATCCACTCGCCACGTCATCACGATGGAGCATCCCGGCGACGCCCCCAAGCGTCAAGGATGCTTCCATTGGCACGCCACTCGGCCAATCGCTTTGCGCTCCAAGAGCCGGCAACTATAGTTCCGCCCCGCTCGGCGACAGCCGGGATGAATCGACGAACCTTGCGAGCCAGGAGCGCACGAGTCCGCATGAGCAACTCTTCGACCGGCAAATTGGCAATCGGCTCACGCGTGCGTGTTCGGGAGGGGGTGACTTCGCCCGACTTCACCGATGTCTCTTTCGCCGGCTGGACCGCGACGATCATGGAGCTCAGCGGCAAGAAGCCCAAGCAGAAATTCATCGTCGAGTTCGATGACGCCGTCATCGCCGCCATGCCCCTCGAATATCTCCAACGCTGCGAAGAGCAACGCCTGCTCTACACGATGGCCTGCCTCGAAGCCGACCAGATTGAAGCCGCGTGAACTGGAAAAATCCGTAGCCCAACCCCTTGTGGGTCGGATGATTTTGATTTGCTTCCGGCATCTTCGAATCGACCGACCCACAAGGGGTTGGGCTACGGATTTGAATTCACTTCGGCAGCTTCCAGTGCGAATCGAACGACGTCGCCCATTGCGTCGTTTCGGTGAATCCACCGGCTTTTGCCGGCTCGAATTGTTGAACAGCAATGTCTCCCAATCGCGGGAAGAGCAGCGCGTTGGTGCCGATGAACTCGGCGTCGTGCAGTGTGTGGCCGGAGTTGATCACGACGTATCGCGTCGGGTTCAGCGGATTCGGGAAGATCAGCGAGACCGCGTGCGTCTTCGGATCGTAGGTCTTGCCGGCCACTTCGAGCGCATCCTTCGTCCAAGTCACCGGCAAGTTTGCGATCACCTTCGCTATGACCGCGTTCGAGGACGGATCGCCGAAGAGGATCAGGTTGTTGTCCGCGATCTGCTCCTCGGTCAATTCGCTGTCTTTGATCGTCGGGGCGCGGCCGCGAAACCACTTGTCGAACTCACGAGTGAATCGGTCATAGGTCCATTTGGCCCAGGCGGAGTGGCTCTCTTGCCATGCGGTGCCGGTGGGCAATACGCAGAGGAACGGCTCCATAAAGGCGTCGTCGATCGGGCCTTGCAGGTTGTGTCGTTTGTGGAGTTCCGGATTGGCGGCGAAGGCGCGCGATTGGTTGTAGTCGAGAACCTCCCACTTCCGCCCGTTGCGAACATAGTCCACTCCGGGAAGCAAGTTGCCGCCGGCATTCGCCAATGGATGTTCGCTGCCGTCGATGATGACCCGGTCGGCCATGTCGCGAGCGATCTGCAACGCGGCGACATTCTCCGTCTGAATGTAAAGCACTCCGTCCTTTGCAACGGTCGCATGAACCTTCGCCGCGGTGAGGGGCTTGACCAGCTCTTCCACCGTCAGCCAATCGCAGCGGTTGTACTTAAGCGTGTAGGTGATGAAGCGAATCTCTTTGCGTTGCGCCGAAGTCGGCCGGCCACGTTCGACGTTCGCGCGGTGGAAGGCCATGAATTCTTTGAACGAGTCGGGATGAAACTTGTGCTCGGTGTTGGGCCCGATCAGCAGCTTGATCTCGACGTCCTGTTCTTTCGCGGATGCCACCATCAGCGTGCTGGCTGCAAGCTGCTTGTCGAGCTCTCCGCCATAGGTGCAGATCGGCACGTTGAAGGCGTTGAGCGTGTAATCCAGCGCGTCGTAAATGTGCAGCCCGGTGTGCTGATGCGGCGGCAATGGCTCTTTGCGATTCTGGTAGTTGTAGTAATCGACGAACCCCGCTCCCGGCCCGACCGAGCACCACTGGTCGGGATGATGCACGCCCAAATGCCAACTGCCCCCTCCGCCCATCGAGAATCCCCACAGCACAATGCGTCGGTCATCAATGCGGTAACGCCGTTTGACGTCCGTGATCGCTTCAAACACATCGGTCTCGCCGGCCCAGCGGTACGAATTGTCGATGCGGCCAAACACATCCAACTGCACGAAGTCGGCGACGCTTAGCGGCCCCTCTTTCGGCCACGGCTTATCGTGGTGATCTTCCAAAAACCGGATCTCATTACGGTCGCCGCCCCGCCCGTGTAGTACGACGTACAACGGCCAACGCTTCGCACCTTTCGCACTGACACCTTCCGGCAGTGTGACCGCATACGGTTGCACCGAACCATCCACTCGCGAGACATAACCACGAATGCTCTTGCCAGTCTGCGTTGGCCAACTCGGCTTGCCGGCCGCGAGTTCTTCCGCTCGCTTCAGCCCGGTCTTGAGCGCATTCAACGCGTACTGCGGATACTTCGACTTCGGCTCGGTCTTCGGCTTCGAGCCGTCCTTCGGAAGCGGCGGCATGTAGAACTCGTTGTGCCGCAGCGCCCACTCAATCCCCTTCGCGTAGACCTCGACATCCGCGAGCAGCCGCTCGTCCGGCTTCTTTAGTTTCAGCTCGCCGATTGTTTTCTGTAAGTCAGACAAGCCTGAGCGAATCGCTGCCGCATCGGCATCGGCTGGCGACTGAGCCATCGCGTCTGACATCACACATACGGACGCGGCAACGAACAGAAGGGAGCGAAACATCGGGCACTCGCTTTCGAAAGAACGTGGTCGAGTCCTTGGTCACGGCAGTTGTTACGAGCAAATCAAGTTTTGCGATTCATTCGCGCTCCATTGAATTCGCGCGGCATCTCCTTCATTCAAGGGCCGCGCGAATTCAGTGGAGCGCGAATGGGGCAGGTTTGATACGGAGCTTTACTGTGGGGCTGGAACGATTTCGGCCGCTTGAAAGCCGTTCGTCTTGTGCGAACCGTCACAGAAGGGACGCTTCTGAGTGGCTCCGCAACGGCAGAGTGCGACGTTTTCCTTGCCGGTCAGGTCGTACTTATTGCCGAGATGGTCGCAAAGCGTGATCGGGCCGGTCACAAGCAGCGGGCCGTTCTCGCGAGTTTTGATCGTGACGTCAGACATGGGGCAGTCTCCTGATTGCGTTGGATCGGTGCGCGCGACACGTTAGCCCCACGCGATGAGCCGGGCAACCACGCGAGCGAGCGACGAATGATCTCGACAGCTTGCGAACGTCGGCAGATAGTGCGACCGCGTCAACGACATTGCATGGAGGCTTTCTCATGCCGCACTTCGACCGACCGACGATCTTGATGTGCCCGCCGGACCATTACGGCATCGAGTACGAGATCAATCCGTGGATGAGTCGCAGCCGGCAGAGCGACCGCTCGCTGGCCGAGTCACAGTGGCGGCAACTTCGCGATGTGTTGATTTCGATCGGAGCCGACATTCGTCTCCTGGACCCAGTCCCGCGCCTGCCGGATCTGGTCTTCACCGCGAATGCCGCGCTGATGTGGCGGGACCGAGCATATCTCGCGCGGTTTCGGCATTCTGCTCGACAACCAGAAACAGCAGTCGATGCCGCGTGGTTTCAGGCTGCCGGGTTTGAAACTCGCGAGTTGCCCATCGGCTGGGATTTCGAAGGTGCGGGCGATGCGCTGTTCTGCGGCGACACGCTCTTTGCCGGATATCTGATCCGCAGCGACGTCGGCGGCGAGCAATGGCTGGCGAAAGAACTCGGCTGCCGAGTCATCCCACTGCAACTCGTCAGTGACTACTTCTATCACCTCGATACATGCTTCTGTCCGCTCAGCCCAACCGAAGCGATTTACTTCCCACCCGCGTTCGACGAATACGGACAAGCCGCATTGCGGCAACACGTCCCGACGCTGATCGAGGTACCACCGGACGAGGCGGCGCGATTCGCCTGCAACGCGGTGGTCGTCGGCAAGCACGTCGCACTCAACACCGGCTGCCCGGAATTGGAACGCAGCTTGAACGAACGAGGCTACACGACTCACGCCACGGAACTCGGCGAGTTCATCAAAGCCGGCGGCAGTGCGAAGTGCTTGACACTACGGCTGGATGGTGAGGATGCCGCACTTTGGCCGTAACAACTCGTTTACGGAATAATCTTCACAGGGACCGGATTCGGGTCGGGGGCAGCAGGGACAGAAACCGGAGGAGGATACGGACCGACCACTGGGATCGGATTAGGTGCGGGGGCACCGGGAGCCGGAGGATTAGGTCCGACAACAGGGAGAGGGTTAGGAGCAGTCACAGGGACAGGGGCAATCGTGACGATGGGATATGGGAACGGTGGAGTCATTTGTCGCAGTTGCAATGGTTGTCTGATCTCTCTTCCGAATCCTCGACCATCCGTGGTGAGTTCATTTGAGAAGAACCGGGAACCGCTCTGGTTGAGCAGCTCTTGTCGCAGCGGGCTTTGATGGACCAGAACCACGCCCGGAGATGTCGCCGAGAACACACCCACTCCCGGCATCAACAGTTCGACAGTCACTTCGCCGAGCGGAAAGCGTTGCGGATCAGAATCGGGCAGCGGTCGAGGCAACGAAAGCAGCATCTGCACGGCGTCCGATGGATTTCGTTCATAAACAGGCCGGCCGCGATCTTGACGTCCCTCAAAGCCCGTGACGGACTGGCTTCCAAATCCGCTGGTGCTCCACGGACGGGCCGTCACATCTTCGTAAACGATTCCGCCGACACCTGGTCGCGCTCCCGTTGGCACTCCAATCCCGGGCAGTCGTTGGATGGTCGAGTCCAAACTGCGCGTCCAGGTTTGAATCTTGTCGAGATCCAGCCGTCGCTGCCCCGCCACATCAATCGAGCCGGAGGGTGTGTTGATGCGTTGTGGTCGCCCGACTTCTTCGCGGAGTCCCCACAGAGTCACTTGCAGAGTGCCGAAGAGCGGCACGGGCGATCCCAGTTGATCGAAGCCTTGCAATGAGAGCCGAAGCGAATCCCAATCCAGCCTGCCGAACGTGCTGACCGACTGCGCGGAAACGATCAGTTCCGATAACGGCAGCGCGGAGTCATACGCAGTGCTCTCAAATTGCTCATTGGCTGGGAGCGGCTCTGGCCGCGCTGCCGCTCGCTTCGGTAACTGAGGAACGATTTTGCATTCAGCAATTTGCTTCCAAGCCAAGGTCCGGCGAATCGTGATACCGGAGGATCGCAACTCCAACGCGAGCTGAACCCGGTTGGTCTGACCCTCAATGACCGAACCGCGGAGCGTCCGGCTGTCGTTCAGCCGCACTTCCACGTCCGCCGCCGACAGCGTACTCGCCTCGTGGTCGGCACTGGCCGAGACGAGACAGAATATGGCGATGAGTTTGGCGAGAGTCTTCACGAGTCCAACCTGCTGGGCCTGAGTCGGGAACAGCCACGTTGCGAGATGGCAGCAAACACCGGGCCACGGCCAGCCACGAGCCTCATCATCAAGGACCACGACCGAATTCGACGAGTACGGCCTCCACGATGATTCCCGGAGGCATCAAGCTCAAGGGTGGATGATGCCGATTCGCCACACGGCGCTGGTTGTCGAAAACCCACGCCCCGTGACGGTTCGCAACGCTCGCCGGTCAAAGCCGGGCGGCGGGTCGTCGGGAGAGGTGCCAGAACCCTCGGGTGTGCCAATTTTGCCTGGCGCGATGAATACAGAGTTGTCAGAATGAGGTTGAAAATGTTCGGAACCTCTTTCTGGAGTCGATCATGGATGATGTCCCACAAGTGAAATCCGAGTTGTTGATGCCAGCGGTTCGGGAGCAGGTGGA
>CAMDEA010000092.1 GCA_945893045.1 Planctomyces sp. SH-PL62
AGCCATTTTCCGTCCGGGCTGAATGCCACACTCGTGACGTCGCCGGAGTGACCTTTCAATACGCGTGGTTCCTTTCCGCTGATAACGTTCCAGATTCTCACCGTCTGGTCATTGCTCGCCGACGCCAGTTGGCTCCCGTCCAAGTTGAAGGCGACACAGCGGACCCAGTCGGTGTGCCCTGTCAACGTGAGCGTTTCCTGATCAGTCATGGCGTCCCACACTTTGACCGTCTGATCGTGGCTGGCCGACGCCAGTCGTTTGCCGTCCAAGCTTAAGGCCACACTTCGGACCACGCCTGTGTGCCGGTCAAGACTCCTCTCATAGGTGTGGACAAGGCGATTCCAGTAATGCCACTCAAAGCCGCGCAAATCCTTCGGACCACCGGCTTGCCCTTCCGCAGGTTTGTGCCGATCGAGCAGGCGGACGATTTCACCGATCCGCGTCTCTTTCCACGCGGATTGAGCGAGCGTCATGTTCGCCACATAGAGTCGCCGTTCTGCGGTATCCGCGCTCTTTTCGGCCGTCTGACGCGCGGCCTCTGCACGTTCTGCATTCAATGCTGCGCGTCGCGCGGCCTCACGTTCCTTCGCGTTGAGTTCCCGAAGTTCGACGTTCTTGGCATCGGCTAACGTTTTGGCCTCCTTAAGTTTGATATTCGCTGCCTTGAGGTTGCCTCGGAGTGTCACTTGGTAAAGCATCGATCCGAAGGTGGCGACGAATCCCATAACCACTGCAACAGCGCAACTGGCCACCCATTTGGGATGTCGCTTCCTCAATCGACGAAATCGTTCGCGCCACGAATCGTGATGGATCGAGACCGGCTCGTCAGCAAGCCACGCTTCAACGTCAGCCGCGATGTCGAGCGCATGCCGGTAGCGATCGCCTGGCTCCATGGCGATCGCCTTAAGGCAAATCGCTTCGAGCGGTACGGGGATGCTGGGATCAATTTCACGCGGCGGCGCAATTTTGCCAGCGATGACTTGTGTCAACGTTTCGTCAACGGTGCCGTTTGCCGGATGCTGGTTGGTCAGCAATTTGTAGAGGATGGCTCCCAAAGAATAGATGTCGGTGCTCGATCTGAGTTGGTCGTTCAAACCTTTCGCCTGCTCCGGCGACATGTAGGCCGGAGTCCCCATGACATGTCCTAACTGCGTGTCGGTGTGCGCGTCGACGACGACGTGGCGACGACGGTTCTTGCCGACCTTGGCCAGTTCTGTGTCCGTGCCCAGGGTCCAATTCGACATCGTCTTTCGAACCGGTTTATCGGGTTTTGCGCCCGATATGGCCGTGCCCTCGTGCTCGTCGATCACATTAACGAGCTTGGCCAAGCCCCAGTCGAGCACCTGCGTTTCGCCGAATTCGCCCAGCATCACGTTCTGTGGCTTGAGGTCGCGATGCAGAACTCGGTGCCCGTGAGCGAACCCAACCGCCTGACAGACCGCGATGAACTGCCGCAGCAAGCGTGTGAAGGCCAAATGCCGCTTGCCGCTCCGGCGCGGCAATTCATGGAGTGCGACAATCGCGTCCTCCATGTTGACCCCCTTCACATACTTCATCGTGTAGTACAGCATGCCGTCTTCTCGAAAACCCAGATCGTAGATCGGCACGATGCCGGGATGCTCAAGCTGTCCGGTAAGCTGAATTTCCTCGACAAACCGATCGACGATGCCGCTGTTCTTCAGCCACTTCTGCTGCAATTCCTTGAAGGCGATCCGGCGACGAATGACCGTGTCTTCGGCCAGCCAAATCTTTCCCAAACCGCCGTACGCGAAATCATCGATCAACCGATAACGGTCGTTGACGAGCTGTGCGGTGGTCGGGTTTGTTCGCTGCAAGACCTCTTGGATGACGTCGTCCTTGATCAGATCGAGGGCAGCCAGCACTTCAGGACGGACCATGACGCCGTTCAGGGCGATTCGCGCGTTGTCGTAATTCTTGGCGAGGCTGCGATCGACGGCACCGTTCACTTTCACCAAGTCATCATTGGTCAGCCAGCGCCACTCGATGAGCAGATCGGCCAGCGGCTTCGACTTATCCTCGGCCCACGCGCGACACACAAGTTGGAGTTGCTCCAAGTTGAGGATCTCGTACTCAAACGCCAGAACCGCGAAGAGTAACTGCCGCTCAGACGCCATAATGTGCCTCAACCGTTACTGCCCCAATACCGCTGGGCGGTTATCACAAGCCCAAGGCTCAGCAACTGCAAGTCTGAAGGTCAAAAGCGGCCAGGATGCGCGGTGACGGCCGGTCTCCAGGTCGGACGATCGTTAGCAGACCGAGTGTCACTTGGTTCCGGAGACCTGCCGTCGAACCATCGCGGACAGGTGCCACCAAACGTAGGACGGACAGGATTGTCCGTCCCACAAAATGCGTACGCCGCGACCATGTTGCTTGCATCCATTTGGTTGGCTCGCGGAGCCTTGATTCTCCTCTTCTGCGAATTTGTGTGGAGATGATCTTCGCGGCTCTAGCATCCGTGAAAGTCACAGATATACTCCGCCCGCCTGAACCGTCGGTCTGTTTTGCTCAGCGGCTGGGAACTGTTGAAACCACTTCGATTGACGTGATCGGGCTCAGGACAACTGGTCCATGCACACTAGCACTCTGTCGGTTGGATCCGGCCCGCTTGTGGATTTGATTCCGTCTTCCGGCTCTCTCGAACACGCTTCCGAGTCGCAGCCTCATTGCCGCACATCGTCGATTGACTTTGTTGTGCAATCGGCCGGAGCGGAGGTCGCTTGTGAACCGACTCCGCAACTCGCGCCGTCGAAGCCCGCGCCAGCGAAACGAGCCTCGCCCAATCCGTCGCGGCGGCCCAATCCACGCCGGACTTGCACGTTGATGGGCGTGAAGGTTGTCGGCAGCGGTTCTTACGTTCCAGAGAACATCGTCACGAACGCGGACTTGCGCGAGCGCTACGGTTTTGACCCGAATTGGATCGAGCAGCGGACCGGCATCTTTGCTCGGCGTCATGTGGGTCGCGATCAAGCGACCAGCGATTTATGCGTGGATGCGGCGCGGCGAGCGATCGACAATGCGGGCGTGAGCGCGGCGGACATCGACTTGCTGATCGTGGGGACGTTCACGCCGGATCATCTTTGCCCTTCGACCGCGTGCCTCGTGCAAGACAAGCTCGGACTGGATGCGCCGGCGTTCGATGTGTCAGCCGCGTGTTCGGGATTTGTGTACTCACTGGCGACGGCGTCGCAATATGTGGCGACCGGCAACAGCCAGTTGGCGTTGGTGATCGGAGCCGATTGCTGTAGCCGGATTGTGAATCCGCTCGACAAGACCATCGCACCGTTATTCGGTGACGGAGCCGGTGCGGTCTTGGTCTCACGCGGCACTCCTGAGCAAGGTCTGCTGCGCTATCAGCTAGGTGCCGATGGCGGCGGTGGACCATTGTTGGAGTGTTCGGCAGCGGGAACTCGGAATCCGGTCACCGTCGACAACATTACGGCGGGGCGTCAGTTCTTGGAGATGGACGGTCGCAACGTTTTCATCTGGGCCGTGAGGATGGTCGAAGACACGATCCGCCTGATGCTCGATCAAGCCGGGCTGCGGATTGAGGATGTCTCGTTGTTCTGCTTACATCAGGCGAACGCTCGCATTCTCGATCACGCGATCGAGAAGTTGGGGATTCCACGCGAGAAAGTGCCGATGCAGGTGGATCGGTATGGAAACACGTCGGCAGGTTCGATCCCCTTGGTGCTGGACGAGGCGCATCGTGCGGGGCGAATTCAGTCCGGCGATGCAATTTTGATGTGTGGCTTCGGTGCGGGCCTGACTTGGGGAACCGCGCTGTTTCGGTGGTAGTGCCAACTTCGTGAAGGCGGGGTGAGGCGATGAATGAAGTCCTCCGCAAATTGTTGGGCAAGACGATTGTGGTTTCTTTTCGTCTCGCGGGGGTGATTCCCATCAAAGGGATTTTGACTTCTGCCGATGACGGCCTGCTGGTCATTGAACAGCTCAAAGGAGCGCGCCGCGTACCGGTCCATATTCCGGTGGAGTCGGTGCTGTTTTTTGTCGAAGACCACGACGAGCACCATTGACACGCTTGGCGGCTCCGATCGACCTTGCGGCTGTCTCCGGTAAGTCCGCTTGAAGCGATCGTTTCGGGTATCGGCATTTCGATACACTCGATTCCCCGGAAGGGATTTGAGACACGTTGTCTCGGCCGGTAGATTGCCCACAAGGCGTCTGGCTTGGGGTGTCGATTCTTTTGCTACCACGGCCGTAGGACGCTACGGCATTTCGTTTTGCGGGGCAGAAATATGAGCAAGCATGGCGATCAGACACCTCCCAAAGGACCGGACCAGAATCCACCGGTCTCAGATCTCGATCAGACATTACCAGAGGGAGCATTCGACAAAACGCTTCCGGAGGGGTTGGCGGAACCTGCTCCTGCTGGTGACGGCGCGACGGTGGTTGTTGACGATCCGTTTCGCGCTGATGGCGGCGTGACGACGGTTGGTAACGAACCGACTCACGCTGATGAGAGCGCAACGGTGGTTAGCGACGAACCAGCCCACGCTGATGAAGGCGCGACGATGCTTGGTGACGAACCAGCTCACGCTGATGAAGGCGCGACGATGCTCGGTGACGAACCAGCTCACGTTGATGAAGGCGCGACGATGCTTGGTGACGAACCAGCTCATGCTGATGAAGGCGCGACGATGGTTGGTGACGAACCGGCCCACGCTGATGAAGGCGCGACGATGGTCGGGTTCGGTGCGGACGCGACGGGACAAAACTCCGGCGATTTCGACGCCGACAAGACATTGCCGGATGGTGTGCTCGCCGTACTCGCGGACGACGACTACTCCATGAAAACGATCATGATGGACGACATCGCGGCGAGCGAGGAGAACGCGCCGCCGGAGGAAGATTTCGGAAAAACGCTGCCCGATGGAGCGTTCGACCAGTTCGGGGGAGACGGCTTCGCTGAGAAAACGAAGGTGCTGGACTCCACAGGAGGGACTGCGGAGGGGACGCTGTTAGAGGACGACGGCACCAAGACGCTTCCGGAGGGCGCGTTCGGTTCGTTCAATGCAGCCGGTACGACCATGTTGGAGGACGGTTCTGCACCGGCCAACCAGGACGACGGATTCGGCAAGACGATTCAAGCGGATGCCTTTGGAAAAACGATCGCCACGGACGGCACGATTGCTCCGGAACCACTGTTTGACGGCAAGACGATGGTTGGTCCTGACAGTGCCGTCGAAGGAGAAATCCATGCCAACGTCCCGACCGTGGCAGACCCCAAACTGAGACGCCCAGGGGACTCCGTCGTCAGGTCGCACGCCACGCACACGGGCGGGAAAACCTCCATCGACGGAACTGATGTTGTCGGTTCGGAGACAGTCGAAGGCATCGACAAAGACAGTTTGAACGTCGCGATGCGTTCCATTTCCGGGTTGCAATACGGAGCGATCCCGCGCGTCGACTTCAAGCTGGTCAAACAACTTGGCGAAGGTGGCATGGGTGTTGTCTATGTCGCCCGGCAGCAGTCGCTCGGCCGCGAGGTCGTGTTTAAGACGCTGAAGCCGATGGCGGAGGCGCAGGCCTCCAAGATGAAGGCCAGCGGCACCATGAACTCGGTGATCAAGCACCGCACCGACATGTTCCTGTCCGAAGCGGTGGTCACGGCCGATCTGTTCCATCCCAACATCGTGCCCATCTACGAACTGGCCAAGGCTCCGGACGGTTCGCTGTTCTACACGATGAAATGGGTCCGCGGTGACGGCTGGAATAAGCGTCTCAAAGAAATGACGCTCGAGGAAAACCTCGAAGTGCTGATGAAAGTCTCCGATGCGATGGGATTCGCGCACTCGCGGAACATCATCAACCGCGACCTCAAGCCGGAAAACGTGATGCTCGGCGGGTACGGCGAGACGATCGTGTTCGACTGGGGACTGGCTCTGCCGGTTGGCGAGGGCAAGAAGCGTCTGCCGATCGCGACGTTCGCCGGTTTGGGATCGGGAACGCCGGCGTACATGCCGCCGGAATTGATCACCGGGCCGCTGGCCAAAATCGGCCCGGCCTGCGACATCTACTTGCTGGGGGCGATGCTGTTTGAAGTGGTCACGGGAGTGCCGCCGCACGATTTTTCGTCGCGCCAATCCGGGGGGACCATGTCGGCGGGCGCGAAGTTGGCGGAGGTTCGCCGCGTCGTGGTCGACAACATCATTCGCGAAACCGAAAAAAAGGGCGAGTTGATCGACATCGCCATGAAGGCGATGGCCACCAAGCCAGAGGATCGCTATCGCACGGTCGTGGATTTCCAGAATGCCATCCGCGACTACATGAAGCACGCCGCGAGCCATACGCTGGCCGATCGTGCCAAAGAGATGACCACCGTTGCCGCTCCAATCGCCACAGAGGCGAAACCCACCACAGAAGCGAAGCCCGCCGCAGAGGCCCCCAGCGTCGGCTACACGAACTATCAAAACGCAGTCGCGCTCTACAACGAATCGCTGCGTGAATGGTCCGGCAACGACGTCGCCCGAGTAGGGCTGACTGAGACACAGAAGAACTTCGCGGAACTCGCGCTGGTGAAAGGGGACTTTGATCTGGGCTTAGCAGTGCTCGACACGAAGGCCGAATCGCATTCGGAAACGCGATCGAAGCTGCTGCTCGCTCGCCAAGAACGCGAGGGCCGGGTCCGCCGTATGACGGTCTTGAAGCGGACCGCCATTGTGCTGCTGATCGGATTCGCTGGAGTCAGTGCGCTCGCCGCAAAGGGTCAGTTCGACTTAGCGGCTACCGAGAAGAAGCAGCTAGCTGCCGAGAAAAAGGAAGGAGAGGCGAAAGAGGACCAAAAGAAAGCCGATGCACAACGCATTGCTGCCGATGCACAACGCATTGCTGCCGTGGCACAGAAAGAAAAGGCGGTGGAACTTGCGTTGATGGCCGAAGGCGAGAAAAAGACCGCCGAGATGGAATCGCAGAAGGCAAAGAAAGAAACCGCCGTAGCCCAAGCGGACACAATGAAAGCGGAAGTCGCTCGTGCCGACGCGGACAAGGCCAAGGCCATGGCAGTGGCAGCGGCCCTTGTCGCAAAGACCGAACAGGCGAAAGCCGAAGTCGCCGAAAAGAAAGCTGCGTACAAGGCTGGGTTGGCGGACGCAAGTCGCGTCATCTATGAAGGAGACTACAAGGCCGCCCGTGAAAAACTGAATCGACTTAAGAACGGATACGACGAGAAACTTCTGGGCCCGATTGGTCCGGAATGGAAACTGTTGATGGATGCCGCCAATGCGCCTCAAGCGGTTTGGCAGAAGAAGCCGGTCGAGTCAATCGGCATGAGCGGTGACGGACGAAAGCTGGTGGCCGGTTACGGTGACCGTCTGGGTAACATTGTGGTCTGGCCGATCGACGGGGATGGGAATATCCGCGACGACCAGCCGATTCGCAGTCTGGAACTCGGCACGCGCTTGCGTGCGGTTGCGATGTCGTACGATGGGGTCGACATCGCGGCGGCGGGCGACGACGGCGTCATCCGTGTTTGGTCACTGGCTGCCCCTGACAAGCTGCCACGGATCAGTCTCAAAGGGCACGGGCAGCCGGTCTACGCGCTGAAGTTCTCCAGGGATGGCAAGCGACTCGCCTCTGGGAGCGACGATCGCACGGTCCGTTTGTGGTCGGTGGAAAAGGATTGTCAGGAAGAGAAACGTCAGCTCGTCGTCAGCGAAACTGTGCTCTATGGTGTCAAGTGCGTGGATTGGTCACGCGACGGCCAGTGGTTGGTCGCGGGCACTTCCACAAAGAACGAAGTCAGCGGAGTGGCCTACTCATGGAAAGTGCAGGCCAACGCGAACCAATTGTCACTCCTCCCCATTCGCCAGTTCCAAGTCGTGCCCAAAGGGAACAAAGAGAAGCCCAATGGCACGGAGGAGGCGTCCATTGGTCAGGAGAAAAAGCCTGATGGTCAGGAGAAGAAGCCCGATCCGACCGAGCAGCAGAATGATCGGAACGACAAGAAGATCGTTCAGAATTGCGGAGTGGTCGCGATCGCGTTAACCGACGATGGCAAATATGCCGTGAGCAACGGTCCGGCCGCGGAGTTGCATCTCTGGCAAGTCAATCCCCCAACCAAGGAAGGGCAGAAGCCGACCAAGGGTCTGGATAAGAAGTTTCCTCTGAAGATCAATACGGAGGCGACGGTCAAGTTGGGCGAGCACTCCAGCCGCGTCGAGCGAGTCCGGTCGGTGGCGTTCTCGGAGGATAGCTCGCAATTGCTGGTCGCCGGAGACGATGGAACGATCTCGATCTGGGACCGTAACGACGACAAAAAAAAGCTGCCTTACGAAAAGCGTGAAAAACCTATCTATGGCCACGGTGGCTCGGTCCGCGGTTGCCTGCCGCTGCCAAATTCCTCCGATCTGATCATCATCTCCGGTAGCTATGACCAGAACGTGCATAGCTTGAATGTGAGCAAGTACCTCAAGGTTCGGGGGTTGTTTGAGAATCCTCCCAAAGAACCTGGCCGACCGGCCGCGTTTCGACCAGCGGACTCGGACGTGAGCGTCCTCGACAACTCATGCCAATCAGAAACCTCCGGTTGTGGTTCCGACGGTCCCACGGAGCCGGTCCCCTCCGAAAATGTGTTGGCCAGTTTTCCGCGGTCAGACAAGGACAACTCCAAGAAGACCACCGCACCCGAAGAGCCGTCGGCTTCCAATGTCGAGCCGCGCAGATCGGTGCAGTTCAATGCCAAGAACGAAGGTCTTGGCCATCGCGATTCGGTCTACTCGGCGGCCTTTAGCCGTGATGGAAAGCGCGTCATCTCAGCCTCACGCGATCAAACCGCGCGAGTCTGGAACAGTGAGACCGGATTGCCGGTCAACACCGTGACAGGGCAGCCGACCGTCTTTAATGACGACGACGACAATGTCTTCCAAGAAGGTCACGCCCTCGATCTGTTCGTCATGCGTTTTTTTCCCGATGGCGAAAAGCTGCTGACCACCGGCTTCGATGGCGAAGTGCGGATTTGGGATTCCCGGATCGACAATGACAAATCGTTCGGTCGTGAATTGGCGGTCCTTCCCGATACTAGTATGTACGGCGTCGTGGATATTTCGAGTGACGGCCAATGGATTCTGACCGCTGGCCGCGGAAGCTCCGCTCGCCGAGAAAAAACCGCCGGCCAGAAAGAAGCGAAATACGAGGCGCAGGCACAGCTTTGGAACACTAAGGATGTGCTCGCGAGCCGACGGCCAATGCCGAAATTGACGCTCGACAACGTGCATCGTTTTCGCGTGACGACCGTCGCGATCTCGCCCGACAACACCCGACTGCTCACCGGCGATCGTGAAGGCCGAATCGTGCTGTGGGATGCGAAGACCGGCAAAGTCGTGGGCCAGCCACGCAACGCGCACAGCGGCGAAGTGGTCAAGTCGGTGTTTCTGGGAAAGGATGGCTCGCGTCTATTGACCGCCGGTGTCGATCGCAGTGTCGTGCTCTGGAACGTCGTTAAGACCGGCACCCAGTTTGTGCTCGAAAAGATCCGCCAGTTCGATCAAGAAGGAATGGTCGTCAACCTCGAAGTCAGCTCCAAGGAGGATCGCTTCATCAGCGTGATTCGTCTTGGTGATAAGCAGACGAAGAACAACAATTCCAAGGCGTCGATCACAAAAGTCTCGCTGTGGAACATCGAATCCGGCAAAGAACGAGTCATCGACGTTTCTTCCCGCGATGCGGACAGCAGAACCAAGGGTGAACGCGATCGTGATCGCCCTCCCTTCCCGGCGTGGGCGGCCAACGGCACTGAGGCGATCATCACGACCTCCGAAGGTATCACGGTCAAAGGCACCACAACGTCAGAAGGGACCATTCACTTTTATGACTCCGAGAAAGGCGAGATCACACAATCGTTGCGTGTCGACAACGGCGGCGGCGTTGACGGTGCTGACTACCGAGCCGAACCATTCGCCGCCATTCTGCGCCCCGATGAACCGACGCCGCTGCATCTGCTGACGCAAACACACCGGGCCGCGTATTTGTGGCGGCTGCAAGCCGGCCAGAATCTCGTCGGCTTTCGCCCCCAAGGCGGCGAAAACATCGTCAGCTTTCGTCCCCAAGGCCCGGTCTTTTCGGCCGGCTATTCGTCCGATGGCCGCTTTGTCGTGACCGGTGGTCGATCGGTCCGCATCTTCGACGCCAACGAACTTAATACCACTTACGGCCGGTTGCTTCACAAAGTCGAGTACCCGCACGCGGGAATGGTGACCAGCGCTGAATTCTCTCCGGCCGTGAAGTCGTTTCGCTTCCTCACCACCAGTTACGACGGAACTGCGAAGATCTGGGAATGGTTACCCAACCGCAAGTTCGCACGCCTGATTGTCGTACTGACAGGTCACGACGGTCCCGTTCGATTCGGCACCTGGTCGTCCGACGGACTGCGCGTGCTGACTGTCGGCCACGACGCGTCTCCGCACGTTTGGAGCATCGAGGACGGCAAGGCTCCGAAGTTGGTTGTTTTGGAAATCCCCAAAGCTGTCGCCGCTTCGACAGCGGCGGACACGCCGCCGGAGGAGAACACGAAGCGCGACTTTGATCAACTCTGCGGTGCGTTCTCGTGGGATGGCCAATTCGTCGCGGTCGGCGGTCGAGACGCCGACACCGACGAAAGCATTGGTTGGATTTGGAACCTCACGCCAGGCGACGGCAAGAATCCGGAGTTGTACGCAACCATTCGGGGACATGGTTTGGGAGGCATCAACTCGGTGGCATTTCTCCCCAACACAAAACTGGGCCTCGCCTCCCTCCAGGGTTTGGGTGGCATCAACACGGTGGAATTTCTCCCCAAGGACGACCGTCTGCTGACCGGAGGTGCCGATGGCACAGCCCGGCTGTGGGATTGGCAGAAGAGCGCGGTGAACGACAACAATGGCAAGGTCGTCGAAGCCGACTTTCTGATCTCGCTGGTCCGTCCGAACTTGCAGCCGACCACGCATCGCGGTCCAGTCACTTCCGTGCGAGTGACCAGCACCGGCAACATCGTGACCGCCAGTTCTGACGGCACCATCCTGATCTGGCCCAAGTAGCGTTTCGAGTGCGGCGATGCCGCAAAGTCGCCGAGTGACTCCGTGACTCGAATCGAACCACTCCGTGACTTGCCGACACTCCGCTACTTCTTGACCTTCGGCCCGACCAACTCGACGAAGTTCTGATCCGGGTCGCGATACACGCCCAGAAAGTTTCCGTTGGGAAGCTCTTGCAGTCCTTTGCCCAGCGGCATGCTGCCGTAGGCGATCATTCGCAGATTCGCGGCGGCGATATCGTTCACGGCGATCGTCGTGTACCGCATCCCCACCGTCGAATGAATGAAGCCGTGTTCGGCTTTCTTGCCGGGGGCCTTCTTGAACTGCATCAGCTTCAGTTTGGTGACTTTGTCTCCCTTGCCGAGCGTCAGCACATGCACGTGAAACGGCTGATTGTCGGTGAGTCCGACGTTTCCTCCGAGCTCGCCGGGGACATCAAAGCCACTCAGTTCCGTCATCCCCACCGCTTGCGTGTAGAAATCCACCGAGCGTTCCGCATCCGAGCAAACGACCCCCAAGTCGATCGTCGTGCTCGCGAAGTCTCCCGGCTTGCTGACCACTTTTTCTTTCTCCTTCGCACCGGCGAGAGCGAACAAGCCGGCTCCCAAAACAACCACGCACGCGACGGCCTTGAGCGACGGAAGCAGATTCATGTCGAAACTCCTGATCCTGAGTGTCTGGGGTCACATTCCACGCCACCAACGGTACGAACAACTTCCGCGACTGGCCAGCCAGCCCGTAGTTGAGGGCGTTGGTTTGAGTATCAGGCCAGCACGCTTTTCACGACTTCGCCGTGAATGTCGGTCAAACGAAAATCGCGGCCTTGGTAGCGAGACGTCAAACGCATGTGATCGATCCCCAACAGGTGCAAGATCGTGGCGTTGAGATCATGCACATGGACCGGATCGCGAGTGATGTTGTAGCAGTAGTCGTCGGTCTCGCCGTACGTCGTACCGGTCTTCACGCCGGCTCCGGCGAGCAGCACGGTGAAGCAGCGCGGGTGATGATCGCGTCCGTAATCCGTCGCTGTGATGCCTCCCTGCGAGTAAATCGTCCGACCGAACTCGCCCCCCCAGACGATGAGCGTGTCCTTCAACAGGTCACGCTGTTTGAGGTCTTTGATGAGCGCGGCGGTCGGTTGATCGGTGTCCTTGCACTGCCCGCGAATCGCCGCCGGCAAGCCGCCGTGATGATCCCAACCCATGTGGAAGAGCTGCACGAAGCGCACGTCTCGCTCGGCCAAGCGTCGCGCGAGCAGACAATTCGCCGCGTAACTGCCGGGGCGTTTCACGTCGGGACCGTAGCTGTCGAGGACATGCTGCGGCTCCTTCGACAGGTCGAGCAATTCCGGCACGCTGGTCTGCATCCGAAATGCCATCTCGTACTGCGCGATGCGCGTTTGAATTTCCGGATCGCCGACTTGCTCGAAGTGCTTTTGATTGAGCTTCGCCAGCCGGTCGAGCGTCCCGCGCCGCGCGGCGGCATCGACTCCGGCTGGGTTCGACAAATACAGCACCGCGTCCCCTTTGTTGCGAAACTTCACTCCCTGATGCTTCGACGGCAGGAACCCCGCGCCCCACAGCCGGTCGTAGAGTGGCTGATCATCCGGCCGCCCGCTGCCGAAGCTCGTCAGCACAACGTAGGCCGGCAGGTCTTGATTCTCGCTGCCGAGTCCGTAGCTCAGCCACGACCCAATGCTCGGCCGCCCGGCCAATTGTGAGCCGGTCTGCGAGAACGTAATCGCCGGATCGTGATTGATCGCCTCGGTGTTCACCGAGCGAATCATGCAGAACTCATCCGCGATGCTCGACATCTGCGGCACGAGATCGCTCATCCACATCCCACTCTGCCCGTGCTGAGCGAACTTGAAGATCGACGGCGCGACCGGAAACTTGGCTTGCCCCGACGTCATCGTCGTCAGCCGCTGCCCCTGCCGAATCGAATCCGGCAAGTCCTCGCCCCGCCGCTTTTCCAACTCCGGCTTCGGATCGAACAAGTCCATTTGTGAAGGAGCGCCGGATTGAAAAAGGTAAATGATCCGCTTTGCCTTCGGAGCGAAGTTCGGAAACCCCGGCAGCGCGGCGTGGGCTTTCAGAGCATCTTCTGAATTGGCGTGTGACGGTTCCGTCAGCAACGTCGCAAGTGCAGCAACACTGACTGCGGTGGAACTCCGCTGCAAAAAGGCACGGCGGGGCAACTCATTTGATGGAGACCGGAGGTCAGGCACAATTTGTCTCCGAAGAAGTTCAACAACGAGGGATTACGGATTCAGCACGCCACCGGGAATTGTCCTCACACTCTGATCTGCCGCGTCTTCCAAGGCCAATTCTTGCTTGAAGATTTCGAGTGCCCCTTCGCGGCTCATGCCTGGATTGCATTCAAGGATTTCGGCAATGGCCGCTCGCTCTCGCTCGCGAAAGAGAATTTCACCGGCGAGCAGCTTTTCGCCCGGACTCATGGCACGAGCGCGGCGAACTTTTTCGAGATATTCTTCATCGAGTGACGGTGTTGAGTCTGTCATTTGCCTTCTTCCGTTCATCAACACTGGATTGGTCGGCTAATCAATTTCAATGTTGTGCATCGGTCACCCCGGCTCAAGCCTCTCGTCTGCTCTTACTGTAACAAGAACGCTCGGAATGCCACTCCAAATGCAGCTTGCTCTTCTGCGAGGGGATCACGTGCTCCAAGCAAGAAATCCCGAAGGTCACTTTCTGTCGGCTTGATTTGGTCAAATGTCAGGCCAAGCTTTTCGTGCGCCCGGCGGAAATTCGCGATCTCCCGTTCGAGCGAACCGGATTTCTCACGCGAGTTCCAGCAATAGAGATCGACAAGAGCCTCGTTGACATTGCTAATGAAAAACATTCCCACAATCGCGAGGTACACATCACCGGTTTCTTCCAGCAACAATCGATTTCCCAACGCTCGCAGAGCGAGCAACATCGACTCCGCTCGATCGAGTTCGCCTTTCCGGATTCGATCTTCCGAAGTTTCAATCAACTGACGTGACAGATGGCGAAGGCGACGCGGGATTTCTTGGTCGGCAAAAGCCCAAAGGTCGGCTTCTTTTTTGACGAGGTAAGCGAAGGCGGACGGCGAAATTCGCTTTCCGACAACTCCGTACTTCTGAAACGACTCGGAATCGGGATACCGCAACACGAAGCGGGTCGGCAGTCGATTTGGATAGACCCGACACGCTAATTTGGCATTGCCGGCTTGAATGTGGACCAGCGCCGCATCCGCCCCGAAGTTTTCGATGGCATCGGCCGCTTGAAGGTAGTCCAGCAGCGCGTTCTGCGGATCGAGACGTTTCAACGCAGCCAGAGCTTCTTGTGACTTCTCGCGGTTGTCCGATTTCACCAGTTCAAACCAAGCCGGTTTGTACGTTGGATCGGACGCGATTGCGGCGAGATAACACGCTTCCACGTCATTCGTTTCGCCTCTTATGAGTCTCGATAGTGAGTCGATGTGTTCGTTGATCTGCCCGTCGCTACGAACTCTGCCACGCGAGTAATCTTCGACGAAGCGATTCATCATCTCACCGACCTTCTTCGGTCCTGACACGGCGCGAGCCATCGCCACGAGCACCGGCGCTTTCCTTTGTGTTTGCCGAACCGCACGATCATATGCCTCGTTCACCGCCGTACTCTTGTCATCGGAATTCACGATCAACGACGCCCAAATCGCCTCCGCCCAGGCTTGATCGGATTGTTTGAAATCGACGGCTCGATCATGTGCGCGTCCGAGAATGAACCCACAAAGACCAAGTGCAATGGTTGAAATGAGAACGCCTATCGGTCGCATGTCGCACCTACGAACCTAGCGAACGTCGAGGCTGTGGGCTGTTCGCTCGCTGTTCCCTGCGCCGTCCAACGCCGATGCCATGATCGTAGTCGTTCCGTTGAGCGGTAGCGTGATCGTCCACTCCGCGAAGTTGCCTCGCACCGCGCGAGCCGCCGCGCCGTTGACAGATACTTGCTTGATCTCGGCGTTATCGGAGGCTGAGCCGCGCACAAGCCAGCCGTCAGAAGTACGAGTGACCGACGTGATGATGGTGGATGGCGGAAGGTCATCGACCGGGTCGAGCAATTGCGGAAACGGGATATCGCGGACTTCGGTGACTCGCGATTCGTCGCCGGTCAAGGGTGATTCGGATTTGTAGGTGGCTGGTTCGGTCTTCACTTCGCCTGACTTCGCGCTGACCACTCGCGCGTGGCGGCCGGAGCCGTAGAAGTCGTGCAGGATGACTGGCACACTGGTCGGCGTCTTCGGTTGCGGACGCGGGCCGCCGCCGAGGTTGACGAGTGCTCGGCGGTTGTTGTCTTGGCGGTTGATGACCTGCACGTTGCGGATGTGCGTCTCGGCCGAGCCGGTCGGGTTGTGATCGGTGATCTGGATCAGCGGCATCGAACTGTTGTGATGGCCGGAGAACGTCAGGCCATCCACCGTCAACGAGCCGTATTGAATGCTGTCGTCGTCGTGGCCTCGATTGAACGGCTCGGCGTCGCCGTGCTTGGGAGATTGCGTGATCGTCATGTTGCGATAGACGTGACGGTCGAAGTTTGGGTGATAGACGCCGTAGATCGAGTTGTAGATCTGCATCCCTTCGACCAGCACGCAGGGAGCCTGCACGCGGAAGGCGTAATGAATCTCCCAAATCTTGGTGTTTCGCAGCACGAACGGATGCTTGGCGTCCGGGCCGACGCGGTTCACGCCCATGCCGAGATTGACGCCGTACAGGCCGTCGCAGTGAGCCTCGTTGTCCTCGAACCGGACGAACGGCAACGTGCGGATGTCGGTCGGCTTCTCCGAGCCGTCCGGTTGTTGCACGGGCAGCGTCAGCTTGAGGGCGCTCGTTTCGGTCGCCTCGAAGAAGTAACCGTAGTGGTTGTTTTCGCACGAGACATTCCGCGTGAAGGTGTTGAGGCTGTTGGCCCACCAGAAACCGGCTCCGTCGTTTTGATCGAACGGCAGCACTTGCTTAGGCAGCTTCTTGCCGTTCATCGCCTGCACTGCGAGATTGCGGTCGAGGATGTTTTGGACTTCGGTCCCGTCTTCCAAAAAGTATCCGTGTCCGATGCTGCGATAGCCGACGCAGTCACGGACTACGAGATAATTCGTCCCGTGAATCGTCAGCCAGCGGTTGTGGCTGTCGTGGATCGATGCGCCGATGACCGAACTGCCGCGCATCGTGTTGCCAACCAAATGAAAGTGCAGGCTGTACCGACCGAGGGTGTCCTTCTTACCGAGATGCCGGAACTCCGCGTAACTGATCGAACCGGCGGAACCGCGGTGATACATCGTGTGCCCGCGGATACCGTCGGGGTTCGCCGACTCGACGATGACGTTGCGGCTGAGGTTCGCAACCTCTCCCCGAAACTCTCCTTCGCCGAGATGCTCGCGCTTCAGCGGTTCATTCAGCATGAGCTTCGCGCCGTCCATCGCCGTGATGGTCCGCTCCTCTGTTTCGAGCAGATCGGTTCCGCCGCCGTTGTCTCGGCCAAGATGAGTCGCAGTCACAATGACCCGATCACCGATTCGCCAACCTGTTACCGATTCGGACAGCGTGACGGCGGCGTCTCCCTTCTTCGAGGTCGCGCCAAGTTTCACCCACGTCCGGCTGAGCGGTGCTCCATGAAATTCCATCCGCCCGCCGCAGCAGACAATCGCCGGACAGGATTGCTTGTCTTGCCCCTCAAACGCCACGAGCCGAATCAGCGCCGTGTGCCTCGCCTCAATCGGCTTCTCCGGAGTGCCGACCAGCAACGCCGGCCGCACCGCGCCGGCCGGTAACTCTTCAAAGTGAGCATCGCAATCGAAGCCTTCTTCCGTCGGCTCGTCGCCGGCTTCGATCTTGAGCACACCGACATCCAATCGCGTGTCCTTGTCCGCCGCGAATGTCAGCGTTCCCGCGACGTATACCGCTCGGATCGGCATCTCTGACTTCACGTCGTACACGACGACATGCCCCGGCCGCACATGCACGCGAGCACCCGCTTCCGGGACTTTGCCACCCTCCCAAGTTGCAGAGGCCGACCACGAGCCGCTGGCCGCAGAACGAGTCCACGGGGTCTCGGCCGCATTCGCCGAAGCGCCAACCACGAACACCGTGACGACGAGCATCAAGTATTGGACCAGCTTCATGGCAAACTCGCTTTCGTAAGTTGGGTCTCGCTGCGTTATTCTCGTGTGACGACCTCATCCAGATTCAACAACAAATTCGATGTGAGCGTGTACGCGGCCAACTCGGCCGAGTCGAGCGACGCACTCGCTTTGCTCTCGCCGAGCACGATCAATTGCTTGGCCGCGCCCGCATCCTTTCGGAAGCGAGCGAGATCGTCGTGCAGTCCGCTGACAAGCACTGCTAATTCTTCATTCGTCGGCGAACGTGACGTCACCCAGCGGAAGGCCAATCGGAGACGCGACTCCGGCGTCGCACCGCCGTCGGTCAGCATTCGCTCGGCCAGCTTGCGAGCGGCTTCGACGTAGGTGATCTCGTTGAGCAACGTCAGGGCTTGCAGTGGTGTGTTGGTGCGCGAGCGCTTGACCGTGCAAATCTCCCGGCTGGGAGCATCAAACAACAGCATCGTCGGCGGCGCGGCGGTGCGTTTCCAAATTGTGTAGAGCGTGCGGCGATACAGACCATCGTTCGTGTCGTGCTTGTAGCCGCGCAGATCTCCATAGCGCGAGGTTTCGTCCCACACGCCATCCGGCATGTAGGGCCGCACGCTCGGCCCGCCGAGTTTCTCGACGAGCAATCCGCTGGCGAAGAGCGCTTGATCGCGCAGGGCTTCCGCCGAGAGTCGCACGCGCGGGCCGCGTGAGAGGAGGCGGTTTTCGGGATCGTAGGTCAGGCTTTCCAGCCTGACCCGGTGGGCGTTGGGCGTTGGTTGCACATTCGGGTCAGGCTGGAAAGCCTGACCTACGGAGGACTGCCGATACGTCGCGCTCATCACGATCAGCTTTTGCAGTCGCTTAATATCCCAGTCGGTCATGAACTCGACCGCGAGCCAATCGAGCAATTCCGGATGCGACGGGTACTCGGCTTGCGAGCCAAGGTTCTCGGTCGTCTTCACCAACCCAGTGCCGAAGAAGCGTTCCCACGCGCGGTTGACCCATACGCGAGCAGTCAGTGGGTTGTCTCGCGACACGATCCAGTTGGCGAGATCGAGGCGCGTGAGCGGTACGGCGCTAGCCGCCGGTGTTGTCGTCTGTGATTGACCGGCGGCTAGCGCCGTGCCGCTCAAGAGAGCAGCGGGCAGCGCCGTCGGTACTTTCTCGCCGCGTTTGTCGTACTCGCCGCGGATCAGAATGAACGCCTCGCGCGGGGGGCCTTCTTTCATGATCATGACGTTCGGTGTCTTCGCGGCGAGGTCGTCGCGCGACTTCTTGGCCGACGCGACGGCGCTCTCCGCCTGCTTGAGCGGGCTATCGACGTTGGCTTTGAAAAACTTTTCGAGTTCCGCTTTCTGTTCCGGCGAGCGTTTGTCGGCGGCGAGTTCGAGGATGGCTTTGAGCGACTCCGGAAACTTTGCGCCGTCGAGCTTCACGGTGCTCGGCGGCAGCGAGGTCATCGACAATCGGAAGCGGCCGATGTTGTGCTGCGTCAGTGCCTCGTGCTTGAGCCGCACGGTCAGCGTCGCATTCGCCGACACGGTCAGCGGCGTTTCCAGCAAGAACATCGCCGACGTCGGATCGCGGCGTGTCGGGCCATCGACCGCCCAGCCGTTTGACGCGGCATCGTCGAGCACGAGGCCGATCTCCCATCCCTTCTGCGAGTACGTCGCTTCGGCTCGGACAAACTTCGCGAACAGCGGCGACGTCAAATCGGGCGACGTGATTTCCGCCTCGATGCGCGACAGCACGAAGTTGCCGTTCGAGAATCGGCCCAGCGATTTCATCGGCAACGAATCATCCGGCAGCGTGTCGAGTAACAGGCCGCTGATCTGTCCGGCCGCGATCGGCGCGGTGACTGTGTAGACGTCATGTGCCGGATTCTTGCCGCCGACGAGATAGCTGCCATCGGGTTGCTTCGTGAGCGTCGCTCCGCCCGCTGACTTCACTTCGGCCGGCTGCAACGGCGACCAGACGGCGACCGGTTTGTCGGCGAGCAACTTCTCGCGGAAGCCCGGTTCCCACGCGGCGATCAATTCGGGAAGTCGCTTCGCTTCTTCCGCGACACGAGCATTCGCGGCGACGATCAACTCGTCCAGCTTCTTCAACTCCATCACTTGCTCGGCGGTGGGTGCCGAGATCGTCGGCTCGGTGTTTTTCGATTCGCCTTGCAGCGTGCCGCTCTCGGTGACGTTATTGAAGAACGCGAACATCGAATAGAAGTCGCGCTGGCTGATCGGGTCGTACTTGTGATCGTGACAGCGGCAGCAGTTGAACGTCAGGCCGAGCCACGTCATGCCGGTCGTCTCGACCCGGTCGATGACCGTCTCGACGCGCCACTCTTCGGCGATGATGCCTCCCTCGCCGTTGAGCTTGTGATTGCGGTTGAAGCCGGTCGCGACGATCTGCGACCGCGTCGGATTCGGCAACAGGTCTCCGGCGAGTTGCTCGATCGTGAATTGATCGAATGGCAGGTTGCCGTTGAAGGCGTTGATGACCCAATCGCGCCACGGCCATTGAAAGCGGCTGCTGTCGACTTGAAAGCCATTGCTGTCGGCGTACCGCGCCATGTCGAGCCACGGCCGCGCCATCTGCTCGCCGTATCGCGGGGACTTGAGCAAGCGGTCCACGACTTTCTCGTAAGCGTTCGGTGACGGGTCCGCGAGAAACGAATCGACCTCGTTCGGCGTTGGGGGGAGGCCGGTGAGGTCGAGCGACACGCGGCGGATGAGCGTTGTCTTGTCGGCTTCAGGAGACGGTTTCAGGGCGGCTTGATCGAGACGGGCGAGGATGAATTGGTCGATCGGGTTTGGGATAACGGCCATCGGCTTTCGGCCATCAGCCATCGGCCGGACAGGGACTGCGGGGCGAACTGGCGGGATGAAGGCCCAGTGGCCTTGATACTCGGCCCCGTCGGCGATCCAGCGTTTGAGGATCTCGATCTGCGGCGGTGTGATTGTCTTTCCGGAATTGGCCGGCGGCATTCGCACGCTGTCATCGCTCGACAGCAGACGCTTGAGAAGTTCGCTCTCCGCCGGTTTGCCGGGGATGATGGCGGTTAGGCCAGATTCGGCGGGCTTGAACGCAATCTCTGGGACATCCAGCCGTAGGCCGGCTTTGCGTTGCTTCTCGTCCGCGCCGTGACATTGGAAGCAGGCGTCCGCCAGGATCGGCCGGATGTCGCGATTGAACGAGGGACGATCGGCAGCCGGCAGCGTGCGAGCCAACATGAAAACGACGGTCAGGACGAGGAGCTTGTTCATGGCAGCCATCTTAGTCCGGCACCAAGCGGCCTTGAAATCGTGGGGCAGGTTTTCAACCTGCCCGGCCCTGAGGTCTTCGATGCCGATTTCCGGAATGAGGTCCGGGCAGGTTGAAAACCTGCCCCACGATTGGAGACTACCGCCATGACCTCTCCCGTCTTCGCCGACCCACGCGCCGCCTACTTGCATGTGCCGTTCTGTGTCCATCGCTGCGGATACTGCGACTTCACGCTGCTGGCCGGTCGCGATGACTTGGCGGGCGAGTATCTGCGAGCGCTCGAAACCGAACTGCGGTCGCTCGAACAACCGCGAGAAGTCGACACGTTGTTTTTTGGAGGAGGCACGCCGACGCATCTCGCGCCTCACGAATTGGCTCGACTGCTCGAACTGGCGCACGAGTGGTTTCGACTCGCGCCGGGTTACGAGTTCTCGGTCGAGGCGAACCCGGCCGGGCTGACGGATGAGAAGCTGGGCTTGCTGGCCGAGGCCGGCGTCAATCGCGTCAGCCTCGGAGTGCAGTCGTTCGACGAAGGCTTGCTCAAGCTGCTGGAGCGGGATCATCGCGAGGCCGACATTCTCGACGCGGTCGCTCGGCTGCAAGACAGGTTTGAGAACGTCTCGCTGGATCTCATTTTTGCTCTGCCCGGCCAGACGCTGACGCACTGGCGCGAGACCTTGCGGCGAGCCATCGAACTGCAACCGACGCATCTCTCGACCTACGGCCTGACGTTTGAAAAGGGAACGGCGTTCTGGTCACGGCGTGAGAAAGGTGCGATCGAGCAACTTCCCAACGAACTTGAACGGGACATGTACGCGGCTGCGATCGACGACCTCACCGCCGCCGGCTTCGAGCAATATGAGATCAGCAACTTTGCTCGGCCGGGCTATCGTTGCCGGCACAATCAAACGTATTGGCGAGCGCTCCCCTATTTCGGCTTCGGCCCCGGCGCGGCTCGGTACATGGGCGGCCGACGCGAGTCGAATCACCGCAGCACGACCACTTGGATCAAGCGTGTGCTTGCCGGACAGAGCGGAATCGCGATGAGCGAAGAGCTGGCTCCGGAACACCGTGCCCGCGAGGCGATCGTGCTGGGCCTGCGGCAACTCGACGGGATTCGGCGTGACGAATTCCAGACGCTGACCGGTTTCGATCTCGATTCGCTCGTGGGCGAGACCATCCGGCGCGAAGTTGCGGCGGGCCGGATCGAGGACTTCGGTGACGGCATCCGCATCACTCACGCGGGACGATTCTTTGCCGACCCCGTGATGATCGCGTTTCTGTAACGATCCCAATTGACCGACTCTTCGAGGCAAAGCTACAAACCGTGCCTCTTCGCGAAGGCTCGTTCTCGTCTTCGTTTTTCGTTCGCCGTCCATTCGTTATGGCAGGGAGGCCATCATGGGCTGGACTCGTCTGTTGGGTTCCGCAGTTTCTTCTGTGCCATTGCCACGCGCGGTCGTGCGGCACCTGTTGTTCGCGCACCAGATCGGCCTGGGCTCACGAGTGCTCGACGTCGGTTGCGGACAAGGAGACTTGGTCCACTTCCTCGACGACTTGGGCATGGACGCCGTCGGCCTGGATGAATCTCCGGACAACGTCCAATGGGCTGCCGAACACGAGCCGCGCTCCGACTTTCAACTCGTGACCACGCCCGCGGAACAATCGCTCGAACACATCGCCAACGACGAACCGCTCGACCTGATCGTCGTGCGGCACCTGACCAGCTACGACGGCAACTTATTCTGCGCGTCGAGCTTCCAAGCCACGGCCAAAATGTTGCAGCACCTGCGACCCAACGGCTGGTTCACGTTCCTCGTGCATCGCGATACCAGCCGCCGCGCGGCTGGTGCTTCGCATGAAGTGAGCTGCTTCGCCCGGCATCTGTCGTTCTTTCCGGGAACCTGCCGCGTGTCGCACTTCGCCGACTGCGAACTCTCGACGATCGCCAACGACTGGCTGCACCTGCACCGCCATCACGGCGAGTTCCTCGTCGCGTCACTGCGCGTACCACATGTGGAACTGTCTGCCGCAGAATGGCAGCGGCTGGCCCTGCAAGCTGCCAACAGTCACGCCGGCTGCTGCTGCTCTTGGGCCGAACGTGGAATTGACCAACGCCGCGCCGCGTAAGCTTGCCTCAAGTAACCCGAAGCGTCAGCGAGGGCGAATGGTTCACGATTCAGCCACTTCGCGGACTCGTTGAGCGTTCGCCCTCGCTGACGCGTCGGGTTAGTTGGCAACCGTCGCCGACATCGCCAACTCGCGTTTCGCGCGGGCGACCATGTCGCGCACATGCTCGCGATTCTCGGACAGACGTGAAAACGCCGGCTCGATCCAGCTATTCAGGAAGATCAAGACGACCGCCGCCGCCAACCCCGTGAAGGTGGCCCAGATCGACTCGCCGAAATTGCGAACGATCGCGTTGACCGTCGCACTCCCCGATTGATCCGTTTGCAGAGCCGCTCCGATCGCCAGTACCGTGCCGAGAATCCCAGCCATCGGATACGCCTCGATCATCGACCGCCACACGTTGTAAATCGTCTCGAACCGCATCGCGTGCAAGTAGCGGCGCTTCTCGTCGAGGATACTCATGCGAATCGCCAACTCCTGCCGCTCGGTCGATCGAGCGGGGATGTCCAACGCATCCTTCACGTCGGTCAAGAACGCTTCAATCTGATCGGACAGCGCCAAGCTGCGATCCAAAACGCTGCGATGCTTCAACCCGCGCGTGAAGTCATCCAACGTCTGCGCGATCGCTCGCAGGCTGTGCCGATACGCCATCCATAGCATCACGAATACCACCAGGTGCGTGATGAACGCACACAGAATGACCGGCGTCGAAAGCTCAGACAGTCGCTTCAGAAGTTGGGCCGAGAAGTGCATTGCGTCATCGAATGAAGAAAGTGAAAAGGCACGGTCAGGAAGTGCTGATGTCTTCCAATTGGAGATTTGCAATTTGCATTTTGCAATTCCCCCCTTCCTCTCATACCCCCAGCCGCTCCAAAACGTAAAGGGCACTTTCGGCTCGCAGGTTGGCGGCCCAGGCGTCGGGGACCGCTCGGCGTTTGATGATCGGCAGCTCGCGGATGATGCGGAAGTTCTGTTGCTCGCACAGGCCGCGGAAATCTCGGAGCGTCATGAAGTGGATGTTCGGGCTGTTGTACCACTCGTAAGGGAGCGATTCGGTGATCGGTGCCCGGCCCTGCCAGAGCACCTGAAACCGCACCTGCCAGTAGCCGAAGTTCGGGACAACCACCAACCCGCGCCGAGCGACACGCAACATCTCTTCTAGCACGAACTGCGGTCGCTGCACCTGCTGCAACGTCTGGCTGAGCACCGCGAAGTCAAACGACTGATTCGGAATCTCGGACAATCCCGCATCGAGATTCGCTTTGACGGCCGGCACTCCGCGCTCGATCGCCCCCAGGAGATGCTCGGCATCCAAATCAACGCCCTGCACATCGCAGCCATGCTCATCGCGCAGCCGTGCGAGCAACCGACCGTCGCCGCAACCCAAGTCCACGACTCGGCTGCCACGGTCCACGTGCTGCAAAATGATCTCATCCGTCAACGCCGCCGTCGGGTCCGGCATGCAATATCGCTTGGGCATGAATTGCTTTCTGAAATTGATGATTGATGATTGGCGATTGGTCATTGGCTATTTGAAATCATCAATCACCAATAGCCAATCACCAATCATCAATCCCTACTTCGCTGCCACTTTCCTACGACAGCACAAATCGAACACGTCGCCAGGCGAGAGCAGCTCGTACTTTTGATCGTTCAGCTTCGGCCAGTATCGGTCGTGAATCACGACCTGGCTCGCGCCGATGACTTTGAAACGGCGTCCGGTGACGACAATCGCCGTTCCTTCATCAATGCCGATGCCCAGCAAGCCGGGATACCTGTCGAGAACTTCCGCGAGGTCATTCTCCCGCTTGCGAGCAATCACATGCTGGTCGATCGCCGTGCAGCTCATGAAGCCAAAGCCGAACTCATGCCCCTTGGCCATCATGACCGTATTGCCTTCGGGTGCGCCGCGCACGAGATACGACCCTTGAATCGTCGCCCCCGCCGAACTGCCGCCGATTACGCCGCCGCGAGCCAGCACACAAAACAATTCACCATGCGTTCGCGTTCCGAGATATGAATCCGCCAGACGCCACTGTCGGCCACCGTCGATCCAAACGCCCTTCGCACGTCTCAGCGGAGCTACGAACTCTTCCGAGTTCGCGACGTCGCGATCGCGCGTGTGCAAGACCGTGATGTCCTTCGCACCCGCGCGAGCTAGAAAACTCCTCGCCACGTATTTCTCGTCCCAGTCCTCGCCAGCGTTCGCGCCCGGGACGATCACAAATGGCGAGTCGATCCCGCCAGCTCGCTCCACAAATTCTTGGACGATCTCCTTGCCCATCCGCCCGCCGCCGACGATTAGCAGCGTTCCGTTCCGCGGCCCCATCGACTGAGCAGATGCGTTCGAGGTCCAAAGCCCGCAGAGGCAGATCGCGACAAAGCCAATTCGCATAACGTCCCTTGTTACTTTTCGGCGAGCCGGGCGGCGTCAGCCCCCGGACGGTTTCGATCAAAACTTGTCCGGGGGCTGACGCCGCCCGGCTCGCCAAGACGATGTGTTTGCGCAGGAAAAAGCCTCCGGCGATCAACGATCGCCAGAGGCCGTGTTGTGACCTCGGCCAGAAGCGCTACAGGCCGGAGTCAAACTTCACGAGTGATCCCATCGGCTTCTCGCTCCCTTCGGGCACAGTGCCAAACACAGCAACGTACAGCACGCCGTTCTTGTCGAACGCGCACGCGGTCGGCTTGTCGAGGCTGGCGATCTTCACCGCCTTGATCGAATCGCCGTCGATGTCCAGGCGGAACAGGCCGCCCGCTTTCGGATCGCTCCACGAGTAATCGGTCGCATACAGCTTCTTGGTCTTCGGGCTGTAGGCCAGGCCGGCGATGTCGTTCAGGCCCGTCTTGTAGTTCTTCTTGAGCTTGCCGGTTTCCGGATCGTAGATCGACAACAGGCTGTCGCCCGGCGGCGTCGAGACCTCGCCCATCTGGCCGACGACTAAATCTCCGTACGGGCCAAAGATGACCGGCACCGGAGCATCGACTTCGGTGGCGACCTTAGTGGCGATCGACAGTTTCAACGCACCCGGCTTGCCGTTGGTGGCAGTGCTCTTGGCGATCCAGCCTTTGGTGTCGTCGCCGTTGCAGGTGATGAAAATCGACTTGCCGTTGGAGGCCACGCCGTAGAAGTTGCCTTCCCCCTTGGCGGATTCTTCGCTGGCCTTGATCGGGCCGAGCGTCGCGACGGCGGCGTCCTCTTTGATCGGCGGATGATCAGCGTGCGGCGCGTCCTTGCCGACCTTGTAGATGCGGACCAGTTCATCGCCGTCCGGGCGGCTGCCGTCGCCGACGATCAAGTGCTCGTCATCCCAAAACGCCAGGCCGAGCGGTCCGATGTTGTACTTCGGCCCTTTGCCGTAGATGTCGGTCGGGAACCCACTGATCTCGACATGAGCCTTGCCGCTCTTCGGATCGAGCCGATGCACGCCCTTGTGATCGGCGATGAAGACATGCCCCGTCGCCCCCTGCACCGCCACGCCGCACGGGTTATCGAGGCCGCTCAGCACCGCCGTCGGCTTCGCCTCTTGAGCGACCGCCGTCAGAGCGATCGAACCACACAACAAAAACGCCATTGATCGGAGCATTTGAAAAACCTTTCGTTGGGAGCCACAGACTTGAAGCCTGCGGTTGGGGGAATCTATTTGTCTTCGAGTCAGGAGGAATGAATACGGAATGCTGAATACGGAATTCGGAAGTCAGAATGAGCGGCAGCCGGAACATTCTGCGTTCCGAATTCCGTATTCAGCATTCCGTATTCGCTCCCTTTCACTTCGGCAATTCCGGAGCCTTGTGCTCCGGGTAGTCGGGGCTGCTGAGTCCTTCGGTCATGAACTTCACCAAGTCGGCCTTCTCTGCCGGGGCGATCTTGATGTTGAAGATTTCTTCGTCGAGCCACTCGTTGGGGATGCCTCCTTTGGCATAGTGATCGACGACCTCTTCCAGAGTCTTCGCGCTGCCGTCGTGGAAGTACGGGCCGGACTTGGCGATCTCGCGCAGCGTCGGCGTTTTGAACGCGCCGGTGTCGCCGGAGAGCTTGCTGATGTCGGCTCGGCCTTTGTCGAAATCCTTCTTGTCCATGCCGACGCCGATGTTGTGGAACGAGTTGTCCGAAAAATTCGGCCCCGCGTGACACGCCGAACAGTGAGCTTTCCCGAAGAACAATTTTTGGCCTCGCTGAGCGGCTTCCGACAACGCCTTCGTGTCGCCAGCTTTGAATTTGTCAAACGGCGCGTTGCCGGAGATGACAGTTCGCTCGTAAGCGGCAATCGCCTTCGCGATGCCGTCGGCCGTCGCTCCGTCGGTGCCGAAGACTTTCTTGAACTGCGACTTGTAGCCATCGATGCCGTTCAGCTTCTTGATGACCGCAGCGAGCGTCATGTTCATTTCGATCGGATTCTGAATCGGTCCGAGGGCTTGATCCTCCAGCGTCTTCGCGCGGCCGTCCCAGAATTGAAGGACGCCATACGCGGTGTTGATGACCGTTGGTGAATTGCGGCCACCCTTCTTCCCTTCGACACCGGTGGCGAAGCGGTCGCCGTTGGAAAAACCTTTGGCCGGATCGTGACAGCTCGCGCAGCTCACTTTGTTGTCGGCCGAGAGGCGGCCGTCGAAATAAAGCTGTTTGCCGAGAGCGATTTTCTCAGCCGTCATTGGGTTATCGCTCGGCACGGGGACAGACGGCAGGCCAAGCGGCGGATCGGCCGAAATCGCTACGCTTGCAGCAAGGCTCATCCCAAACAACACAGAGAACAAAAAACGAGGCGGGAACTTCATGGCGCGACTCCATCAACAGAGGGGCGGTGACATTAACCCGCTCTTCAACGTTTGCAAGCTCAGCGAGTTCGACGGAGCGCGGTGTTGGCCGCTATCTTGGGAACGTCTCTTGATCCGTGTGGGAGCTTCGATCCGTGTGCGAAGTGCGTTCGATCGGAAGACGGACACGCTTCGCACACGGATCGGAACTCACACACGGATGAGACAAAACGATAGTCACGCATCGCTGGCATTCCTTAGAACTTCTCTTTGCGATCACTTCAACACGACCCTCAAGCCGCTTCAAACTCCTGAAGAACTCCCAAAATGAGTCACAACGTCTACGAAAATCCGCTTATCAAGCGTTACGCCTCGAAGCCGATGGCCGAGTTGTGGTCCGAGCAACGCAAGCACTCGACGTGGCGGCGACTGTGGGTCGCGCTGGCTGAGGCCGAACGGGAACTCGGCATCGAGATTTCAGAATCTCAAATCTCAGATCTCAAATCGGCGACGGACGACATCGACTTCGTGCTCGCGGCCAAGTACGAGAAGGAACTGCGGCACGATGTGATGGCTCACGTCCACGCCTACGGTGATCGCTGCCCGTCGGCACGGGGGATCATTCATCTCGGCGCGACGAGTTGCTACGTCACCGACAACACTGACCTGATCCTGATGCGTGAAGCGTTGCAACTCGTGCAATCAAAACTCGTCGCGGTCATTGACGAGTTAGCCAAGTTCGCCGTGACCTATCGCGAGTTGCCGTGTCTCGGCTTTACGCACTTGCAGCCGGCTCAGCCCACGACGGTTGGCAAGCGGGCGACGTTGTGGTGCTATGACCTCGTGCTCGATTTGGCCGAGATCGAATATCGGCTCGCCGCGTTGAAGTGCCGAGGCGTCAAAGGGACGACCGGCACGCAGGCGTCGTTCATGACGTTGTTCAACGGAGATCACGCGAAGATCGAGGAGCTGGATCGCCGCGTCTCGGCCAAGATGGGCTTTGAATCGGCCTACGCCGTCACCGGGCAGACGTACTCACGAAAGGTCGATGCGCAGGTGCTCGACGTGCTCGGCGGCATCGGCCAGTCAGCTCACAAAGCCGGGACAGATTTGCGAATCCTGCAAAGCCGCAAGGAACTCGAAGAGCCGTTTGAGAAGCAGCAGATCGGCTCGTCCGCGATGGCTTACAAACGGAATCCGATGCGCTCCGAACGGATGTGTTCGCTGGCTCGATTCGCGATGAACTTGCCGGCAAATCTGGCTCAGACGGTGGCAACGCAGTGGCTGGAACGGACGCTCGACGACAGCGCGAATCGTCGGCTGGTGTTGCCACAAGCGTTCCTGGCGATCGACGCGGTCTTGATCTTGTACCGCAACATCGTCGATGGTTTGGTCGTGTATCCGAAGGTCATCGAAAAGCATCTTGCCGAGGAGCTGCCGTTCATGGCGACCGAAGAAATCCTGATGGCCGGAGTTCAAGCTGGCGGCGATCGTCAGGAGCTACACGAACGGATCCGAGTTCACAGCCAGGCGGCCGCTCAGCAAGTCAAAGAATTCGGACGAGCGAACGACTTACTCGAACGACTGAAGACCGATACGGCGTTCGCGTCGGTTGATCTCGGCAACGCTCTCGATGCTCGGCGATTCGTCGGCCGCGCGCCGGAGCAAGTCGATGTGTTTATCGCCGACATCGTCGAGCCGATTCGGCAACGATATTGTGATCTGGGAAATCAGGAGTCCGAACAGTTAAGAGTTTGAAGACGTACTGAGCGGCACGGCGCTAGCCGCCGGTGTCTGCATCCTTTCAAAACCGGCGGCTAGCGCCGTGCCGCTCACTTTTCAGGAGCCTCGCCATGAATCGTCTCTGGTCTTTCGTCGGTCTGTTTGTCGCGTTCGTGTTCGCCGTGACGTTTTTTGGACAACCCGCTCAATCTGACACCGCGTCGCCAGCCTCACGCTGGGAATATCGCACGGAGACGATCGAGCCGACGTTGCTTTCGCAGCGGCTCAATGAGTGGGGCGGCGATCGGTGGGAAGTCTTCGCCGTTGAGCGGGGCGACACGGTGCTCGAACAAGACGGCGCGACCAGGCTGAAGGTGACGAATTTCCAAGTCACCGCGCGCCGGCCGCTGAAGTAGGTCAGGCTTTCTAGCCTGACCCGAACGGGCAATCGACGTCGAATGCGTACCAGGTCAGCCTGGAAAGGCTGACCTACTTAGCCCAGGCGGTGAAGAACTTTTGTAGCCGCACCATCTCGCCGGGCAGGTACGCGGCGGCGGTGATGTGTCCGGCGTCGAGCCAAACCAATTCTGGTTTCGTGCCGATCGAATCCCACAATGCGATCGTGGCGGCGTGCGGGATGATTTCATCGGTCTTCGCGTTGACCATCAGCACGTCGCGGTCTTTGAGCAACCGGCCGTGCGTCGCCGGATCGACCGGCTCCAAGGCTTTGAGAAACGACTCGCGGGATTCGCCCGCTTTGAGCCATTCCGCGCGGAACATCTCCGCGTCGCGATGTTCCATGCTCCACAGATTTTCGCCGAGCTTTCCGCCACCA
This sequence comes from Planctomyces sp. SH-PL62, assembly GCA_945893045.1. Taxonomy (GTDB): domain Bacteria; phylum Planctomycetota; class Planctomycetia; order Planctomycetales; family Planctomycetaceae; genus SXKJ01. The sequence continues at coordinate 29,860 of CAMDEA010000092.1, forward strand.
AGGTAGATCGCGACTTTGCGGAACCGGGGTTCGCCTGCCGCCGAGAGCGCGGACATGATCCCCCCCAAGCTGATGCCCGTCACACCCATCCGTTCCTTGTCCACCTCCGGCCGAGTCGCCAGCCAGGCACCCGCGCGGCGAATATCGAGCACGGCCTGTCTCATGCTTTCGGCCGTCTCGCGCGGGTTGCGCGAGATCATGCGGCGCGGAGACTCCTTGCTGCGCCGCTCACCGTAGTACGGCATCTTGACGAACAGCGCGGCGACCTGCGCGCGAGCCAGCGCACTGGCCACCGTTTGAGAGAGTGGGAACTCGCCTCCCAAGATGTGCAACACGACGACACCCGGGAACGGGCCTGGTCCGGCTGGCTGAAAGTATTCGGCGTGGACGGTGTTGTTCTCCGGCACGATAGTCTCGACCGGCGAAGGAAATGTCACGGCGAGCGTGCGCAGTGATCCGCGCTCGCGCAGAAATTCCGCATCAGCCTCGAAGCGATGCGGCTTCAAACGAAAGTGCTCTGGAACCGCGGCTTCGTTTTTGGCCGGCAGGAATTCGATGGTCGCCGCTTCGGGGACTTCCGTGAAAGCCGCTTCGTCAGCCATGACGGGGACAGCGTTCAGGCTCGCGAGCACCGTCAACCAACCGGCAACAAACGAACGACTCACCAAGTAATCGGACTGACGCATCGTGAACCTCGTTTTCTATTCGCCAACAATGACTCGCACCGGACACATCGTATCCGTCGCACAGCCATGAATGAAACAAGCGAGCGGGACGGCGTCAGCCCATACATTCAGCGGAATGGCGCTAGCCACCGGTGTCGTGCGGGTGATGATCCACGCGAAATACCGGCGGCTAGCCGAGACTATTCATGGCCTACTCCTTGGGGAGAGCAGCGTGCTGCGATGTAACCGGAAGCGTCAGCGAGGGAGTGTGTGATGACTCCCTCGCTGCCGCTTCGGGTTACATCGCGGCCATGAATAATCTGAACGGCGCCGTGCCGCTCACTCGCATTGACGCTCTTTGTGATCCGCTTCAGACTCCCGCCCGATTTGGCAAGGGAGTGCCGCATGAATTGGTTGGCTTGGCGATATCGGTTGGAGTACCTCGTCTTTCGCACGCTGGTGTGCGTGATTCAGATGCTGTCGCCAGCTCGCGCGCGGGATTGTGCCGAGGGCCTGGGGTTCGTCTTTCATCGAGTGCTGCCGCACAAGCTGACGCGTTACGACGTCTCGCGAGATAACCTGCGTCAGGCATTGGGGCCGGAACCGTCCGACGCGACCATCGACGATTACATCCGCCGCATGTGGGTGCATCTTTTTCGAGTCGTGATCGAGATCATTCAGCTTCCGCGCAAAGCTCGCGACAACACGATTCTGGATGTCGTGCAATATGGTCCCGGCCGGCAAGCGGGTTGGTCGGCGTTCAATTCCGGCCGACCGGTGATGATGGTCGGCGGGCATTTTGGGAATTGGGAAGTGGCGAACTCGGTCTTCGGCTTGTATGGAATTTCGATGGGTGTGATCGCCCGCGATTTGGACAACCCGCATCTCCACGAATGGTTCAAACGGTTTCGCGAACTGACCGGCCATCGGATGTTCTCGAAAGACGGCGCGTCCGAGCAAATGCTGCCGCAGTTGGCTCGGCGTGGACACGTCGGACTGTTGTGCGATCAAGACGCCGGGCCGCGCGGGCTGTTCGTGGACTTCTTCGGCAAGCCCGCTTCAACGTTTAAGTCGATCGCGCTGGCGGCGCTGGAATATCGCGCATTGATCTGCGTCGGCGGAGCGTATCGTCTGCCGGACAATTTTCACGGCGATCACACGGTCGGCCCCGCATGGTCGCGGTTTGAACTGGTCTGCGAGGATGTCATCGACCCGGAGACGATCGACAGTCTTGATCCGGTGGGGGAGATCACTCGCCGCTACACCGCCGCGCTCGAACGCCTGATCCGCCGCGCTCCGGAGCAATACTTCTGGGTGCATCGCCGTTGGAAGAGCGTCCCGCAACAACGCCGCGCGGCACGCAAGGCGGCATGAACGTCAACAACTCGCGACGAGCGTGTGAGAATCTGACTCGCTGGCGAGCGGCGCGGCGTCAATTCCTTTTAGGAATCGGCACGAAATAACTTCCCGGAGTTCAAGGTAGCGGCAGGGCGCAAGCCCTCCGGTTTCGGGCGGCTATTCGCCGACACCGGACGGCTTGCGCCGTTCCGCTACAGAAGGTATTTCGTGCCGACTCCTCACCAGCGTTCGACCGGGCCGGATGGGACGGGGATGTGCATCTCCGGCAGTTCGCCGGTGCGGTTGCCGCTGATTGGGCCTTCGGCGCTGAGCTTCGCGAAGTAGCGGTCCAATTCGTCGGATGATTGGATGAGTTGAAACTCGTGTCGCAATCGCGCTCGCACATGCATCGCCTTCAAGCTCCAGTGAGCCATCTTGCGAAAGCCGATGATGGCGGAATCGGCCCCGTGACGCTCGGCGAGATGCCGGAATTGGGACTGCATCAGCGTCAGCCGTTCGTCAAACGTGCCGCTGGGTCCGAACGAGCCGGTCGTTTCCCATTCGACGAGTTGTCGGAAGATCCAGGGATTGGCGAGTGCGCCGCGGCCGATCGAAACTCCGTGGCAGCCGGTTTCGCGCAGCATGACTTCCGCGTCAGCGACCGTGCGCACGTCGCCGTTGCCGATCACCGGAATCCGTTCGACCGCTTCGACCACTTGCCGAATGCCGTCACGATCGACACAGCCGGAGAAACCCTGCGCTCGCGTGCGGCCGTGAATGGCGACCGCCGCCACGCCGGCTTGCTCGAACTGCCGAGCAAAGAACGGGGCGGTGATCTGCGTCGCGTCCCAACCCAGCCGCATCTTGACTGAGACCGGAATCCGCACCGCCTCCACGACGGCGCGCACGAGGTTCAGGGTCTCATCGGTGCGGCACATCATGCTTGCCCCCGATCCATTCGCGACGATCCGTTTCACCGGGCAGCCCATATTGATGTCAATCGAATGCACGCCGCGAGCTTCCAAAAACTGCGCGGCGTCGCGCATCGGACCGATTTCACTCCCGAAGATCTGTACGGCGAACGGCGAGTCCTCCGGGCACGTTTCGATCAACTCCAGCGACCGCAAGCTCCCCGCCAATAAGCCGCGGGCATTGACGAGATCCGTCGTCGCCAGGCCAACGCCACCGATCTCGCGCACGATGCGGCGAAACGACAGATTCGTGAAGCCCGCCAACGGCGACAGCAAGTAGCGCGATGCCAGTTGGAGCGAGCCGTAGCTCACCGGCGGCGGAAACGAAAAGCAGGTCACAACAATCTTCGCCCTGTGCAAGTCAGTGGTTCGTGGGTTGGGATGTTACGAAATGGCGACGTAGATGTCCTCAAGCTCCGCCTGTCCGGCTTGATCGCTTTCTCCACGCGCTGTGTGCTCCGCATAGCTTGCCAATCCCACACAACGGCCTCGACTGACTTGACCGTCATGTCTGTTGCCGCGAGACGCGCTCTCGCCGGTATCTTGCGACTCGTGCATCTAAACGCGGCAAGAACAATTCCGTGAGGCACACTTG
>CAMDEA010000093.1 GCA_945893045.1 Planctomyces sp. SH-PL62
GACTCCGGACTCGACCTTCAGCGACACACCATCTAACGCCCGACCCCTCGAACTTACAGAACTGCAACCGAGGTTCCAATGAACTCACACACGATCGCGGATGATTCTCGATCCGCATTGGCGGCCGGCCATCACAGCCTGCAACAACTGCTGGCGTTTCTGCTGCTCGCACTCCTCTCAACGATCGGTTTCGCGGCAGAGCCGTCGCTGATTTCGAATGGCAGCTTCGAAAGCGACAGCAACGAGGATCAGTGGCCGGATGGTTGGGCGCGCGCGAAGAGCAGTGTCACCTGGCACGCGGAAGAGGGGAATCATTTTCTGCGACTCACTTCCGAGAAGCCGGGCGAAACGGTCATGCTCTTTCACGCGGTGAGGCTGCCGGAAGGCTGCCGAGCACTCACGCTGAGCTGGCGAATGCGCTGCTCGGATTTGAAGCCGGGAAAGCAACCGTGGTTCGATGCGCGGATCTTGTTGGACTTCAAAGATGCAACCGGGAACAAGCTCAGTGGCGGCCCGTCGGCACCTTACACGCGCAAGAACACCGAGGGGTGGATCGAACGCAGTATCAGCTTCCTCGTGCCCGACGGAGCGCGGACGTTGGAGTTCATGCCGTCGTTGTTTCAGGTCGAGCGTGGCACGTTGGATCTCGATGACGTGGTGCTCAAGTCGACCGATCCGGCTCCCCTGCAAGAAGCGGCGAAGATCGCGGCGGCGGCCGCTCAAGAAAAACAGAGGAAGGCAGCGGCGACTCGACGGGCGAAGGCCGATGCTGCGTTGAAGAAAGACAGCTCGCTGATTTCCAACGGCAACTTCGAGACCGACAAGAAGTCCGCTGGCTGGCCGGATGATTGGGGCCGGCTCAAGACGGGCGGACGTTGGGAAACGGAAGACGGCAACCACTTCTTGCGTCTCACTGCCGATGAGCCAGGGCAAACGATTCTGATCTATCGAGCGGTCGATCTTCCGACCGGCGTCGAGGCATTGGAGTTGTCGTGGCGACAGCGCATCAGCCATCTGAAGCCAGGCAAAGAGCCGTACTTTGATGCTCGCATCATGCTGGAGTTCAAGGACGAGGCGGGGAAGAAACTCTCGCAGAAGCCGTCGCCACCGTACTCGCGCAGCAACACGAGCGGTTGGAGCGAACGACGCATCCAATTTCTCGTGCCGGCAGACGCACTGAGTTTGGAATTCATGCCCGCGCTGTTTCAGGTGGAACGTGGCACGTTCGATCTGGATGACATCGCGTTGCAACCGATCGACGCGGCTCCGCTGGTGGCCGCGGCGAAAGCGGCGGCGGAAGAGTTGAAGCTGGCGACGGTCGCTCCGGAAGTTCCGCGACGCGCGAAGTGGCCGGCGGAATTGCACGTTGTCGGCAATCAGATCGTCAACACCGATGACCAGCCGGTGTGGCTGCAAGGAGCCAACATCGTCAGTCTCGAATGGTCGGCCGGCGGCGAGCGAGTCCTGAAGTCCGCGCTGGTCGCTGTCGAAGATTGGAAGGCGAACACCATTCGATTGCCGGTCAAAGAAGAGTATTGGTTTGGAAAAACGGCCGGCCAGAAGGATGGCGGCGCGGCTTATCGGCAGCTCATCGAGCAGGTCATCACGCTGGTCGCCAATCGCGGCGCGTATGTAGTGCTTGACCTGCATCGCTTCCGAGCACCGAAGGATGAGCACGTCGCGTTCTGGAAAGACGCGGCCAAGACCTACAAGAATCATCCGGCCGTCTTGTTTGATCTGTTCAACGAACCGCATGGCATCTCGTGGGAAGTCTGGCGCAACGGTGGCTTTGTCGATGAGAAACCTCAACCCGCGAACGCCGACGAAAATGCGAGCGCGACCAAAGGGTTTCAATCACCCGGAATGCAGCGAATGGTGGAGGCGGTGCGCGAAACCGGCGCTCGCAACATCGTCATCGCGGGGGGATTGGATTGGGCCTATGACCTTTCCGGGATCGCCCACGGTTTCGCGCTGACCGAACCGGGAGGCAACGGCATCGTCTATTCCACGCACATCTATCCCTGGAAACGGGATTGGGCCGGCAAGGTGTTGCTCGTCGCCGACAAGCATCCGATCTTCGTCGGCGAAGTCGGAGCCGACATCAAGAAGATGTCCTTCATCCCGGCCGAGGCTCAAGAAGACGCGGCGACTTGGGTGCCGGAAATGCTGGGGCTGATTCAAAAGCACAAGCTCCACTGGACCGGGTTCTCGTTTCACCCGAAGGCGTCACCCGTGATGATCACCGGCTGGGACTACACCCCGACTCCGTTCTGGGGCCAACCTGCCAAGGACGCGCTGGCCGGCAAGCGATTTGAATTGAAGAAGCTCCGCTGAGGGGTCACTTGCATTGGCCCCCATCCAGCTCGCCTGGATGGAGCCGAAAGATGGAGTGCTAAACACGCAGCAGTACGGAGCACCGGACCCCATCCAGCTCGCCTGGATGGTGAATGAGATGGCTCGGCCGTCATCTTCTTCACCATCCGCACGTGGCGGATGGGGTCGGACATAGAATGGGAAAACGTTCTCTAGCTCGCCATCATTCGCTCCATCCAGACGAGCTGGATGGGGGCGAAAACCGGCGCACATGGAATTTGTTCGTGTTACGAATGTTTCACTTCAAAGAGGGCGATCTCATGCGACGACTGGCTGTGTTGCTCGTGGCGTTATTCATCGCGTCGGTTCAGCAGCTTGAAGCGGCTCCACCCAACGTCGTGCTGATCTTCGTGGATGACATGGGCTACGGAGACATCGGCCCGTTCGGGAACACGAAGGTTCGCACGCCGAACTTGGACCAGTTCGCCAAGGAAGGGATGAAGTTCACCAGCTTCTACGCGACGCCGGTGTGTTCGATGTCGCGAGCCTGCTTGATGACCGGGTGCTACAACGCTCGCGTTTCGATTCCGGGCGTGCTGTTTCCGGGGAGCAAGATTGGCATCAACTCGGAAGAGACGACCGTCGCGGAGGTGCTCAAGAGCCGTGGGTACTCGACGATCTGCATTGGCAAGTGGCATCTGGGACATCGCGAACCGTTCCTGCCGACGCGGCATGGATTCGATGCGTACTTCGGCATCCCCTACAGCAACGACATGACGATTGATCCGCAGCACGCTCGGTTCGCCAAGGATTGCGTGTTCCGCGAAGGGATGACGGAAGAGAAGGCACGCGCCGAGGCGATCAAGCACACGGTGCCGCTGATGCGCGGCGACGAGGTTGTCGAGTACCCCGCCGATCAAGACACGCTGACGCAGCGTTACACCACTGAGGCGGTGAAGTTCATCCGCGAGCACTCGGCCGGCCCGTTCTTCGTGTACCTGCCGCACACGATGGTGCATGTGCCGCTGGCGGCGTCGGCCGAATTTCGCGGGAAGAGCGGTGCCGGACTGCTCGGCGACGCGATCGAAGAACTCGACTGGTCGGTCGGCCGCATCATGCAGACGCTGAAGGAACTCCAGCTCGACGAGAACACGCTGGTGATCTTCACGTCAGACAACGGCGCGGCGAGCGGTTCGGCGGCTCCGTGGCGCGGCAAGAAGGGAACGAACTACGAAGGGGGCGTCCGCGAGCCGTGCCTGATGCGCTGGCCCGGCAAGATTCCGGCCGGCACAACGTGCCCTCGGATCGCCGGCAACATTGATGTGCTGCCGACGCTCGCCAAAATCGCCGAAGCCCCCCTGCCCGACCGCACGCTCGACGGTCGCGACATCTCGTCGCTGCTGTTCGATCCGCAAGCCGCTCGTGTTCGCGATGTGCATCTCTATTTCACGGCCGCCGAGAAGGTCCAAGCCATTCGCATGGGTGATTGGAAACTGCTGCTCACGCCGCCGGCCGGTGCGAGCAAAAAGAAAGCTCAGGCGAAACAAGCCAAGGTTCAAGCCAACAAGGCGGACAACCCGACCGGACCTGAACTCTACAATCTCGCCGACGACCCCGCCGAATCCAAAAACGTCGCGGCCGAACACACCGACGTCGTGGCCAAGCTCCGCCAAGAGGCGGAACAGCGTGAAGCGGACATCCTCAAAAACAAACGCCCGCCAGGCCGAATCGAATGACCTTCCGAGAGTGGGTGCAAAACAACAATTCACAATGTAGCGTGAGACGAAATGCGGTTTAAGCCGAAGGCTTTGAAGCTATTAGCCGGGGGTCGCGAAGCGCACCCCCGGTCGTGGAAACAAAAAAGGCAGCATCCCGGCAGGGATGCCAGCGCCAATGTGTCCAATCAATGCTGGCATCCTTCCAGGATGCTGACACGAATATGTCTCAGAAACCGGGGGTGCGCTCCGCGACCCCCGGCTAATGGCTGCCAAGCCTCCGGCTTGAACCGCATCACGACTGATCGCTTTCCGAATTCCTGCTATGCACCCGCCGAGAATCGCTGGATTTGGCGGTCATTGGAGAGTCTTCGTGACTGAAGACTCTGCGTGCTTGAAATCTTTCTCTCCCAATCAAATCAACATCGGAGAACTGTGAAATGCCGAATGTCCTTTTTCGCGCGGTTGCCTCGTTGCTGCTCGGCTGGCTTGTCTTGGCCGAGACGAGGGAGAGTTTCGCCGCGGATAAAACGGACTCCTCAGCAAAAGACGATTCCGACAGCGTGTTTGGGCTGACTCGCGTTTGGAAGATTCATCTGCATGTCACAGCCGAGAACTGGAAGACGATGCAGCCAGCGGCCGGCGGCTTTCCGGGCTTTGGTCCGCCTCCACGCGGCGGTGGATTTCCAGGTGGTCCGCCGGCCGCCGGAGGCAGACCGAACCCCGGAACCGAGCGTAAGCCGAACGACTCGACTCCGATGCCGCCAACACCTCCGGGGCCGGGAGGTCCAGGCGGTGCGTTTCGTCCTGGTAGTTTCGGGTTCGATTTCGACTATGTGAAAGCGGACGTCGAGCTGGATGGCGAAAAACTGCGCGAGGTTGGCCTGCGGTTCAAAGGCAACGGCAGTTACATGCTGTCGGCGGCGACTCGCAAGCGGCCGTTCAAGATTGATTTCAATCGCTTCGTGGACGGCCAGAAGTTCCACGGAATGCAACAGCTCAACTTGCATAACAACGTGATGGACCCGACTCGTCTGCGGCAGGCGTTGTCGTATCCTGTCTTTCAAGTGGCCGGAGTCGCTTCGCCGCGCACGGCGTTCGCCGAAGTCTCGCTGACGATTGATGGCGAGTGCGATCACGAACCGCTCGGTGTCTACACGCTGGTCGAAGAGATCGACAAGGCGTTCTTGCGGCGGCATTTTCAAACCGACAAGGGGCTGCTGCTCAAGCCCGAAGGGACGCAAGGACTCGAATACAAAGGAGAGGATTGGGCGGCGTACTCGTGGTTCGAGCCGAAGTCGAAACCGAAGAAAGGGGAAGCTCAACGACTGATCGACCTGACGCGGTTGATCCACAAAGCGGACGACGAAAAATTCCGACGCGAGATCGGTTCGCTGCTCGACACGAATCAGTTCGCCAGTTTCCTGGCAGCCAACACGCTGCTCGCCAACATGGACAGCTTTTTGACGCAGGTCCACAACTACTACGTCTATCTGCCGCCGAAGACGAACAAGTTCGTTTTCTTACCGTGGGACATGGACCTGTCGATGGGAGCGTTCTTCATGGCCGGCTCGGCCGAGCAGTTGCAAGACCTCAGCATCAGTCATCCGCACGTCGGCGAGAACAAGCTGATCGAACGGCTGCTCGCCTGGGACGAGTTCAACAAGACGTACCGCGATCACTTGCGACACCTGACGGAAGACTGCTTCGGCGAAAACGGTCAGACGACGAAAGACCTACCGATCGCGCAAGCGGCGGTCAAAGAGTTGATCGCCCAAGAAACCAAACGAGCGGCGGAAGCCCAGAAGGCTCGCGGTCCTGGCGGCTTCGGTCCTGGATTTGGTCCCGGCCCCGGCATGTTTGGTGGGCAGCCGTCGCTCGAAACCTTTCTCGTCAAGCGGCGTGAGTCGATCACCGCGCAGCTGGCCGGGAAATCCACAGGCAAAACGCCGGGCATGAGCTTCGGTCCTCCCGGCGGTGGACCGAGAGGCGGACCCGGAGGTGGCGGCTTCGGCCCCGGCAACTTCCACGCACCGCAGATTCTCGCGGCGGCGGATGCGGACAAAGATGAAAAACTCTCGCGGAAGGAGTTCCTCGATCTCAGTGCCAAGTGGCTCCGCGAATGGGACAAAGATAAGAACGGCTCGCTCAACGAAGAGGAACTGAAGAACGGACTCAACGACGCGCTCGGTCCTCCGCCGAACGCGGCCCCCGGCGGATTCAAACCACCGGCCGGCTTCGGTCCCGGCTTGTTTCTCGGCCCACCGCTACTCAAGGTGGCTGACGCGGACAAAGACCAAAAAGTCTCCAAGGACGAATGGGCCGCGCTGTTCGGCCGATGGTTCAAAGACTGGGACAAGGGGAACGATGAGCGTCTCGATAACGCGGAACTCTTCGCGGGACTCAACGCCGCGTTTGGTCCGCCAGCCGGATTCGGTCCGCCACGCCCACCGGAAAACAAACCCACGGGATCGTCGAACTAAACGATCTGTGTTCGTTGACTCGGAGATTGATGGCCATGCTGCGATTCGCTTACATCAGCGTGCGGTTGTTTTTCATGGTGTCGCTCATCGGCATTGGCTCGCGCGCGACTGCCGATGAGTCGTCGGATGCAGCCGCATTCTTCGAGTCCAAGATCCGACCCGTGCTGGTGCAGCATTGTTATCAGTGTCATTCGACGAAGTCCGCGAAGTCGGAAGGTGGCTTGCGGCTCGATTCGCGGAACGCGATTCGAACCGGCGGTGATCGCGGGGCTGCGGTTGTGCCAGGTGACTTGAAGAAGAGCGTGCTGCTGACAGCGATCTCGCACACCGATCCCGATCTCAGAATGCCGCCAAAGAAGGAGCGTCTGCCGGATTCGGTCATCAACGATTTCAAAACGTGGATCAATTCAGGAGCCGCCGATCCGCGCGAAGAGGACGTGGCGAACGCAGCGGCTCCGCCGGTGACGATCGAGGCGGGGCGGAAATTCTGGGCCTATCAGAAACCGAGAACTCACACGGTTCCGACGACGAAGACCGCCGATTGGGCGAAGCGCGAGCTGGATCATTTCATCCTCGCGAAGTTGAGCGCGAGCGGACTCAGCCCATCGCTTGATGCCGAGTCCGCGACGTTGCTGCGACGATTGCATTTTGATCTGGTCGGACTGCCGCCGTCGCCGGATGCGATCTCGGCGTTTCAAAAGCACATCGAGTCTGACGGCATTGACTCGGCGCTCGCGGCCGAGACGGATGCGTTGCTCACGTCGCCGCAGTTTGGCGAACGCTGGGGTAGGCATTGGTTGGACGTGGCTCGCTTCGCGGAATCGAGCGGTAAGGAGGCGAACATCTCGTTCCCGTATGCGTGGCGATACCGGGACTACGTCATCGACGCCGTGAATGCCGACGTGCCGTTCGATCGGTTTCTCATCGAGCAGATCGCTGGGGACTTGCTGCCCTACGAGAACGACGCCGAGCGGGCACGGTTGTTGATCGCCACCGGGTTCCTGGCGATCGGGCCGAAGAATCTCGACGAGATGAATCCGTTGCAGTTCGCGGCCGACGTGGCGGATGAGCAACTCGATACGGTCACGCGGGCGGCCATGGCCAGTTCGGTGGCGTGTGCTCGGTGTCACGATCACAAGTTCGATCCGTTCTCGATGCAGGACTACTACGCGCTGTCCGGGGTCTTCGCGAGTACGAAGACGTATTTCGGCACAGCGGTCTCGCCATCGAACCGGATCGGCGGCGACCCGCTGGTGCTGCCGCTCGGCGCGGACGCGCCGATCCTGCATCCGAGCATCGGGAAGCAACGAGTCGAGCAATTAAAGACTCAACTCGCGTCGCTCAAGAAAGAACAGCAAGACCGTATGGCTGCCGCGATGAAAGCTCGCCGGAGCGGCGGTGATGCCGAGAAAGAGTTTTCGATTCGCGACGCGCTCCGCATCTTCTGGACGTCGGGCGGCATCGAAGGGCAACTCGAAAAAGTGGACGAGTCGGGCCAGGCCTTGCCGCTCGCGATGGGCGTGATGGATCGTCAACGGATCATCAACTCGCCGTTGCTGGAACGAGGCGAGATCAACAAGCCGGGTCAGCGAATTCCACGCGGCTTCCCGCGCGTCATCGAGATCGCCGACTCGCCGCGCGTTCCGTTTCGGCAAAGCGGACGACTGGAGTTCGCGCGCTGGCTGACTCATCCCGAACATCCTTTGACCGCGCGAGTGATGACCAATCGCGTCTGGCGGCATCTGTTCGGAGCGGGCCTCGTCCGCACGATGGACAACTTCGGCTTCAGCGGCGAACGGCCGAGTCATCCCGAATTGCTCGACACGCTCGCGGTGCGATTCATGGCCGAAGGCTGGTCGATCAAGAAGCTGGTGCGCGAGATCGTGTTGTCACGCACCTATCGTCAGTCGTCTGCGTACCGCGAGGACGCTTTCCGAACCGATCCCGAAAACCGATTGCTCTGGCGAGCCGCCAAACGCCGCCTCGATGCCGAAGCGATTCGGGACGCGATGCTCGTCGTCGCCGGGGAACTCGACGCCGCGCGCCCGGTCGGTTCGCTCGTCGGCACGAAGATCGGCGACCGACCGATCTCGCTCATCGGTCTCGATCCGAACCTTCCCGCTGACCTCGATGGTTCAAAGCATCGCTCGGTGTATCTCCCCGTCCTGCGCGACCGCTTGCCCGACGTGCTGGACTTGTTCGACTTCGCCGAACCGAGCCTCGTCACCGGCGACCGTGAGACGACAAACGTCCCGGTTCAAGCTCTCTATTTGATGAACAGCCCCTTCGTGCAATCACGAGCCACCGCTCTCGCCGATCGCGTGCAGCGCGAAGCGGACAGCCACGAGCAACGACTCCGCCACGCCTTCGTGCTCTGCTTTAGCCGCGTTCCCGACGCCGAAGAAGCCAAACTCGCCGCCGCGTTCTTCGATCAGAACCAGATCAACAGCGACAACGATCAGCAATATCGAAAACTCCTCGCCAGCTATTGTCAGGCACTGCTGGCGACCGCGGAGTTCAGGAACCTGGATTAGTGCGTTTACGTAGCCGTCATCGCTCCGCGTGACGAGCCGAGCACGCCAAAACTGCATCGATGCAAGTTCGGCTCGTCACGCGGAGCAATGACGGCTACATAGTTGCGGCTTCGCCGCATAGGGAATCATCGCCATGACAACTCCACTTTCTGACTCTCGCCCGGAAACAATCGTTTCGCGGCGGCACGTTTTGAAATCGTGCGCTTCGGGATTCGGCTATCTGGCGTTCGCTGGACTGGCTCACGAGGCGGCAGCGGCTCGTGATGGCGGACTGGCTCCGCAGGTGACGCATTTTCCCGCACGGGCCAAGCGCGTGATTTTCCTCTGCATGAACGGTGGGCCTTCGCATGTGGACCTGCTGGATTACAAGCCGGAGCTTAATCGGCATTCGGGGGAGTCATCGCCGATCGGGCGTGGGCGCGGTGGCGCGAAGCTGCTCGGTTCGCCGTTCCGGTTTGCTCAGCGCGGTGCGTCAGGGTTGTGGATGTCGGAAGTCTTGCCGGAATTGGGCAAGCAGGCGGATGAGTTGTGTGTCATCAACAGCATGCAGACCGATCTGCCGAATCACTCGCAGGCGTTTATGCAGATGCACTGCGGCAGTTTTCAATTCGTGCGTCCGTCGGTCGGAGCGTGGTCGCTGTACGGTCTCGGCAGTGAGAACACAAATCTGCCGGGCTTCGTCACGATCAATCCCCCGTCGGACAATGGCGGCGCGAGAAACTACGGCAGCGGATTCTTGCCCGCGATCAGCCAGGGGACGCGCGTTGGTACGAATCAGATTCCCGCGTTTTACGCCGCGCTGCTTCGCAAGGACCAAGAGCCGGGGCCGCCGCTGAAAAACATCGAGAACAAAAACCTCTCACGCGACCAGCAGCGAGCACAGCTTGACCTCGTGCGAAATCTCAATCGACACAAGCTCGAACGGGACGTGCATCACCCAGAGATCGAAGGGGCCATTGAATCGTTCGAACTGGCGTTTCGGATGCAGGATGAAGTTCCCGATGTGCTCGACCTGCGGTCCGAATCGGAGTCGATCTTCAAACTCTACGGCGTCGGATCGGGACTGCCGACGGATCGGTTCGGAAGACAGTGCATCCTCGCTCGGCGACTCGCCGAAGCGGGCGTGCGGTTCATCGAGATCACCGCACCGGTCGGCTGGGACCATCACTTCCTGCTCAAGGATGAACTGACGAAGAGCACGCTCGCCACCGACCGCCCCATCGCCGCGTTGCTGACCGATCTGAAACAACGGGGCCTGCTGCACGACACGCTCGTCGTCTGGGCCGGCGAGTTCGGCCGCACGCCCTACGCTCAAAGCGGCAACGGCCGCGATCACAACAACAAGGGCTATTCCATCTGGATGGCCGGTGGCGGCGTCAAAGCCGGACTCGCCTATGGAGCCACCGACGAATTCGGCTACGAGGCGGTCGAAAAGCCCATGCACATCCATGATTGGCACGCCACGATCCTGCACTTGTTGGGCTTGGATCACGAACGCCTGACGTTCAACTACGGCGGCCGCGACTTCCGCCTGACCGACGTGTACGGCAACGTTGCCACGGAGATTCTGGCGTAATCTTCGATTCTGGAATTGGCATCCCAGATATGCCGACCCGGCAGAATCGGATTGGTGGGCAAGTGCCGCAGGGGCTTGTCCCACCAGACGGCGCAAAGTGGGTGGCGCGTCTCGCCATGATCGCCGACTCCTGCCGGCTTGACTGTCGTCATCACTATCGCGGACCATAGCGCAAGTCCCGTGCTCGATGGGACCGAGTTGTGTCCCCCCGCCTTACTGCCTGCCTGACCTTCCCTTTCCTTGCGGATAAGAAGACAAAAGAAACGACGGCCCGTCGCACGTCGCTGTCTTTTTCGCTTGAGGAGTTTGATTCATGTTTCGGAACCTCTCCGGGATGCTCGTGGTTTTGTTCGCGTGCGGTGTCTCAGGCTGCGGCAACGAGTTTGGAAAGTCAGTTTCCGTGACCGGAAAGGTCACCCTGGGTGGCAAGGCCGTCGAGCGGGCGCGGATCATTTTTAACGCGAACGATAAGAAGCTCCCGGCGGAGCTGCGCAACGTCACGGCCGAACTGAAGCCGGATGGCACCTACTTGCTGAATGATGTCTATCCCACCGAATACACGGTCATGCTGGAGACCACAGAAGGTATGGACGCCACGAAGAGTGCGGAACCAGCTCCGAGCCCGTTGACCCCCTACGGCCCTGGAAGCCCACTCCGGGCGAAGGTGACTGCCGAAAAGACTCAATTCGACTTTGATTTGCCTGCCGCCAGCGGCGGAGGAGCTCCCGGCGGCGGACCGGCAATCCCCGGTGCCGTGCCGATGTAATCTAGGATGGACTGCACTGTCTCATGCAGTTCGAGTGATTTTTGATCGCTGATGATTTCTTCCAAAGTTTTCCTGTGACGAAAGGGTCTGGTTATGAATGGGCGACAAGCGAAAAACCGAGCGTTCACGTTAATTGAATTGTTGGTCGTCATTGCCATCATCGCCGTCTTGATCGCCTTGCTGTTGCCGGCCGTTCAACAAGCTCGCGAGGCAGCACGCCGCAGTCAGTGCCGCAACAATCTGAAGCAAATTGGTTTGGGACTGCACAACTACTTGTCGAATTCCAAAGACACACTTCCACGCGGAGCTGTTCACATTCAAGGATTGAACTGTTGCTGCACGGCGGATGATGCCGTGTCTGTGAACGGGCACACGGTGCATACGATGCTCCTGCCGTACCTGGACCAGGCACAGCTTTTCAAAAAAATGGACTTCAATGTCCCGTGGAGTCATGCGCTAAATGCCGCGGCGATCAGAACTGTGATTCCTGGCTACATCTGTCCCAGCGCCGTTCGCAGCGCGCCGCGCAATGCGGCCAACGGACAGCCCGTGCAACCGCACAACTATCCGGGAGCCGGCTCCCATCATGGTTGGGGCTGGTGCGGGCGACATGGCAACAGCAGCAACAACGGCGTGTTTTCGGCTCGCTGGGGGATCCGCGAGCAAAGCGGCGCGGCTGCCGATCCTGTCCTGACAATGTCAGCGATCAAAGATGGGACGAGTACGACGATGGCCTTCTCGGAATTCGCTCAAGGTTTCAACGTGACCACCTGGAACAACCTCGATATCGGCCGAGGCTGGGGAGAACCGTGGTTTGCCAGCACGACTTTTTCGGTCGGACCACTTTCGACACCCAACAGCACTATCTCGCAATACCCGGCTTACAACGCCAGTAACGCCAGGAGCTATCACAACGGCGGAGTGCATGTCCTGTTCATGGACGGGGCCGTGAAGTTCGTCACCAGCAATATCAACGGTCCCACCTGGCAAGCCTTGGGGACGCCGAAGTCCGGTGAAGTGACCGGGGAGTTCTAGTCCTCCATCAATCGCCCCCCACTGAGCTTGTCTCAGTGGCTTGTGGGTTTTTGCGCTACGTTGTCGTCACCGCAAAGGCTCGCATGAGTAGCGCAGAAACCCGTGAACCACTGAGGCAAGCTCAGTGGGGGTTGCTCTTTGTCATTACTCCCTGCGTGCGGCCTTCAATGAGAATGATTTCGGAGCCGGGATTGATTGGCTTCCAGAATTCTTCACGACCCGTGGACCAGACGACGCGCAGTTGGTCGAACTTGGTGCCGTCATCAACAGCCACCAGCAAACGACTGTCGCTGCTGGCTTGGTAGCCTCCGCCAGCGGGGACGAGCAGCGTCCACGCGCGTCCCGCGATGTGACATTCCACACGTGCTCCCAAGGCGTCGCGCGAGGCCGTTGTGCCGATGAGCCGTAACCGGATGCCGCGGCTCGCGCGGCGGCTGTCGTTGCGGAGCACGGAATGCGGTTGGCCGAGTTGCGTCACCACGAGATCGGTGTCGCCGTCGTTGTCGAGGTCTCCCATCGCGACGGCCCGGCCGATCCATTTCTGACGGAAGTAATCCCCCGCTTGCTGCGAGACGTCGCGGAAGCGCCGCCCGCGATCGTTCCACAGCACTTGGGCCGGCATTTCGTAGGCATGGCCCATCGCCAGCGGACGCAAATCCCACACATGCCCGTTGGCGACCAACAAGTCGGGGTAATGATCGAGATCAAAATCGGCGAGCACCGTGCCGAAGCCCAGCATCGGACGCGACACCGGGTTCAGACCCAGTTGCGAGTTCATCGGCCGAAAAGCCGCGTCTCCCAGGTTTTCAAAAAACGAATTCACTTCGTTCTCGAAATTGGTCACCGACAGATCGAACTGTCCGTCGCCGTTGTAGTCCGCGCAGGCAATTCCCATCCCCGACATCGCGGTTCCTTCGGCCGCCACGGCCACGCCGCGTGACACGCCCACTTCTTCAAACTTCATCGCGCCCCGATTCAAAAACAAATAGTTCTCGACCGTGTCGTTCGCCACATAGATGTCTAACTTCCGGTCCCCATCAAAGTCCGCGAGCACGACATCGAGTCCCTTTCCATCCGGGATCGCGATGCCCGCCGCTTCGCCCACTTCGTCGAAGCCGCCATCGCCCCGGTTGTGGTACAGCCGATCGGGCTGCCCCTTCCGTCCGAGCGGTCCGCAGGAGATGTGAATCGGCGGCCGATGTTGCGTGTAGCAAGCCGGCTCATCCGGCGACCATTGCACATAGTTCGCGACGTACAAGTCGAGATTCCCATCTCCATCGAGATCGCCAAACGCAGCGCTCGCGGACCACAGCGAATCCGCCACGCCAGCCGGCTGCGTGACGTCGTCGAACGTGCCATCCCCACGATTGCGCCACAGACGCTGCCGGCCGTACTCGCAGACAAACAGATCGGGATAGCCATCGTTGTCGTAATCACCCGCCGCGCAGCCCATGCCGAAGCCGAATGCCATCAGTCCCGCTGTCGCGGTGACATCTTCAAACCGCATCTCGCCGTCGCCGGTTCCGGTCACGTTGCGATAGAGCCGTTGCGACGCGGTCGGACCGACTTGCTCCGCCGGTCGCTCGAAGTGCGAACCGTTGGTGAAGAAGATGTCGAGCCAGCCATCTTGATCGAAGTCGAACAAGGCCACGCCGCCACCATTCTGCTCGGTCATAAAATGCTGCGGACTGGGACCGCCGTAATACGTGCAGTCGATCCCCGCCGCTTTGCCGACCGACGTGAAACGAATCGGCGAGTCCACACTCGGACCAGCTCCCTTTTCGGCCGGCCATTGGATGAGCGATCGACGCTGATCGGTCACGTTGTCTGACTCGACCGGCTCGATGCGAGCCGGCGACAAATACCAAGACGCCAACGACAACAGCGAGGCGACGACGCCAACAGCGATCATGACTCGGAGGCCCATTCGCATTATGGCCTCCGATTCGACATGGCTAAGCGACGGCCAAATTGCCGCCAACATTGGGAAGGAACCTCGCGGCCAAACTCGTGCAGCAGATCGGCCAGCCGCTCGCAAAGTTCCGGTGTCGGCTCAGTATGCCGGCCTCGCAGCACGATCTCACTGAGCTCGGATTGAAAGCCTTCCAGCTCATTCGCGCGTTGCAGCCTGCGAGCGGCTTCTTCTGGCCGACCCAGCCGTTGGAGCAGCAGCCCTTCGCGATGCACGTACTGCAATTCGCCAGGCCGCTTCAAGGAGGCACGCTCGATCGCTCGATACGCCGCTGCGACATCTCCTTGCCGCTCGGCGATCAAACTGCGCAGCCACCAGACTCGCTCGTCATCCCGATCTGCCACGCTCTTCAAACCGGCCTCTTCCGCCACGAGCGCGGTGACCGATTCGAACTCGCCCTGCTCCAGCAAGAATTCCGCGACGATGTAACGGGTCTCGCGATGATTGGGACGTTGCGACAAGGCCGCTTGCAACGCAGTCCGCGCGGCATCGAGTTCTCCGATCTGCCAATGACAGTACCCCAGCGCGAGCTGCACAGCAGCCTGTCCCGGTTGCTTCTGATCGACCTCACGCAAGTAGCCGATTCCCTCGCGTGACAGTTGTTTGCGAAACTCGCAATTCAGCAACTCGATCGCCGCCCCAACATCATCGGGGAATCGAACGAGGTGAGTTTCCAGAACCTCTTCGATCTCGCGTGTGCGAAACTGATTGAAATATAGCCACCGCAGTTCCTCAAGCGCTTCCACTGAGTTGGGAAATCGTTGCAGGTGCGATTGCAGAGAAGCCTCCGCCAAGTCGAGTTGTCCCTCAGCCAGTTGCTGCTTGGCGAGGACCAGCCCTGACATCGAATCGCCGGTCTTTTTATGGGACCGGAATTGCCACGCGCTGCCAATCAGCACACAGCCGAGCAACACCGTCAGACCAATCCTGAACCTGGAACGCTGACTCGGCGACCGACCAGCCTGTGAGACATTTCCATTCATCCGGCAATCGCTGCCCAGTCTGGCAAAAGAGTATGGGGGCTGATCGACTTGAGTTTGCGACAACAGACTTCCCAGCCCAAAACGAACTCGTGGCGAGTCTTTGTATCAGGCCCGCAAGGTGCTTGGCTATCAGCGGAATCAGCCGCGGAGTTCACGCGGCGAGCGTTTGCGATTAGGTTGTCGCGCCGAGTCCAGGCTGCGATGGCTCGACAAGTTCGAGGCGAACCTCGCACCGTCTCTTCGCAAACTTTTCAGAAAGCATCATCCCTCATGCAACGCACGTTGTTTCTTCGGCTGTGGATCATGGTCTTTCTGCATTACTTCGTGTGGGGTGCGTGGTACGTGACGATGGGGACGTATCTCGACCAGACTTTGCATTTTGAAGGGGGGCAAATTGGACTGGCTTACGGTTCGACGGCCGTCGGCGCTCTGGTCTCGCCGTTCATCGTGGGAATCCTGGCGGACCGCTTTTTCGCCACGCAGCGGATCTTGGCGTTTCTGCATCTGGCCGGAGCGGGTTTGCTGTATCTCGTCTCGACGCTGAAAGGCTTCGGACAGTTTTATCCCGCGTTGCTGGCCTACACCGTGACGTACATGGCGGGACACGGGCTGACCAACGCGCTGACGCTGCACCACTCGAAGAACCCGGCCAAGGAGTTTCCGCTGGTGATGGTGATGGCGAGCGTCGGCTGGATCGCGGCGGGACTGGTCGTGAGCTGGCTGAAGGTGGAGAAATCGGAGGGGATGTTTCAGCTTGCGGCTGGCGCGGCGTTGTTGATGGGGCTGTACTCACTGACGCTGCCGCACACACCGCCTAAGGGGGCGAACGCTCCGGTCTCGGTCGGCGCGCTGTTGGGTTTCGATGCACTGAAACTGCTGCGTGACCGCTCGTTCGCGACGTTCATGGTCTGCTCGTTCTTGATCTGCGTGCCGCTGAGCTTCTATTTCACTTGGACGAACACTTTCATGACCGAAATTGGCATTTCGAAACCCGCCGCGAAGATGACGCTCGGTCAAGTTTCGGACGTGGTGTTTCTCATGCTGTTGCCGGTGCTGCTGCCGCGACACGGCGTGAAAGGCATTCTGCTGCTGGGCATCGGAGCGTGGGCACTGCGGTTCTCTTTATTCTCAGCCTTCGCGAGCAACAACGATGCGCTGTGGATGCTGTTTCTGGGCATCTGCATCCACGGCATGTGCTACGACTTCATCTTTGTGATGGGCCGGATGTAC
This sequence comes from Planctomyces sp. SH-PL62, assembly GCA_945893045.1. Taxonomy (GTDB): domain Bacteria; phylum Planctomycetota; class Planctomycetia; order Planctomycetales; family Planctomycetaceae; genus SXKJ01. The sequence goes on from CAMDEA010000093.1 coordinate 16,608, forward strand.
GTCGACAAGCACGCCAGCGAAGACATCCGCGCGGCCGCTCAGGGATTGCACGGAGTCGTCACGCTCGGCGCGGGCATGTTCATCGGCTCGTGGCTCTCCGGAGTTGTCGGCGAGCACTACAAACGTGGCGAAACCCACTCGTGGCAGGAAATCTGGCTGATTCCCGCAGCGATGTCGGCTGTGCTGATCGTGGTCTTCGCACTGCTCTTCAAGGAACGTCGCGAAACGTCTGAGCCGACCTCGTAGCCCAGACAACTTTTCGCACTCTGGCGAGCGCTTCAGCGAGCCGTTGCCGGATCGGCACTGAAGGCTCCCAGATACTTCAACTCCGTGCCACCGATTCCCGCGTCGAGCCACTGCGCATCGGCGGCAGGTCGCAGAAAGTCGGCGTGGTTGGGATCACGCGACAGAAATTTCAGGCTCTGGTCGGGTTTCGATTCGGCGATCACTCCGCTGCGTGTGGCGTTCAAGTCGGTGAGCATTCCACTTTCCCACCAATTGGCGCGGAACTCCCAATTCTTAGCGGCCGCATTCAGGTCATCGTGCGTGTCGGTCAGAATCCGCTCGCCCCCGATCATCAGATTGTTCGCGACGCGCACCAATGGTTCGGAGAGTTGTTGCGTGTTGAACGCCAACCAGAACTGCTGCTGAAAGAATGTGTTGTTGACGATGTCCACGCTGCGCGGCGGCAATCGCCCCTTGAACACAAAACTGAGCGCGGTGGTGCCGTTGACGAACACGTTCTCGCGAACAATCAGTTTGCTCAACGAGCAGTCGGAATTGACGAACACGGCGACGCTGGTGCCCGTCCCGGTGCCGCGTTCAAACCGATTGCGGGTGAGCCGGATTTCGCTCGGCGGCTGGTTGGTCGCATGGACCCAGACACATTGCGCGTCGCCGTTGGAGGTGATGCGGCAGCCTGTGATTTCGATCGGCCCATCCGCCGTCGGGGAGCGTCTGGCGTGGAGCTGAATCGCGCCAAAAGCGCCGACGTCCGCAGGCTGTTCGATTTCCAAGTTCTCCAACTTGAGATGATCCGCCTCCACCAGATAGATCGCATGGCTCGCCTTCGGAGCCGTGATTTTCCATCCCTTCAACAGAAAGCCGGTGACTTGGCTGATCTCGATCAGCGGCTGCGGCGATGAATCGGAATTGGGGGAAACCAAGGTTGCGTGCTGCTCAGCAATCAGTTTGAGTCCGGCAAATCGACGCGAGTCGGTGATCCGCAAGGCTTCGCGATAGGTCGCGGAATCCAAGACGCGGATCGTGGAGTTCGGAGTCGCCTTCTCCAGCGCTGCATTGAGAGTGCGAAACTGCGCATCGCCGGTTTGCGCGACGGTCAGCACTTGCGGCGCGGCCGTCACGGGTGAGGTTGCTGAGTCCGAATCATCGGCACCCTGATCAAAGCCGTGGCCTGCGGTGATCGGTCCGTTGGGTGCTGCTCGATGGAGCGAGTTCTCACGCCACAACCAAGCTCCACCTCCCAGCACCGCAAATCCGATGATGACGGCGACGACAGCGAGCCACCCGCGGCGCGAGCCGGTCGTGCCCTTTCCCGCGATCACGGTTTTCTCTGGATCGAGGTTGAATGGAGCATGCAACACGGTCAGAAATTTGTCCGACGGCGATTGATTCAGCGCGGCGAGATACCGGCCGAGCAAGTCGGCCACTTCCGCCGCCGATTGAAAGCGGTCGTCCGGTTTTTTTTGCAGCAACCGCACGATCACGTCCGACAGGAATTCCGGGATGGTCGCGTCCACCTGATGCAGCGGTGGCGGATTGTAATCGGCGATGCGCCGCGCCATCTCAAACACGTTTCGCCCTTGGAAGGGGGAATGCCCCACCAAGGCGGCATACAGCACACAACCCAAGGCGAACAGATCGCTGCGGGCGTCGGCCGTTTCGCCCTGCATTTGTTCGGGAGACATGTACGCCGGCGTGCCAACCGCGATGCCGCGCGAGGTCAACTCCACATTGTCCACCGCGACGCGAGCCAGGCCGAAGTCGGTGATCTTCACGCGATCCACGTTCGACTCCAGCATGATGTTGCCGGGCTTGATGTCTCGATGCACGACCCCTTGAGCATGGGCGGCGGCCAGGCCAGCGGCGATTTGAGCGCCCAGCCGAATCACCTCCAGTGGCGCGAGCTTGGACTTCTCGTTGATCCGCTCACGCAGCGATGGGCCGGAGACGAACTCCATGACCAAAAACGGAACTCCCGCATGTTCTTCGACCGCGTGGATCGCCACGACATTCGGGTGCGAGACCGCCGCCGCCGCGCGGGCTTCGCGAATGAATCGTCGCCGCGCCGTGGCGCTCGAAGAAAACTCGCGATTCAAAAGTTTGATCGCCACCGCACGCCGCAGTTGCTCATCAAACCCCTTGAGCACAACGCCGAACGCTCCATGACCCAAGGTGCCCAGCACATCGTATTTTCCCAGCCGGCCCAGCGAGTCGGGACGCTCGCCCGGTGACAGCAACGACGCATCAAACCCGGTTTCGTCGAGATCAAACTCCGGCCCGTCAGGAACGTGACCATCCTTCGTGCTGAGGTACGCTTTCGTTCTGGTCAGCGATGGGCCGTCAGGCGGGACGTCCGGCAAACGTGCTTCCGACTGATAAAGACGTCGCAATAATTCGCCACACGATTGGCAACTGGCCGCGTGGGCTTGCAGCGATTCGCCTTCGGCCGCTGTCAGTCCGCCAGCCACGAACTGCCGCCACGTCTGCTCGTTGGCACATTCCGTCGGAAGGTCCATGAACCGATCCTCGCAGCAAGCCACGAGCCCCGTAAAAGTAGACCTGTCACTCCGTGACAGGAAAGCCGATCACGCAACACTCACCAAGTCCTTGAAAATCAGGCAGATTGAATCCTGGGGTTGCATTCCTGTCACGGAGTGACAGGTCTACTTTGGCTGAGGCTGTTCCGTCGGACTCGCTTTGGGGGCGTTCTTCCACCAGCGCGGCGAGGTCAGACAGAAGGCGATCACCAAGCCGTAGAAGATCCACGCGACATAATGATGCCGATGTCCCTCGATCCCGCGCCAATGCTCGGCGGGCCACTTGAGCTGGAACCACGAATCGACAGTGGCTCGCCAGCCTGCGGGAACCCAGGCCGGGACATCGCGGTTGCGAGTCTCTTCGTAGAGTTCCCGAATCTGGGCTTTGTCCGGTTCGGACGTCATGCGTTCCAGAAGGGCGTCACGCTGGGCCACGTTCATCTGGCCAATGAAGGTCATTGTGCCGGGCTGATTCGTTGCTCCCGGTTTGTAGTCCAACACGTCCTTCAGCTCCGGCGGCAACGACGACATGTCCTCTGGAAAACTGGTGGGGTGAGCGTGAGTCACCATGTAGCCGTCCCAATGATGATCGAGGCTGATCTGGTGATGTCGCACGAAGTAGCCAGCCACTTCGCGGTCCCCCAGCATCATCTCGGCCGCCGTGAAGGCCAGAATCGCCGCTCCCAGCGTGACGATCCAGTGGTAGCGATTCATCAACTGAGCGATGAGCGAGCTACAGGTCATGATGATGGCAATGGAGATGATCAGACCTCCCAACAGCAGCTTCCAATTGCCGTGACTCGCACCGGCGACGGCCAGCATGTTGTCGAGGCTCATCGCGAAATCGGCGAGGAAGATCATCTTGATGGCTGCGATCGTGCTGCGACCCGCGTTGTCGGCGGTGACTTCCTCTTCCGACTCGTCACGCAGCAGTTTGCAGGCGATCCAGACCAGCAGGATGCCACCGAACAGCCGCAAGGTGGGAACCATCAGCAGGTACGACATGACCATCGTGAAGCCGATCCGCATCACGATCGCGATCCCGCCGCCCCACCAGATCGCTCGATTGCGCTGATGTTCCGGCAGCTTGTGAGCCGCCATCGCGATGACCACCGCATTGTCGCCGGACAACACGACGTCGATCAGAATGATTTGCAGAATTGAAAGCACTAACTGAAGGGTCATAGTCGCGTGCGGCTCGGCTATAAGGCGGGGATGTCAGGGGGCGGGAGGATAGCCAGACGACAGGCCCGCGAGAAGTTGTTGAACCTCGCCTCACCCCACATTGCGATTTCTCTTTCCAACAACTTCCCAAAGCCCGATCGAGCTTGTCTCATTGGTCGCTGCACAATTTTCGTCACGACCTTGCCCTGAAGCGAATCGACTTTGGAAATTGTTCTGGGCAGCAAGAATCCGGAAACTCTTGGACCCCGCCCTAAGAACTTATTCGCTTGCACGTCTCTCCCTCTGAACGCCTCGCTGGCAGGGTAAATCGCGATGGACCAGTCTGCGACGGATAGCCCCAATGAGTGGATTCTGGATGTGGTGGCTCGATGGGAGAGCGACCTCGTGCGGTATGCGCGGCATTTGGTGGGGGACGTGGAGCGGGCGCGGGATGTCGTTCAAGACACGTTCTTGAAACTCTGCCAGCAGGATCGTGGGCAGCTCGACGGGCATTTGGCCGAGTGGCTCTTCACGGTCTGCCGGAACGGGGCGCTCGACGTGCGACGAAAGGAACAACGCATGACGACCATGACGCTTGAGGCGGTGGTGGATTCGGTCGGTTGCGATCCGCTACCGGAGGATGTCGCCGAACAGCGTGACTCGACCGACAAGATTCTGTCGCTGCTCGCGGAACTCTCGTCGAACCAGCAGGAAGTTCTGCGACTGAAGTTTCAAAATGAATTGAGCTATCGCGAAATCAGTTCGATCACCGGGCTGACGGAAACGAACGTCGGATTCCTGATTCACGTCGGGATCAAACGGCTGCGCGAATTGATGAAGTCGATTTGAAGGACAGTCTTGGCCCCAACGGGGTCTGACTCGAAAGCCCAGGGCACCGCCCTGGGTTGCTGCGCCACCAAATGATATCAAGCCCCAACGGGGCGCGACTCGCATGACTTCCGTTTCCAGTTGCGCCCCTTCAGGGCTGGAGAATGATTTTCGAACCACTCACCCAGGGCGTTGCCCTGGGCTATCGAGTGACGCCCCGTTGGGGCTGACAACCACCAAACACCAAAACGATATCGCCCCAACGTCACTGGTCGTGGGCTTCCGCTCACAAGGAGCATTTCATGTCCACCAATCACGACGATCCCCGTCTCACCGCGTATGCCTTGGGCGAGCTGAATGCCGCCGACCGCGCGGCCGTCGAGCAGCAGATCGGCGAGTCGGTCGAGACGCTGCTGGAGATCGAAGCGATCCGCGAAGTCGCCGGGCAACTACGAGTAGCTCTGCGCGACGAATCGCCGCCGCCGCTTCGTCCGAAGAATGTGGTGCCGACTTTGGCGTCGATCGCCACGGAGGCTGTGCCGCGTCGAAAGGCGTCTGGCAAATTCGCGGTCGCGGCTTCGTGTCTGGCGCTGGCGGGAGCGTTCGGAATCGTCGCGATCACGGGTCGTAGCGAGCGTCAGCAAGGGGACGGCCTCGTTCGCAACTTACATCGCCTGGAGTGGTACGACTCGAACAACTCGGTGGCGATGCTCGAACAGCGTCAACGTCTCTCGGAAGTGGATGCACTCGGTGTTGAAGTGCGATTGCAAACGGCGTTGCGTGAAAATTCCGCGGTCGAATCCGAGGCTCTTCGACTACCCGACGGCATCGTGTATTCCGAGTCCAAGTTCGGTGGTTTGGGCGGTCTTGATGTTACCGCAGTTGATCGCGGCCCAGCCGTGCCTGGTGCGGCCTGGAGCGGATCGAGTCGCAACGAGGGATTCGGCAGTCGTGGTGCCGGTTCGCGGCCAGCGATGTTGGGCGGCGGCAGCACTGCCGCACCGGGTGGCCTAATCAAGACGGGGGGGGCGAACACGCGATCTAGAAGTAGCGCCCCTGAGTCTTCGCAACCATTGAGTCGCTCGATGTCGGTGGCAGAGGCTCAGCAACAAGTTCCGCGCGGCGCAACAACGAATTATGGAAGGGAGCAGCTTCAGGGACGCCAGTTACTGCGGCCGGACGTCGCCTTTGGAGAAGCCAAGCAGCTCAGACAACTTGCCGAGAACAACGAGGCCAAGCCGCGTGGTGAAATTGAAGAGCGGCTGAAGGAGCGGGACTTCTGGTATTTTCGCAAGCAGCCTGCGGAAGCTGCTGGCACCGAAGCCTACGCCGCGATTCACGACAACCCGTTCGCGACGCCACTGCAAGAGCCGCTCTCGACGTTCTCGATCGACGTGGACACCGCGTCGTACTCGAACATGCGACGGTTTCTGACACAGGGGAATTGGCCGCCAGTGGACTCGGTACGGATTGAGGAGTTGGTGAACTATTTCAGCTACGACTACGCGCCGCCTGGAGCGGACATCTCAAATCTCAAATCTCAGATTTCAAATTCCAAATCTGAAATCTCAAATTTGAAATCTGAAATTTCAAATCCAGACGTTCCCTTCGCCGTCCACATGGAAGTCGCCGGTTGTCCGTGGAACGCCGACCATCGTTTGGTCCGAGTCGGCCTCAAGGGCAAAGAAATTGCGCTCGATAAGCGGCCGGTGAGCAACATCGTGTTTCTGATCGACGTGTCCGGTTCGATGCAGCCGGAGAATCGGTTGCCGCTGGTGAAGGCCGGGCTGCGACGATTGATCGACCAGCTTGGCGAGAACGACCGCGTCGGCATCGTGGTTTATGCCGGAGCGTCCGGTTTGGCGTTGGATTCGACCAACGCGACGCAGAAGGATGTGATCCTGTCGTCGCTGGAGAACCTGCAAGCGGGTGGCTCGACCAACGGCGGTGAGGGGATTCAGCTCGCATACGCGCTGGCTCGCAAGCATTTCATTCCTAAGGGAACGAACCGCGTGATCCTCTGCACCGACGGTGATTTCAACGTCGGCGTGACCAATCAAGATGACCTCACACGGTTGATCGAAGAGGAATCGAAGTCGGGCGTGTTCCTGAGCGTGCTGGGTTTCGGCATGGGGAACTTGAAAGACGCGACACTGGAGAAGCTGGCCGATAAAGGGAACGGCAATTACGCCTACATCGACACGCTCCGCGAAGCCAACAAAGTGTTCGTCGAACAGATGACCGGCACGCTGATCACGATCGCGAAGGATGTGAAGATTCAAATTGAATTCAATCCCTCGCAAGTCGGTGCGTACCGCTTGATCGGTTACGAGAACCGCATGTTGGCCGCTCAGGACTTCCACGACGACACGAAAGATGCCGGTGAAATCGGAGCCGGCCACACGGTGACGGCTTTGTACGAGATCGTCCCACCGAACAAGCTGCCGGTTCAGCCGAAGCCCGTGACGGAAGAGAAATTGAAGTATCAGCCCGCGAAGGGGTCGGGGGTCTCTTTCCCGCCGCCGAAGTCTGATCCAACATCGAACCTTGATTTGCCGCGGCGGGAAAAAGACTCCCGACCCCGTGACGCCGCCAACGAACTGCTGACGATCAAGCTGCGTTACAAACAACCGGATGCCGACAAGAGTTCGCTGATCGAGATGCCGTTGTCCGATGCCGGCCGCTCGTTCGGGCAGGCTTCCACCGACTTCCGGTTCGCCGCGAGCGTCGCCAGCTTCGGCATGATCCTGCGTCACTCGCCACATCGCGGCAACGCGACGCTCGATGCGGTGATCGAGTTGGCTCAGTCGTCGCTGGGTGCGGACAAGTCGGGTTATCGGTCCGAGTTCGTCAGCCTCGTGCGCTCGGCGAAGGCGCTGGCCAAGTAGACGAGTCACTCCGTGACTCGAACGTTCCGGTCACGGAGTGACCGGTCTACTTTCGGAGCATCGGATTGTCGATGACTCGCTGCGCGGCCAACGAGTGATCAATCTTGTTGAGCGGCTCGAAGCAGCGGTCGTCGCCGGAGTACGCGAGGATGCCGCCGGTCTCAAGGTGATAGACCCAGGCGTGCAACGTCAGTTCTCCCCGCTGGAGTTTCACGGCGACGGACGGATGCGTCTGGATGTTTTCGACCTGCACGAGCACATGTTCTTGAACGGCGATTTCGAGCAAGTCATCGCCGGTGGAATCGCTGTAATTCTCGGCGACGATGCGGCGCGTAGTCTCGGCATGATTCAGCCAGTTGGTGACCAGCGGCATCGAGCGTGACGACTCAGGATGCAACAGCGCGTTGATCGCTCCGCAGCGAGAGTGTCCGCAGATGACGATGTCGCGCACGCCGAGCGCGGCGACGGCGTACTCGATGGTCGCCGACTCGCCGCCATTGGAGGCTCCATAAGGGGGGACGATGTTGCCGGCGTTCCGCAGCACGAACAGCTCGCCCGGCCCGGACTGCGTGATGAGGTTCGGATCGACGCGCGAATCCGAGCAGGTCACGAACAGCGCGCTGGGACTTTGACCGGCGACCAGCTTGTCGAAGAAGTCCCGCTCACGCTGGAAGACTTGCGAGTGAAATTGATGCACGCCGGACAGCAGGTGTTCCATGATGTTCCTCGTCGATGGGTTTGGACGAAGAGGCAGTGTGCCGAGTTCGCTGTGATCGGCAAGTCTGTTTTGATGAAGAGTTGTGATCGACCGCTCGCGAAGCCGGATGGGCTGTTTAACCCCTACGCCATCGGCGTGGGTGACAGGGTGAATCAACTTCCGCGCACGCCGATGGCGTTGCGGTTAAACATTTCCATCAGGGTTGAAACTTGATGCCGAGTGACGACACTCCGACCGAACATCTCACTCTGTCGAGGACGTCATGTCGCACGAATCGAGTTTTCAGGATCACGCCGCCGAGTCCGCGAATGTCGGGGCGTTGGGTTTCGCGGTCATCACGCTGTCGGACACGCGGACGGATCTAACGGACATGAGCGGCAAGTTCATCAAGCACGCTCTGACCGAGGCCGGACACACGGTGCCGTATTACCGAGTCCTTAAAGAAGACCGCGTGAAGATCAAGACCCTGCTGCAAGACTGCCTGGCGGACCCACAGGTCAACGTGGTCATCACCAATGGCGGGACGGGCATCGCCTCGCGGGACTCGACGATCGAAGTGCTGGCGTCGGTCCTGGAAAAACAACTCGACGGGTTTGGAGAGCTGTTCCGGATGCTCTCGTACCAGGAGATCGGTCCGGCGGCGATGATGAGCCGCGCTCTGGCTGGCATCGCCAAGAATCGCGTGCTATTCGCGATCCCCGGCTCGACGAACGCCGTGCGGCTGGCGATGGAAAAGCTCATCCTGCCGCAAGCCGGACACATCTATTGGGAACTCAATAAGCACCTGCGCGTGACGTGAGGTCAAATGAAACAGGCGAGCGGGGCGGCGCGGGCGACAGTGACTCGATCAGTGGATCAACTTCAGCGAGGTCATGATCGAATCGATCTGAATGGCTCCAGGAGTACCGACGATCGTGCCATCAAAAACGGGTGCCGGTTGCACGATCACTTGCTTTCCGCTGGGGCTGCCGGTGAGTTTCACGTACATGATGCGGATGCCGACGAACTTGCAGATTTGATACGTGGCGTTGTTGCCGGGACCGGAGACCGAGCGGAAGACGGGGATCGCTCGCGGCTGACCGATGATCGCGGCCAGGTCATCTTTAATGCCGGCACTGAGGCCGGTATCTCCATTGATCGCCAGCAAGCCGCTCGCAGGAATCTGAATCCTGCCGCCAAAGTAGGACAAGTCGTTTTCGTTGCAACCATAGCGAATCTGCCGCGACAAGTCGGCCGTGCTGTTATTCGGCGAGCCAAAATCGACGGTGCCGCGATTACCGGAAGGCAGACTCCCGTTGCTGTCGGGATACAGACTCACCTCTTTGATCCCGTCGGTGCCGCTGGTGACCGTCCCGCTGCTAATCGACCCATGACAGGAGACCGTACTGCTGACGCTGTTGTACTTGTAGTTGTCGTTGCCAACACCATTGTTGATGAGGTTGTTCCAAGTCGTCTCGTCAATGGCGAGCGGCAGCAGTGGGCAAGTGAGCCCGCTTCCCGGCGGGATATAGAAGCCGTTACCGGGAGCGACCACCGCAGTTGCCCTGGCGATCAACGCCGCCGATTGATTTCCCAGAGCTTTCGCGAAGAACAGCGGCAACTCCTGATCGGCGCGAGTGGCCGTGCTTCCGGCCAGCGGCTGATCGCGATGAATCGTGACTTCCACCATGTTGTACGGGGACGCGCCCCAAGTCTCGATCCACGCCCCTTGAGCGGTTTGAGTCCGCTGACCGAATCGCACGTCGCGAGTCGTGTCCAAGTAGGCGGCGGCTTGTTCGCCAAGACGGTACTGAGACGCGACTGCGACTGCGGCGGAGCGTCCAGCCTCGGCGACTTGGGCGGCCGTCAACGTCTTGCCGCTGCCCCAACCGTTGGGCATTTCCAACGCAGCCGACAATGCGGAGCCATCGGCGGCCGCCTGCATCTGCGCTTTCGTCTGTGTCATGAATCCGACATCCACCGCGAGCGCGGTGAACCCCATCACGGCCGTCAACGTCACCGCCGACCATGCCACAATGCCCCCGCGGCGAGCGTGCCGCGACTTACGTTGCATTCGACTTTCAGTTCGTGTGTGAAACATGATGATCCTCCTCATCGGTGACTGAGATCAAAATCGTGCCGAGAAGACATGTCAGCGTGTGGGCCACCCGTAGCCGCACTCATCAGTGTGCGGGCCACATGCGATCTGGCGAACGCGGCTACGGTGTGAAACAACCTGCAGTTCGCAGCTACATCTGCGGGTCGTATTGGTGCAGGACGCGCGGAACGTCATTCGTGGACGTCAAACCGTTCGCCGAAAAATAGCGCACTCGCTCGAGAGTGAACCGTCGCACGCGGTGCGAGGCAAAGCCGACTCGTGAGTTGTAGGCCGTGAACTCCGGGCTGTACCAATTCAGATGGTCGCGCCAGGTGTCGACTTCGACTTTCAATTCGCCCGTGCCAAAGGCTCCCCAGCTTTCCGAGGTGCCGTTGATGATTTCAAACACCAACTTGCCGTCCACGATGCTCATGGCGGAGGTGTAACGAATCTCTTCATTCACGAGGTGCAACGAGTCCCAGTTGGCATTGCTGCGACTCTGGATGATGGCGTCATCCTGCCACAATTGGAGCTGCACGCCACCGGACACGAAGCCGGGCTGCGTCGCACAGTTCATATCGAACACCATGTATCTGCCCGACAGCGTCCAAGACGGTGCGATCACGGTGCTGATCTGCGGTGAATCCGAATCGGGGTCCGGCGTGCCAATCTTGACGTACCAGTCCTCCTCGACCCGGACTGTGTTGCCGAGGCTGCCGTCGTCCCCTTCGCCAATGGCCGGCTGAACGGCTCCCAGCCACGACATAGCCAGCGGAGTGACGCTCGCTAATCCCAGCAAACGCCGGCATGCGTCGCGGCGGCTCATTCCTGACAAAGTCTGCGCGTTCATGTCACTCTCCTCGATCTTAAAGGATGACTTTCGGTAGCCAGGCGATCTGAGGCAGCGCACGTTACGGCACGCCAGACCCTGGGCTTTGCGTCCCCGCCTCACGACGGGTTTGCCTTTTCGAGTCACGCTCCGTCAAGGAGGTGGCTCAGACTTCCGGGAGCACGACAACTCATGATCGAGGGGATCAATTCCAACCTAGGTCGGCCACGACGCCACGCAAGCTGATTTTGCCAACTTCTGGGAAAGCGCAAACGCATTGACGAATACAGCCCGGCGCGGGTGTCCCGCGCCGGGCTGCTCGTGATGCCAAAAAACCACAGCGTTTACCGCTTCGGCCAATGCAGATGCCGATGCAGGAACTCGTAAGTTGCCTGGCCGTTGATGGTGTGTGGACCGATGAAGAATTCGATCTCCGTGCGGTCGCCGATCCCCAGCTTGTCGTAGTGGCGTTTGACTTTCGAGAACTCCCACGCGACCCACTCGTCCGGAGCCACACCGTCGTCATGACCGCGCTCGACCATGAAGGGCCGTGGAGTCATCAGATAGGACAGCTCGGCGTAGTTCGCGACGTGGCCCATGTTCCATTCGAAGATCTCGTACTCGCCGGTGAAGACATAGCTGTAACCGTCCTCGTCCGACGTGTTCTTCTTGACCCACTCGTTGTAGTCGGCCGAGCAAATCGAGAGGCAATATCCCGGCCGCTTGTCGCTGGGCACGAGCATCGGCGGCACGCGCACCGCCGTCTTGCCGCCATACGACAAGCCATAAAACGCCAGCCGCGACGAATCGACGAACGGTAGCGACGCGAGCCACTCCAACGTCCGCTGATGCTGCGGGATGATGTAGCTGTAGAGTGACCGCTGCATCGGATTCGATTTACGCTGCAACGTGCGGAAGAGATCCTTGCCCCGATACGGATTCTGCGGTGCGTACGTGATGAAGCCCCGCCGGCACAACTCCGAGGCGAATGCCGAGTAATACTTGAAGCCGTCCACGTCCTTGCGAATCGTGTCCACCGGCACCCCTTCGAGGCCGTGCTGACAGACGACGACCGGCCGCTTCTCGCCCGGCTTGATGTCGTTCGGAATCAGCAGGACTCCGCCGGCAATCACATCGGGGTACACGTCGAGCACCACCTCATAAGCCTTGTACGGCATGTTCGGCTCGACGTTCGTGAAGACGCGCGTGCGCGGATTCAGCGGCATCGTCGATTCCGGCAGCTTGCCGATCATCTCGGTGTAAGTGAGCTGCCGCAGCTCGTCGGCGGTCGCCACCCAATCCTTCACCGACGACCGCTTCGCCTTCGACCAGAGTTGATCGCGCACCTTCGAACTGAGCCGCAACAAGTTCTGCGTGAAGACGGTCATCTCTTTGATCTGACTCTGCTGCCGAGCGGCCACATCCGTGAAGACTTTCACGTCCGACAATTCCTTGCCGGACGCGGCGAGCTGCATGATGCCCAAGCCTTTGAGGAATTCCGTGAGCACGACGTCCGTGCCGGCAGGCCCGTCACCTTCGCCGCTGGACCGGAAGAAGAGCTTTTCCGTGGCCTTGAGCTTCTCGAAGTGCGGCTTCGCTCGATCCACTTCCAACCGCACGGAGGCCAGCGTTGCCGTCTGAATCTTTCCCGGCGCGGCTCCACCTCGACGACCTGGCTTCGGTGCGGCCGGACCTTTTGATTCGGGAATACCAGCGGCCTCGATGACCAACGGTCGCGGCGCGATCAGGCTCGCGAGTTCCGCATCGCCGAACTCGGTCAGCAGCGCCCACACGTTGCGATAAATCGGCTCTTCCCACACCGCCTCGCGCTGCTGGAAGTAGCCGGAAACCATGACCGCGTCGATGCGCGAATCGGCTGCGCCGGAGTACAGCGCCAGCAATCCACCTTCACCCACGCCGGCCACGCCAATCGGCAGGTCGCGCTTTTCCGAGTTATTCAATCGAGTAAAGAGATCGACGGCGGCCAGCACCTTTTGAACTTCGTAGCCGATCACATGCCGGCCCATCTCGAACGACATGCGATAGACGTACTCGCGGTGCGACTGATTCGTGAAGGCGACATACGGGCTTCCGGAAAACGTGTCGTCCCGGCTGATGAGCATCGGCACCAACACCTGCACGCCGTTCTCCGCCAGCCGCTTCGGAATCAACGACTTCGCATCCCCTCCAGCCACCAATCCAGCAAATTGCTCCGGAGTCCAATCCGCATCCGGCAACACAACAGCGCGAGCGGTGACAGCTTTCGTCGGCTGCAACAACAGTCCCTCGGCCGTCACCCCTTCAAGCACTCGCCAACGCACGGCATGGACCTCGAAACCAGCACCGGCGGCCACCTGCGAGCCGCGTTCGGTGGTCACGAGCAACTCGATCGCCGAGTTCGGCACGCGCGGATCGACCGCACCGATGTTCGTCACGAATCGCTGCCGATTCGCGGCGACGCTCTTCGCGTACGCTTCGGCCGACGAATAGTCTCGCTTCCACTTCGCATCGCGGCGCTGCGGCGACTGTTCGAGTTCGCGCAGGGCGAAGGTGTTGATGCCATCGACCATCACGACATCCAACGGCTCGGTCATCGTCAGCTTCTGCGTGCCGGGAACGCGATCGGCGTCGGCGGCCCAACCGCGGGGCACGCACAACAGACAGCCCCACAAAGCCGCCACGATCCAAGACCGCCAATCTCGCGTTAGTCGCCGTCGCATGGTGAACTCCTCGATGAGCATTTCGGAAGCAGAACTGAACCCCAATGGGTCAGCAGGCGGCATTGCAGTGCGCCACGGGGCGGACGGCAAGTGAGCCGCAAGGCGCTAGCCGCGGGTCGATAACGACGACCCGCGGCCAGCTCAGATTATTCATGGCCGCGATGTAACCCGAAGCGTCAGCGAGGGAGTCATCACACACTCCCTCGCTGACGCTTCGGGTTACATCGCAGCACGCTGCTCTCACCAATGAGTAGGCCATGAATCTCACTAATGAGTAGGCCATGAATAATCTCGGCTAGCGCCTTGCGGCTCACAGGACGCAGGCATCAACGCAAATGGTGGCGGGCTGGAAAAGAAAAAGACCTTCGAGTTGTTCAACTCGAAGGTCTTGGTCAATTCATTGAGTGCGTTCACGGAGAAACTCCGCAACTACTCCTTCTTCTCTTCCTTCTTCTCGCCAGCCTCTTCCTTCTTCTCAGCAGCCGGTTCTTCTTTCTTCTCTTCCTTCTTCTCGGCAGCGGGCTCTTCTTTCTTCTCAGCACCGGCGGCTTCGCCGGCACCGTCGGCCGGCTTCACTTCGGCGGGATTCGCCATCTTCTCCATCATTGCCGGATCCATTTTCGGAGCCGACGCGGCCGGCGGTGCGGCTTCGCCACCGCAACCAATCGCAAATGCCACCACGCCGCAACCCAGGAACATCGCCAGCTTCTTCATTTTGATTCCCCTGTTTGAAATAAGAATTTCTCCGAAAGCCGACTCGCAGACACCCTGCGGTTGATTCCATTGGCCGCTTCGGAAGCGGACACAAGATACACAGCTCGCCCAAAAAATTCCCGGCACCGAAACAACTCTTTTTTGACGCCCCGCTAATTCGGCCCAGCCACCGATCAGGGGTCAGGTCTTCAAATTTCATTTTTGGCACCGCGAATGGGGTGCGACGTGGCTTGGAATTGCGGTGCGAGAAGAGAGTCCAGGGTGGCTAGCGAGGCCAAAAATGAAATTTGAAGACCTGACCCCGGCTCGCGCTGGGCGGATGCCAAATTAGGCTGGCTGGGAATCGAGGGGTGATTCCCCTGAGAAGGGCGGTTCCCATCGCCCAACGATTCACTGACTGCCCGTAAGCCAGAGGAGTTGCGCTGACTCGGCTGGGACGGCGCGCACGCAAGCTCTGCGGAATCGGAAGAGTTTCTCAGGCCGACGCCGTTTCCGCTCAACTTAGCCAATCGAACACGCCGAAAACTCTGAGTAACCGTCATAACCGGTAGAGTCATCATGTCTTTACCAGACGGTCACTGTCCCGACCCCCATCGGAACCCCGTGGAACGTCCCCATGAACATGAAGCGTGCGAGATTCTGGCGCAATCTGCTGGTGTTCTCGGCTTTGTCTGGTGCAAGCTCACTGCCTAAGGCTCAGGCCCAAGAAGGCGTGTCGCGACTTGGCCCAGGCGCGTCGAGCCTAACTTCCGAGGCACCCGGAGCAGCCGGCATTCCGGCTGCGGAGGGCTTCGCCCCGCTGACACCCTCTCCGTACATGCCGCTCGACCCCGGCTACAACTTTCAACGGCCGATGCCGTCGGCCTTGCCGCCGGCTTATGACACGTTGAAAAACTCGCGACGAGATGCTGGCCCACGATTCGATATTGGGCAATTCCTCGGCAACCGCCTGGGCGTGGACAATAACGACACCAACTTCAACTTCCTGCTCCCCTTCCTGCTGGGGTCCGGCGAGGACGTGTTGTTCATCGACGGTCGCGGCCTGGCGACGGATCAAGGACGCGGGGGTGCCAGTGCTGGCATCGGATACCGTTCGTTTGATCCGAACCTCAATCGCATTTATGGGATCTCCGGCTGGGTGGATTACGACCGAGGTCACTCCAGCACCTATCAGCAAGCCGGCGTCAGCTTCGAGTCGCTGGGGACGTGGATGGACTTCCGCGTCAACGGCTACATCCCGTTCGGAACGGAATCCAATCTGGTCAGCAGCTCGCTGGTCGGCGATCCGTTTTTCAGCGGGTCGAACCTGTTGATCAATCAGCGGACCCTCAACGAGTCCGCGTACCGCGGAGTGGACGCCGAAATCGGCGGGCCGTTGCCGTTGCTGGGACGTTATGGCGTGTCGGGCTATGTCGGCGGTTACTGGTTGGATTCCAAAACCGACGAAAAAGCGGTCGGTCCGCGAGTGCGTTTTGAGGCGAACGTCACCGACAACTTCCGCGTGAACGTGACCGCTTCGGACGACAAAGTCTTCGGAACAAACGCTTGGGTGAACCTCAACTTCACGCTGCCGGACGGACGGCCGCGCCGCTGGTTCCGGCCCACGGAGGTCGAGGATCGGATGCTGAGCACAGTCAACCGCAGCTATCGCGTGCAGACAAACACGCGCGTCGATTTGACTCCGACGCCGGTTCTCGTGGTGCCTCCAGGCACACCCAATATGGCTCAAGGGTCGGCCGGAACTCCGGTGACGGTCATCTTCGTCGATCCCGATCGCCTGACGAACGGCGACGGCACGTTCGAGCGGCCGTTCAACACGTTGCAAGGCTTCGCGAACACACCCAACACGACGCTGGTCATTGTCGACGGCAGTGCGGCCGCACGAACGGTCAACGGCAGCATCACGCTGTTCGGCGATCAGAAGCTGCTGAGCACGTCGATCCTGGCGGCCGGCGGAGTGCAGCTCAACACGAATCTCGGATTGATCACGTTGCCCACGCTGACCGGGTTCGGCGATGCGACACCCGTCTCGCCGATCTTCACTAATCCGGCCGGCGGCACGCTGGTCAC
>CAMDEA010000094.1 GCA_945893045.1 Planctomyces sp. SH-PL62
ATTTCAAAATTGCCTCGGCAATTTTGAAATTTGAACGCCCGACCCCAATTCACCGCGTCGGAAGCTACTGACGTTGATCGATCGGCCCCTGGCTGAGCCTGGGGGATTCGCTGAGGCTGGCGGTGAAGGTGTTGAGAAACTCATGGCAGAATCGTTGTGTGAATCGTGTCGCTCCGTCGGCGAGCAGATGATGCCCGTCCCAGAAATCTTGATCCGCATTCCACTCTGTGGCATCGACCACTGGCACGCGGTAATCGTGAGAGATGCCGGTCAGGTAGTCATTGAGTTTTGCTCGGACACCCAGTGGATACATCTCTTGGTGTGCTGTCGCCACCGGCATGACGTACAGCGCGGCTTTGATGTTTTCCTGCTGGCAGATCTCCAACATTTTTCGCACCGCTCGATCAGCGACGTCGGTGACTTCCCAATCCGTTAAGCCTTGCTCGTACTCGGATCGCGATCGTTCAATTCCACGGCGGTATTCCTCGGCCGAGGCGACTTTGACCCCCTCGGCAAACGGTCGCCAGCCCCAGGGGGAATAGCGCTTGGGTGAACCATTGCTGGCCACATCCGTCTCGATCCAGGCCGGCGCGAAACGGCGAAGAACTCGGAGTCGCAAAGTCGCCCAATGGCTCGACCACTCCGATGTCGGAAGGGACTCACGAGTTTGTGGTCGCTCGACGTGACCAGCCAGGATCGCCAGTTCCTCGGCCTCCATTCCCCGTTTCTTCAATGCCGAGTCTTCGCTGTATTTGTCCGTTTGATTCAATAAGGCGGGCAGCAGTTCGATCAATACACCGGATGGGTGGATGCCTTCTGACAGAGCTCGCCGCAGGTGAATGAGCTGTTGCCTTGGCCCCGCTCCTGCCATTCCAAAGTTGAAGACCATCGGCCCTGGATGGCTCGAATCCAATTTAGGCAGCACTTCTGGACGAATCCCTGCCCCAGTCCGCGAACTTCCCAACACCAGGATGAGCGGCCGTTGAGGATGTTCCTTCAGACGCTCACGCAGCTTCGTCAGTTTGATCTCGTACAGCGGATCGCGAACGGTGGTGTTGTCAGAACCAGCAATCATGGGCAAGCCGACCTGAATGCCGATGAAAGCCAGCAGGCCGCAGAGCAGCGTCACTCTTGCTCGCGCCGACAGGTGCCGTGCGTTTCGGATTTGATGATTCTTCATGGTTGAGTTGATCTCATCAAAACTGAAAATAGATAAACGCCTTACCGGCAATGGGGCGAATCAAGAGCGCCAAGGAGAGCACCGTTGCGTAACCGGTTCCCAACATCGGAGCCGGCATTCGCTCGGCGAGCTTCCGCCACCAGCCCGCTTCGACCAACAGATGGCACGCCATGCAAACGGCAGTCAGGACAATCAAGCTTT
Organism: Planctomyces sp. SH-PL62; assembly: GCA_945893045.1. Taxonomy (GTDB): domain Bacteria; phylum Planctomycetota; class Planctomycetia; order Planctomycetales; family Planctomycetaceae; genus SXKJ01. The sequence goes on from CAMDEA010000094.1 coordinate 1,382, forward strand.
GCTTTGAGTACGGTAAGTCCATGCCGTAATGCGGCACGACCAACCTCTCGAAGAAGATTGCTGCTGCCGAGAACGAAGTCGCTCGGAACAGCACCCATCCCAGCGAGACACAAACGTAAGTCAGAGCCATGCAGCCCAACATTCCTGGCAGACTCTGCAACCATCCGGTCAGGCGCGGGCGGCCACGACAGAAGTCGCGAAAAACTCGATGCCCCACCAGCAACAACCCGTGCAGCACGCCCCACGCCACGAAGGTCCAACTCGCCCCGTGCCATAGTCCACCCAGCGTCATCGTCACCAAGAGATTTCGGTTCGTGCGCCATGCTCCGTCTCGACTGCCTCCCAGTGGAATGAAGAGGTAATCGCGCAGCCAACTCGATAACGAGATGTGCCATCTCCGCCAGAAGTCGGAGATATTCGTCGCCAGATAGGGCATGTTGAAGTTCTGAGCCAGCTTGAAGCCCAGCATGTGCGCCGAGCCGATCGCCATGTCGGTGTAGCCGGAGAAGTCGCAGTAGATCTGTATCGAATACGCCAGCATCGCCAACCACACGGCGCTGGTCCGAAAGGCGGCCGGTTCCGCAAAGACTGGGTCCGCGAATAACGCCATGCGATCGGCGATCACCAGCTTCTTGAACAATCCCATCAAGAAGAATTGGACGCCGAGATTCAGCCGTGCCCAATTCCAACGCTTGGGGCGATCGACCTGAGACAAGAAATCGCGAGCACGCACAATCGGCCCGGCGACCAGGTGCGGAAAGAAGGTGATGAACAAGAGAAAGTTCGGCAGACTCCGTTCGGCCCGCACGTCGCGCCGGTAGACATCGACGGCGTAGTTGATCGCCTCGAACGTGTAGAACGAAATTCCGATCGGCAAAATGACGCTCAGCACAGGCAGAGAGACCGTCGCTCCCGCCGCCTGCAACGCTTGCTCCAGTGATGCCAAAAAGAAATTGGCGTACTTGAAGTAACACAGCAGCCCCAGATTGGCCGTGATCGTCACGCTCAGCAGCAGCTTGCGCCGTCGCGTGTCCGTAGACCCGTCCATGGCCCGTGCGATGCAGTAATCCAAACTGCTCGACACAGCGATGATCGCCGCCAGCCAATGATTCCAACTGGCATAAAAAAAGAAGCTCGCCGCCAGCAGCAAATAGACTCGGGCGCGTTGCCAGGGCATCGCCCAATAGACGGCGAACACCAGCACGAAGAACAGCAAATACTGCTGCGAACAAAAAAGCATGCCGAGTCTCACAATCAGGCGGCTCGTTTTTCCGCGACCTCGGACAGAGATATTCCCTTCGGCGCGGTGGTCATGAGACGAATCGCCTCCTGCCATTCCGCCTCTTGGCCGGACCAGTCGGCCGCGCGGAGGGAACGTCGATAGATCGTGCCGTCCCTCACGACCAGATTCAGCACCTGACGCCAAGTGCGATTCAGGAATCGCCGAAAACGACGAAATGCGTGATGGTCGCTTTGCTTCAGCCCTAGCCCCGGCAACAACCCGTACCATTTTTGAACGAGATGCTCGGCCTGAATGCGGCTCACTCCGAGTTGCTCAAGTTGGCTCGACAGAGTCTTCCGAAACTGTTGCTCCATTTCGACGGCTCGACTGGGATCTGACACTTTCGGTGTCACTGAAAAGTTGGAGTCATGTTCTTCATGCAAGTAGAAGATTTCTGGAAACACCTTGACCCGTCCCCGCATCACGCTGAGTTGCGAGAGCATCAACTCAGGGAAGAAATGTGAATAGGCGCAATCAAGACCGGTCGTGGTGATTTGGAAATTGTCTCGCAAAGTCGCCGTACGATAGACGCCATAGAAGGTCGAGAAATTGAACCGAAACATCTTCCGGCAGCGAGCGATGGGATCGTCATCCACTAACGAGTACCCGGCCGTGGCATAGGGTGGTTTTCCCGGATGATTGACGATGGCCATGATCCCCTGAGCCACCGAGTAGTCAGAGTGGGTCTCCAGGAATTCGACGCAATGCTCCAAAGCGGGCGGCAACAAACAATCGTCGTCGGCACAGAGGACAACATAAGGAGTGTCGATCTGCTGGAGGGCTTGATGAATTTTGTTGACGACATCCGCGTCGAAGTGGCGGTAAGTGATGTTGAACGATCCACGCATTCGATGAATCACGTCCAGATTCTCCGCCGCGGCGTCTGGACGACTGGAGTCAGCGACGAAGAACGAGCAAGGCAACGGACACTGCTCATAGAATTGAAACAGTCGCCGCAGAAACGCCGGGCGGTTGTAGGTCGGAATCAGACAGGTGAGTTGATCGTGGGACATCGGCGGGACTCCGTTGAGCTGGCCAACTCAGGCGGCGAATTGCCGGTGGCTCGTGGCCGCGGTCGTCATGATGTTGCGCAGTTCCTGGCACACGAACTCGACTTGTTCGCGAGTCACGGACATAGCGCAGGGAAGATTGATTCCATGCGGACTGATCTCATAGGCATTGAGATTGCCGCGGCGCGCCGTCGAGGATTCCGAAAGGTGCGCATAAGCCGGAAGTGAACTCAGCGGATGAAACATCGGCCGAGTGGCGATGCCAACGGCGGCCAATTGCGCTCCAAGGTTTTCCTTCTTCAATCCAAGCGCCGGATCAAAGACGGCGGTGACCATCCAATAGGAATTTCGAGTTTCGGACGGCTCCGCATTGAGCGATACGCCGGGAAGGTTCCACAGGGCTTCGGCATACCAGGCGAAAATCTGACGTTTTCGGCCGACAAGCTCCTCCGCCCGCTCGACCTGCGCCAGTCCAAGCGCTGCTTGCAGACTGCTCATTTTGTATTTGAAGGCCACTTCACGATTGAAAAAACTGACATCGCCGGGGACACGCCCGTGATCTCGCAGAATCAGAACTCGTTCGTAAAGCTCGCGTCGATTCGTCACCAACATGCCACCTTCGCCGGTGGTCATCGTCTTCGAGCCATGAAAGCTGAAGACACCGGTGTGACCAAATCCGCCCGCCTTTCGGCCGGCATACTCCGACCCAAATGCTTCGGCGGCATCTTCAATGACGGGGACGTCATGGCGGCGCGCGATCTCCAGGATCTCGTCCATGCGCGGCATGTTGCCGTAGAGATCCACCACGATCACCGCTTTTGTGCGTGAGGTGATGCGGCGTTCAAAGGACTCCGGTGACAGGCACCATGTTTGGCGGTCGATGTCGGCGAAGACCGGTTGTGCTCCGACGTAGCTGATCGGTGCCGCCGACGCGATCCAGGTCACGTCCGGCACAATCACTTCGTCTCCCGGTCCTACGTCAAGCGCCTCCAGCGCCAAGTGAATCGCCGAGGTGCAGGAGGGCAACGCCACGGCGTGCTCGACTCCGATGTATTCCGCAAAGGCCTGCTCGAAGCGGTCGTGATATTTGTTCGCCTGCCCGTACCAGCAATTGCTGACGGCGTCCGTGACGTAGTCGATTTCTTTTTGAGTGATCCAGGGTCCGGCAACCGGGATGGGTTCCATGATTCGCCTTCCAGGACAGGTCAGTGACGGAATTGGCCAGCCGCGTTGTTCAATCCTTGACGCATCGCAGCCAGCCGCCGGGACCAACGGTCAGCAGCAACTTGTTTTCGATCTCGGCGTTGAGTTCGAAGCGGTCCGTGGTTTTGAGAAACTCTTGCAAGGCGGTCCCTGGATTGTTGCCGGGCCCCCAAGGCCGATCGGGAAAGGCATCGGCGGGCATCTGTTCGATGACCGTGTCGAGCACGATCAGGTAGCTGCCGCGTGTGACCAGTGGCGCGTAAAGCTGAAGCTCGCGGAGCACATGCTCGTGCGTGTGATTCGAGTCTAAAACGACCATCACGGGCGACTTGCCCCGCGCCGCCGCCCGAACTTGTTCCGCGATGTTGTCGTCCACCGAGGATCCTTCGAGCATGTCGATCCGATGAGCCAGCGGGTGTGCTTCGATGGCTTGGCGATTGTGCTCTCGGATGTCGATATCCAGCCCCAGCACTCGCCCCTGACCACCGATGAGCTGCAACATCGACGCCGACAGGATAAGCGATCCGCCATGCGCGATCCCGGTCTCAACGATGAGTTCCGGTTGGACGTCCCAAATCACTTCCTGAAAGGCGACGATGTCTTGCGGATATTGGATGATTGGCCGGCCGAGCCATTTGAAATTGTAGGTGTAGCGGTACTCACAGGTCCGGTTGAAGAGTTCGCGAGACAGGCTGTGAATCTGTTTGTCCGCGGCCATCTGAGCGATGAGCTGTGAATCTTTTGGATCGTGTGAGGACATCGTGAGCGCGCTTTCGTCGAATGAGAGTTCGTGTCTTAGGGTACGTTGTCTCGAATGATTTTGGCGGGGTTGCCATAGGCGACTTTGTCGTCGGGGATGTCGCGTGTCACGACAGCTCCGGCACCGATGCTCACGTTGCGGCCGATCCGGATGCGTGGCAGCACCACGGCTCCCGCACCGATCATCGAGAAGTCGCCAATCTCGACACAGCCAGTGATCGTGGCTCCGGGAGCGACATGCACTCCGTTTCCCAGCACGGATTCGTGATCGACACTGGCGTTCGTGTTGACGATGCACGCCCGCCCCAGCACAGCCTCCGTCCCGACCGACGAGTGTGCCAGACATTGGCTGCCCGCTCCGATGATCGCGCCGTCCGCGACGAACGCGCGGGGATGAATCGCGGTGAGAGGTTCGATTCCGAATGTCGCGAGTCGCTCTTGAATATCGCAGCGGACCTTGCCGCGCTGACCGCCAATCGCCACCAGCGATTGCACTCCTTGATGCGGGCAGGTCTCACGCCAGTGGTCGAAGCCGGTTGACCCATGAAACACCGGCACGTCCGCAAGGGGCGATGTCGCCTCTGGGTCATTGTCGAAGATGGCCACCACTTGATAACCGAGCGGACGCAGGAACTCGTTGAGCACCTTGGCATGGCCGCGAGCCCCCCAGACAATGACGGGGCGCGGTCGCGTGACACTTTCGGCGCGCAGCACAGTCATCGCGTCCTCGGCTCGAGAGAATCGGGATAGGACGCATCTCGCGGCGAGAGGATGCGATGCTCGGCAGCGGGCCAGCGAATGCCGAACGCCGGGTCATTCCAACGGACTCCCGTCGCGGACTCGGAATGCAACACTTGCGACATCTGATAGAAGACTTCGGAGTCGTCGGTCAGCGTTTGAAAGCCGTGTGCGAATCCTTCGGGAATGTAGAGCTGACGATGATTGTCCGCCGACAATTCAAACGCGGACCAACGGCGATAGGTTGGCGAATCCGGCCGCAGATCGATGATCGCGTCAAAGATCGCCCCGCGAGTGCAGCGCACCAGTTTCGCTTCAGCGTGCGGCTCGCGCTGAAAGTGCATTCCTCGCAGCGTACCGCGTAAGCGATTCGTCGAAATGTTGCATTGCACCAAGCGCGGATTGAGGCCACGTTCCTCAAACTCACGGGCGCACCATGTCCGCGCGAACGAACCTCGCTCATCGGAGATGAGTTCAGGCTCGATGAGCCATGTGCCGGAGAATTCGGTGGGATGAAAGAGCATCTTGCAGCTTGCTCAAGCGACCTTCACATGTGGAATCGGGATGATGAACTTGCCGCCTTGATCTCGATACCGCTGTTGCTGGGCCAGGATTTCATCGGCGAAGTTCCAAGTCAGCAGCAGGCAGTAATCGGGACGATCGGTCAGCAGCTTATCGGGATCGTAAATTTTCAGCCGAGTGCCGGGCGTGTAGCGGCCTTGTTTGACGGTGCTGCGATCCACAACGTAATCGAGCATGTCGGCTCCGATGCCGAAGTAATTCAGCAGCGTGCTGCCCTTGGCCGAGGCACCATAGACGGCGATGCGTCGATTGTCGGCCTTGAGCGTTCGCAGCAAGCCGGTCAGTTCGCGGCGCAGAGTTTCGACGCGCTGACCGAAGTCGAGGTAATGCGTCTCCGAGTTCGCCCAGTTGGCCTCGTCCGCCAGCATCGTGCGTACGCATTCGCCAACGGGGACTGTCCCGGCGTGTCGAGCAAAAATGCGCAGCGACCCGCCGTGAATCGGCAGTCGCTCGGCATCGACGATCTCCAGACCGTGCCGGCGGAACAGTCGGTCGAGTGCCGTCAGTGAGAAGTAACACAAATGCTCGTGGTAGATCGTGTCAAATTCGACGTGCTCGATCAGGTCTTTCAGATACGGAGCCTCGACCACCACCACGCCGTCCGGCTTGAGCAGTGTCTTGAAGCCGGCCACCACGCCATTCAAATCGGGAACATGAGCCAGCACATTGTTGGCATGAATGACATCGGCCCGTTGACCACCGGCCACGAGTTGATCGGCCAGTTCGCGGCCGAAGAACTCGCTGATGGTCGGCACACCTTTTTGCTCTTCGGCCACGCGAGCGATGTTGCGAGCGGGTTCGATCCCCAACACGGGAACGCCCGCGCGTTGATACCACTGCAACAGATACCCGTCGTTGCTGGCGACCTCGACCACCAGGCTCTCGCCGTGGAGTTGGCAGCGATCCGTCAGGCTCTCAGCAATCTTTCGCGCGTGCTGCACCATCGTGTCGGAGAACGACGAGAAGTACGCATACTCGCGAAACATCTTCTCCGGCGGCACGGACTCGGTGATTTGCACCAGCGAACAAGCCGGACACCACGCCAAGTCCAAGGGCCATGTCGCCTCTGGCTGGCCGAGTTCGTCTTCGGTCAGCAGCGCATTCGCCAACGGAGTCTGGCCCAGCGAGAGCACGTTCTTCAGGCCGCTTTGGCCGCAGGAACGACACTCAAGCGAGGCTCCACCAGTTGCTGGAAGTAATTCATGTACCATGCGATCGTCCTGCGGAGTCCTTCGTCCAACGTGAAGAGCGGTTCCCAGCCGAGCATCGTGCGGGCTTTGGTCGCGTCCAAGGATTGATGTTTGATTTCATGGCTCGCTTCGCCGAGCACCTCCGGCGTCAGCGGCGGGGTCAGGAGGCCCACGCCGAGCGCGTTCATCTCGTTCAAAACTTTCTCGACGAGTTGCAGCACCGTGACCTGCGTCTCGTTCGAGAGGTTGAAGGCTTCGCCCGCGAGTTCCGGCCGCATGGCCAGTTGCTCGGCAAGGTGCATGTAGGCCGCCGCTCCATCTTCGACGTAGAAGTAATCGCGGATGAAAGAGCCGTCCGACCGAATGACTGGCCGCTGGCCGCGCATCACCGAGCGAATCGTGCCGGGCACAATGCGATTCCAGTTGAGATCACCGCCGCCGTAGAAATTCCCACATCGCGTGATCGCCACCGGCGAACCGTAAGTGGTCGCATAAGTTTGACAGAGGAGATCGCTGCACGACTTGCTGACGTCGTAAGGATGCCGACCCGCCAGCGGTGTCTCCTCGGTGTAAGGCAGGACCGGCGCGTCACCGTAAGCTTTGTCCGACGACGCGGCCACGATCTGCTTCACCTTCGGACTGCGGCGGCAGGCTTCGAGCAATTTCCAAGTGCCGCCGATGTTGGTCTCAAACGTCGAACAGGGATTTCGGTTCGCGATGCCGACGATCGCTTGGGCCGCGAGATGGATCACCGTCTCAATCTCGAACTCGCCGAGCGTTCGTTCCAGACAGTCCTGATCGCACAAGTCGCCGCGCACGACAGAGACTTTGTCGAGCATCCCGCTTTGATTCAGCTCTGACCGCGGAACCCAATCGCGAACCAGGCAGACGACGTCCGCCTCCGCTTCGATCAGGCGTTTGACCAGCCAGCCTCCAACCAGTCCTGTCGCTCCAGTGACGAAGACCCGCCGGTCTCGCCAGAAGTCGCGATTGATGATCTCGTCCATGAGAGTCCCCTGCCAATCAACCAATCCGAAGCGTCAGCGAGGGCGTGCGCTTCACCGATCTGTTTTGTTCTTGCTGAGCCTTCAGAAGCGTGCGCCCTCGCTGACGCTTCGGGCTAATCAGGCCGCCTTGGGCCGCAATTGCAACTTCGGCATCACGGTATCGGCATCCCACGTTCGCCACGGAACCTCGCCGCTTTGCCACAGTTTTTCCAGGTACGTCTTATCGCGGAAGGTATCCATGCACTGCCAGAAATCGCCGTGCTGATACGCCGCGAGTTGCCCATCGGCCGCGAGTTGTTCCAGCGCGTGAGCTTCCAAACTGCATTCATCGCCGGTGAGGTAATCGAACACTTCCGGTTCGAGGACCAGGAATCCGCCGTTGATCCAACCTTCACCCGCGATCGGCTTCTCGGTGAAGTTTTCGACGGCCCCGTCGTTGATCAGCAGTCCGCCAAATCGAGCGGGCGGACGAACGGCCGTCACCGTGGCAATTTTGCCCTGCGCTCGATGAAAGGCCAGCAACTTGGTGAGGTCAACGTTGCTGACGCCATCTCCGTAAGTGAGCATGAATGTCTCACCGTCCAACCACGATCGCAATCGCTGCAACCGTCCGCCGGTTTGCGTGGCCAGGCCGGTCTCAATCAGATTGACCGTCCAATCCTCGGTGTCTTGAGCTTCGCGGCGCACCATGCCGCGGCCGAAATCAATCGTCAAATTGCCGCTGAGGTTATAGCGGTCAAGGAAAAAGTTCTTGATGAAGTCCCCCATGTAGCCCAACGCCACGAAGAACTCGTCGCAGTTGTGATGAGCGAAGTGCTTCATGATGTGCCAGAGAATCGGTTTCCCACCGATCTCGACCATCGGCTTGGGACGCGCCACGGTCTCCTCCTGAAGCCGCGTCCCCATTCCTCCCGCGAGCAGAACCACACGCATGATGCCCTCCCTGGACTTGCATGTTGTCGATGACCGACGTTGATGCGCGGAGATGTAGTTTGCCTTCACCAAACGCCGCAATATCAGTTGACCGACTCCGAAAAACAGGATTGGAACCCAGCGGCAAATGCTGTTGTTCAATTCGGACATCTCTACTAGTCTCCGATGGCTCTGCAACTTTTGGTTGTCGAAGATCAAAGAAGTTTCATCAGGAAAGGATGCCCGATGAGTCTCATGCTCGAAGAGAAAATCGCTGTCAGTCGCCCGCCGATCCCGGCTGCGATTCAGTCCTACCTGGGAAACTCATATCCCAACAACCACGACTACCGGGTCGTGAATGGCAAACTGGTCCCGCGCTACAAGCTGTGCATGCGGCTTCGCAAATTGCAGCCGCTCTATCCGCGCAACATGACCAGTTTGCTCGACCTGAGTTGCTGCAAAGGCTACTTCGTTCTCAAGGCGGCGATGGATTCGCACTGTGAACGAGTTCTCGGAATCGATATTCACGATCCGGACCTCGAAGCTTGCCATGCCGTGCGCGAGCACCTCGGACTTGAGCCCGAACAGGCTCAGTTTCGCAAGCTGCAACTGCACGAGTTGGCCGACCAGATCGACGACTTCGGTGGCCCGTTTCAGACGGTGCTGCTGATCAATATGTATCAGTACCTGTTCTTCGGCAGCTCGCGATCCCCGGACTGCTACCTGAGCCATGACGCGATCCTGCAACAAGTCCGCCGTGTCTGTTCGGGACGAGTCATCTTCAATAACCGGATGGAGGCGGACCGCTTGCAAGACTACTGCAGCGACGTTGCCAAACAACGCGGTCTCGAACAGGAATACACGGCCTCGCGTTTCCTCGAAGCCGCCGCGAAGTATTTTCGGATTACGCCCTACGGAAAGATTGGTCGTTACCCACTCTGGGCATTGGACGCACGCTAGAGAACATCACCGCCAATTCCATGGAAGATGCTTTCTGAATCGTTCGGGCAAGACCCGGCGAATGACTGGGCGATAGACCATGTTGGAACTTTCTGCCGAAATCGCCGCGCAGCTTGGTACGGGCGACGACGCCTTTGATCGAATCTTTCAATTGACGGGGCAAGAGTTCCGCAATCGAGAGGGGCGTGAAACGCTGCGCGTCGAAATTGGCGGCGAGTTCTATTTCCTAAAACGACATTGCGGTTACGGCTGGAAATTCATTCTGAAAACCTTGCTTACGGGAGGTTTTCCGCGCATCAGTGCTCGGACTGAGCAGGAAGCGATCCAGCGTTGCCAGAAGGCCGGCATCTTGACGGTCGAGGTCGTCGGGTGCGGTGAGCGCGGTAGCAACCCCGCCACTCGTCAATCATTTCTCTTAATGCGCGAACTGCGCGGCTGCTGCGATCTCGAACAACTCTGCCAAACGTGGCCCACGCAACCGCCAGACCCGAAGTTTCGCCAAGCCTTGATGGAAGCGATCGGCAACACCGCTCGCCAGATGCACGCGGCGGGATTGAACCACCGAGACTTCTACCTCATCCATTTGTGGCTCGAGCAGCCGACCAGCGATGACGGCGAACTGCGGCTGCACGTGATCGACTGGCACCGCGCGATGTGGCATCGGCGGGTGCCACTCTATTGGCGAGTGAAGGATCTCGCCGCGCTGTTGTTCTCGGCACGAGATTGTGGAATCACCAAATCCGATTGCCTGCGTTTCATCCGCGCCTATCGCGGAAAATCGCTCCGCGAGATCTTCACCGAGGAGCCTGCGCTGTGGCGGCTGGTGCTGCTGCGATCGAATCGCGTGTTTCGCAAACATAACCATCGCCAGCCTGATGGCGAACTGCGAGTGCCGCGGTTGCATCGACGCTGCGAAGCGTATGGCGTGTAGGCGAATGGCTTGTAGTGCCCCCATTGATGAGGTCGTGTGCGACCCTCACTACGAGCGTGATCAGAGGCAATGCACGACAAGGCAGGTGATGTTATCTTTGCTGCCACCGTCTTCGGCCGTCTTGATGATCGCGGCGGCGGCGGCATTCAGGTCGTCCTGCTTCAGCAGCGGAATGATCTGATTCAGATCGTTCTTGATCCCGTCCGTCACACCGTCCGAACAGAGCATGAAGCGATCTCCCGATTGAGCGTCCAGCACTTTCGCTTCGGTTCCGGTGCCACCTTCTTTGGTGCCGAGGTAGCGATACAGCACGTTCTTGTAGCGGTGTGTCTTGGCCTCCTCGGCCGTGATCGTGCCGGCATCGAACAACGCCTGCGTCAGCGAATGATCTTTGGTGATTTGCTCCAGTTGATCGCCGCGCAGGCGGTACACGCGGCTGTCGCCGACACCGCCGATAAACATCTGGCTGGCGACGACCACCATGAAGGCCAGCGTCGTGCCCATGTTGAGGTATTCGGCATCGAGGCTGGAGAGCGCCATGATCTCGCCGTTCGCAAAGGCCACCGCTTCGTCAATGCGCTTCAGGACTTCCGTGGGAGTGGCTTTGTCGAAGTCGATGGTCTGTTCCAAACGATGCGGGATGATGTCCACCGCCAGCGCGCTGGCTTTCTCGCCCGCACTCTGTCCGCCCATGCCGTCGGCGACGATGAAGAACCTGCCGCGCGGATCGACAACGAATGAGTCTTCGTTGTTCTCGCGGAAGTTCCCTTTGATGCTCAGGCATCCCCAACGCACTTGAATCATCGTCGTGACCAATCGAATGACAAATCTGTAGCCGCGTTTCGCCAGTCCGCGGGAGAAATTCGGCAATGCCCGCATTCTGGCGAATGCGGCTACGAACCCAAAACTGTCTTCACCAAATCCTGCACACCCAGCGTCGAGGCACTCACAAAATACTCGCCCGCCTCGAAGCCGGCGCTTTCTCCAAACAACCGATTCTGACTTTCCACGAGCCGAAAAACGTGATCCTTAGCCGGCGGGAATTGAGTCTTATAGGCGCGGATCGCCGCGAGTTTAAGTGTCAGGGTCTCAGAAATATCCACCACGAACCCACTGCCGCCATGATCGTCCCGCGTCAGTTGCCGCAGGCCCAAAGGATACCACACTTGCTTGCGAACGCCGTGCGGTGGCCAGCCAGAAAAGTGTTCGTCCCACTTTGTTAATCGCGAATAGAACACGGCGGCATCCGTGATCTGCATCGCTTGCCAATGATCTGGGGAAGCCAGGGGAGTCTTGTCGAGAATGCCGAGCACGACGCTTGGCCGATATTTGCGGAACAGTGTCGCCAACGCCACACGCGACTCGAACGAATCGAACAACCTCCGATTAGGTAGCGTCAGCGTTTCGCGGATCGTCGCCCCCAGCATCTTCGCCGCCTCCGCCGCTTCGGCGAGTCGCTCTTCCGGTCCCGGACTGCCGGGCGTCGGCTCACCGTCGGTCAGATCGACGATCCCGACGCGATATCCCTGACGCGAGAGCTTCGCCAGCGTTCCACCGCACGCGATCTCCACATCGTCGGGGTGTGCTCCGACCGCGATCACATCGAGCGGTTCGGGAAAGGACACAGTCATCTCAAGCCTCAACTCGGCGTCGTTACCGCCGGACAAACAAACTCTCGAATCAATTTCGCCAGCCGATGCGGGTGAGTCAGAAACGCCAACAACCCGGTCGTGTGCAGGAACTCGGTCCGCGCGTTGGGCAACAACGCCGCCAACTCATCGCGGCAGCGAGCCTGTGTCTCACCTTCCCCTTCGACGTGCAGCAACAGCGTTGGCGTCGCAAGTTGATTCAAGCGTGACCGCGCATCGAATCGGCGCAGCATTCCAAACCGCCGAGCCAACTCCGCGACCGGCGTCTGCCCCGCGTTGTCGACGTAAAACAACCAGCGTGTCGGATCGATGGGCGGGAACCACAGCCGATGACTCCGTTCCTGCAACCCGCGCCACACCGGCAACGATTGCGCACGACCCGGCAACCAGCGCACCAGTCCGGCAGCCGCTCGTTCAAAGACCGTCAGCGGCAAGTGCGCGAACGCCGCGTGCAACGTCAGGCTGCGGACTCGCGAACCGAGTCGCTGCGCCGTCTCCAGCGCGAGCGCGGAACCGAACGACGTCCCCAACAAATGACATCCCTCAGAGCCAGCGAACTCGGCGACCACGTCCGCGATCGAATCCGTCAACCGAGGCCACGTCACGCGCCGGCCGATCGGATAGTCGAGCAGCACACAGCGGCAATTCGCTTTCAGCAGAAAGACGCACAACGCGAACAACTCATGCGAGCCGCCCAGTCCATTGAGCATCACCAGCGTCGGCCCCTCGCCCCAGACTCGGCCGTGGATGCGGCCCGCTGGCGTGTCAGTGTGCCAATCTGTGCTTTGCTCGCGAAACGCCGCCAGCACCTGCGGCCACTGCAACGGCGGAGGACATCCCTCGCGCGGCGGCATCGCGGCGAGCGGGTTCCCGCCCGGAAAATCGCCCGTGCAATGTGACTCGCCGCCGCAACACTCGCTCTCGGCGAGAGAGCCGTCGAGCACTTCGGAAGTCTGCGGAACGCTGCTCATGACGGGTGACGAGTTCTCGATAAATGCCAGCAAAAACGACCCCGTCATGCTAGGTCCAATCCGCACAAATAGAAAGCACTGCACAACATGACGAACAGACGAGGTGAGTTTTCCCAATCACGCTCCTCATCCCGCCGCGCCATCGAAAGTCGTGAGCTACGTTTCCCGAACGACTTTCCCCGGAGAGATCACATGGACCCCGCAAGACTTCATCCCCGCAAACGCCTGTTCGTCAATCGCGCGATTCAAGGCCGCCTACTGGCTCGCACCGCACTGTATTGGATGCTGTACCACGGCGTGCTGTGGATGGCCATGTTCCTTTACCGCTACGCCGAACATCGCGGAGCGGTGCAGGCTGGCGCGGCCGTTCGCCCCTTCTCGGATCTCTACGGACAGTTCGTCAACGAACATTTTTCGATGTGGATCTGTGCAATCGCGATTCTGCCAATCGTGCTGTGGGACTTGCTGAAATTCAGCCACCGGATTGTCGGGCCGCTCATTCCCTTCCAGCGCGCCATCGAACGCCTGACCGCCGGCGAGCAAGTCACCGAAGTTCGGCTCCGACACGGCGACTTGATGTTTGATCTGCAGACTACTTTCAACCAATACCTCACGTCGCTGCGCACGATGGAATTCGATCCCTGCACAATGGAGTCCGACGCCGAGATGACGGCTCAGACCGACAACGCTCCGGTACCGACGATCGTGGCTGAGTTGATCGAATTGCAACTCGCCGAAGAACTGCGGCAGATGGATGTGGAAATCCAAGCCGCGTGCGCTCAGGACGATCAGATGACGCCGAGTCGCTCATCGGCCGAGCAGATGGTTTCGTAAGCTCGCCGGCTGTCCTCGGCGGATCGCAACTCGTCCACAAAGCCGGGGAGCTGAATGATTCTCCCCAAGCGCGACAGCACATGCAGATGCGTGCGCGAGTCGCGGCACAGCACCAAGAAAAACAAATCGGTCAACTGCCGCTTCGGAGCACCAAACGGAATACCGGATAACGTCCGACCGAACGCGATCAGCGACTGGCCGTAGGCATCGGGCAATGGATTCCGCGGATGCGGGATCGCCACGCCCGACTCGAAGCCGGTCGCCAGCACCTCTTCCCGCTGCTGCACCGCTTGCAGAATGTCCGCCGGACTCCAAATCTGCCACGTGCGTCCGGCAACTTCGATCAAGCCTTCGAGCACCGAACGTTTCGTGCGCGCTTCCAGCGGCACTTGCACCGTATCGGGATGCAACAAACTGCGGACCGGGCAATGGATGTCGGCCTCGGACTCTTGATGGGCGCGTTCGAGGCCATGCAGTTCGTCGCCCGAATACTCACGCATCTCGTGTTCGAGCCAATGCGTGACCTCGGTCGGATGAAATTGCCAATCCCCTTGCGTCTTCCGGCCGGGAATGCGGCCGCGCTGGACGAGCTTTTCAATCTCGCGACGATCTCGCCCCAAAAACTGTGCGAGCTCCCCCAGTGACAACCACTCGTGCATGTCAGCCAGCCCTCCGCCACGAGACACAAGGCGGGACATGCTAACGGCGAGGCAACCGAGTTTCACCCGGCGCGATGAAACTCGCACGATCTTGAACGACACAGGCGAGCGGGGCGGCGTCAGCCCATTGCACTGGCTTTACCCTCAAAGTAGCAGGCACATTCCATGTGCCGTCCGCAATTCTCAGGCAGACGGCACATGGAATGTGCCTGCTACTTTCTAAAGTCAGTGCCTTTGGGCTGACGCCGCCCCGCTCGCCTGCCTCTGTGGTTTAGCGGCTCACGGGACACAGTCGCTGGAAATTCTCACGGCAGCGTTCCAACCATCCGTGATTCACCGATCCCCACAGCGACTCGGACCAGATTTGATAGTCCACGTAGCCGCGATATCCGGCGTCGATCAGCTTGGAGAGAACCTCTTCGACCGGAAGAATGCCTTCGCCCGGCAAGACGCGCTCGTTCTCGATTCGTCCCGTCGCGGGTGCATCGCTCATCTGCACCACGCCGATGCGCGAGACCAATTCTGGCAGGCGTTGCACCAAGCCTTTCTCCGGCCACAGGTGATACGCGTCGAACGCCAACTTCACGTTCGGATGATTCACGCGGTCCAGCACCACCAGAGCTTCATCGAGCGAGTTCAAAAACGTCCAATCGCGGCCGAATGCCTTGCGCATCGGCAACAGAGAGAGTGTCACCTCGTAATCGCCCGCGTCGTCTGCCAGTGCCTTCAACGACTCGACGACGAGTCGGGTCGCGTGTTTCGTGATGTGGTTATTGATCGGCCCGGAAACCACGACCAGCGAACTGGCTTGCAGACGTCCCGCCAGACCAATCCAGTCGCGAGTCTCCTCAATCACATCGTCTAAGTCATGACCAAACGCGCCGGTGAATCCACCCGCGTACGACAATGTCGAAACCGCCATCCGGTTCTTGCTCAGCCAATCCAGAGCCGCGTCTTCTCCGAATTCGATGAGCTTCGGCAGCCAGACGCCAATCGCGTCGATCTCTGCCAGCCGGTATCGCACCACGGCTTCTTCAAACGACCATCGCAAGGTCGTCGCGTGATTCACTGAGAGCTTCGGGCCATCCACCGTTCGTTCTGAAAACTTCCGATTATCTTTTCGCTGGTCTTTATTTCGCTCATCTTTATTTCGCTGACGCGCTGCGGGAAAAGTGCGGCTCAAGATTTAGTCTCGCTGAATTGAGGACGAAGAAATGATCCACGAACACGGTCGAGGCAGACCGACTTCAGGACAAACAATGACGTGATTGCAAACGGAGAACTTCAAAACGAAACGCAATGAAACTCGCTGACAGATGAGTCACCAGGAATTGACCGCCGATTGGATTCACCGTTGAGCGCTGCTCGTGAAGACAGAAATCACAGCAGAGCCACGCTAACCCTTAGCATTGGTCGCGACCGACGGATCGTCAGCCACATTGACCCAGACATGCACGTGAGGCGTTCCACGGAAGTGCCACACAAACGACGGGCCCTCCAAACGCCAGACATCCCAGATGCCATCGTTGCCCAAATCTCCTTCGCGGTAGAACGACAAGCGAACTTGGTCCAAACCGCCTTGGGCTTCCAGACACTTCGTCACTTCTTGTTGATCCGACAACCGATACGGTTCCACCAACAGCTTCAGCACGCCTTGCAAATGCTCGCGCTGGTCCTTGCTCATTTCCGACACTGGCACACCGGGAATCTTCTCTTTGCCTTTGAACGCGACCGCACTCTCGCTGGGCATTTTATCGATCAGTGCCGCCTCACGCTGCTTGCCATCGAGCATCTTGTAGAGTTCGTTCGCCTTGACGGCCTGCGGCCAAAAGACGTTGCCGGGATGACCGACCTGCTCATTGAAGCCCGAAGCCGCGTGTCCGTAGAAAATCGGACCGCCGAACGCGACGTGCTCGGTCGTGTTGCCGTCGCAGCGGATCGTCAGGTGCCGGCCGGTCATGGCCATCTCGAATTTTTCGCTGCCGGGTTTGCCAAAAATCGCGATGGACTGTTGCTTGCCGTAGCCCCCGGCATCGTCCTGCAACTGCTTGCGAATGCGGTTGTGCCAGTCTTTGTTGTAGAGCCCCCAGAACCAGGCCTCGATCATGTCCTTCTGGTCGCGAGTGAAGAACTCCGTCCCCAAGCCGCAGGTCTTCAGATCCGTGATGTGCCAGTTGTTGGAGACATGCGTCCGCAGCACCTTGCGGTCGTCGGTGTAGTCCCAGGTGAAACAGATCTCTTCGCGCTGTTTCTCAGTCAGAGAGTCGTACAGCTTTTTGACGAGCGACTCGGGAGCCTTCGCATCCGCGGCGGAATCTTCGGCCCGCAGCACTCGCGGCAGAGCCATCGCCGCCGCACCGGCGCTCGCCGCTTGCACGAAGCGTCGGCGAGTCACCTTTCCAAACAAGTCCGCTTCCGGAACATCACACTCAGGACAGCGTTCGCGATCAGGCATGAGAGACTCCTTGATCGAATCGCAGCACGTGGGAAATAGAACCGGCCCAAGCAACGGGGCGAGACTCTAACAACGCATTTACAAAACGCAAACGGTTTTCTCACACGCTCGGCAACTTCGCATGAGGCCGAAGAAACACTCGCACCGCGCGTTGACAAATCAGCAAATGAATCGCTCGCGATGAGCCTGTGAATTGTTGAGAGCCGCGCCCGTCAGAAAGCGGTTGCATGACCTTGTCACCGATCAGGGGGCACGCGAAAAGTGCGTCGCGCGCCCTCATTTTCGCTGCGCAGATTTTGCTCTTCTCACGATTCGGCAAATCGACATACAACCCCGCCCACTTTGCGGAGTGAGGCTGAGTCGAAGTCGCCTTGCCGAGCAATCCTGCCTCGTATTTCCCCGGAATTCTCCGGCCACTTCCACTCACTGACATCCCTTCCTTGGCTGCGATTCACGTCCCCGTTCTGTTGCGGGAAACGCTGCAAGCTCTCGACCTGAGTTCGGGGCTGACAGTCGTTGACGGCACCGTCGGTGGAGGTGGCCACAGCCGACACATCCTTCCAAAAATCCAGCCTGACGGAATCTTGATTGGTCTCGACCGAGACCCGCGGATGTTGCAACACGCGGCAGTGGTCGTGACCAGCGAACGGAGTCATCTGTGTCACTCCAGCTATCACGAACTGCCGAATGTTCTGCGCGAGTTGAAGCTCGACGCGGTCGATCGCATCGTGCTGGATTTGGGTCTGTCGTCGGATCAGTTGGCGGATCGCGAGCGTGGCTTCGGATTCAGCACAGCGGGGCCGTTGGATATGCGGTTCGATGTCTCGCAAGGCGAGTCGGCGGCGGAGTTACTCGCGCGTGCCACGAGCGAAGAACTCGCGACAATCTTCCACGAGTTCGGCGAGGAACGATTCAGCCGGCCGATTGCCGAGCGGATCGTGCGACAACGGCGCGCCTCACCGATCGAAACGGCGAACGACTTGGTGGCCGTGATCGACTCAGCCTTGCCAGCTTCCATCAAGCACGAGGCACGCAAGGCACCGGCGACGCGCGTGTTCCAGGCGCTGCGCATCGCGGTCAATCGCGAGTTGGAACATTTGCAGCACGCACTCGAACACGGCTTGTACGAATCACTGCGGCCAGGCGGACGGCTGGTCGTGATCACGTTTCATTCTTTGGAAGACCGCTTGGTCAAGCACGCATTTCGGGATGAGACTCGATGGCACTCCCTCCACAAAAAACCGATGGCTCCCAGCCCCCAGGAAATCCGAATCAATCCGCGCTCGCGGTCGGCCAAACTCCGAGCGGCGGTCAAACAGTCAACCGTAGCGTCAGCGTCGCCGAGATGATGCGTGCCGCCAACCCAAACCCGACGGGGAATTCCATGTCGCACCCAACTCCCAATCCGACACAGAACACTGCCGCCCAAGCCGCGGCGCAAGCGGCTCAAGCCGCGAAAGCGAAAACGCAGGCAGAGGCCGTTGACGACGCGGACATCGAACCAGCGACACCGGCAGAGAGCGATGAGCAACTCGCCAAAGCGTGGGGCTTCGCGTCCAAGCGGCCGAGGATCTCCAAGGAAGCGGTGATCGGTTTGATCGCGATCGTCGCCTTGCTGGGAATGTTCAGCTACGTCGTCGCGCGGCACTTCCAAAATCGTGCCACACTCGCCGAGAAGCCCGACAAGGTCGATCCCGAAGTGCAGACCGCGTCCAACAATGATCAGTTGGCAAACAGTCAAAGCAACCTGACGGACAGCTTGGATGAGTTTGAAAACAATTCCTCAAAGAAGTTGCCCAGGAAGGGGCTTGATCTCGACGAAGACATGCTCGACATCGGATCGGGGCAAACCGAACCGCCTCCCACGAAGGTCGCCACCAGGAAGCAATCACTGCCCATCAATCTTGAGGATGAGTTCGATACGTTCGGCGATGATGCGAAGCCAACACGGCAAGCACGAACTGTCCCGAACAGAACTGCGGACAATCTGAATCTTGATGAAGAGGCACCCACTCCGAAAACCAATCGTGCCACCGCAACACTCGATGCAGAGGATCCCTTCGAATCAGAAACGCCGGCGCTGACCAAGACGACGGAACCGATCCGGCTCAAACAGCCTGTCCAAACCGCGCCCGCCGACGAGGAGTTCGAGAAGCCACTCAAAAAACACGCGGCCCAGCAGATCGAAGATGAATTTGAAACCGTCCCGCAGCGTGCTCGGCGACCAGTGCAAGTGGCTCAGCAGGATCGGTTCACGGAGAAGACCGGTTTTGATGATCGGGGAACTCAGACGTCGCCGACGACCGACTTGCCGCCGGCTCGCGCTCGAACCGCCGCGAAACCAGCATCGCGGCATCCGCTGCTCAATGCAGGCGAATACCTCGTCGAGGAAGGGGACAACTTCTGCGTGATCTCCAAAAAGCTGTACGGCAGCGACAAGTATTTCCTCGCGTTGGCCGAGCACAATCGCAATCGAGTCGCTGATCCCTGCCGGATGCGGCCCGGTCTGGTCATCTCCGCGCCGGCGAAAGACCTCCTGGAACAACAGCACTCCGCGCTGATCCCCAAGCCCAAGGCGACGTCCGAAGCGAAAGAGGTTAAGCCGCACGCGACGAAGAAAGTGTCCGCCGCGCCGCTGCCGACGGGAATGTTCCACGACGCCAACGGAGTGCCGTGGTATCGCGTCGGAGAAGACGACAACCTCACCAAAATCGCGCAAGCTCATCTGGGCCGCGCGTCGCGTGCGGACCAGATCTTCAACCTCAATCGCGAGCGCTTACCCAACCGGAACGATCTGCGTCCTGGCCAAGAGTTGCGCTTGCCGAACGACGCCAGCCAGGTTCGGATCGTCGAAACCGAGAAGTCCCTCCGCTAACCGCCGCGTGTGGTAGGTTCCATCGCTCGGCGAAACCGCAAAGTAGACGAGTCACTCCGTGACCCGACTTCGAGTCACGGAGTGACTCGTCTACTTTTCCAGAGCCAAGCGATGGAGGGGCGATGTATTTTCGGTTCGGAGCGGCGATCGTTTTGCTCGTCATCGTCAGCGTCATCGGCGTGGCGTTGGAGAAGCAGAACCTCTCCTACCGCCGCGCGATCGCGCAACAGCGATACCGCCTCGACGTGCTCGTCGAGGAGTACGCACAACGGCGACTCCAAGCTCAACGACTCGGCGCGCCGGCGCGCACGATCAAGTCGCTGGAGCAACAAGGGGGCGACGTCAAGAAGCCGCCACGATCCGCTCAGGCCGGGCCAAGCTCTCCGTTGTCCATTCCGCGAGCGACGCTCGCGCTCCCGCATCTTCACGAACATCGAAATCAATAGCCCGTGACTTCGTCCGCCTCACAGAACGAAACTCCAACCGACACGCTCGCCTGGCGTGCTCGATTTCTACTCGTTGCCGTCTGCGGTTTTTGGATGATCCTGGGCGGGCGACTGGTGCAGTTGCAGTGGTTCAGCCGCGAACGCTTCACCGCTCAAGTCGAGAGCCAAAGCACATTCCTCGAAGAGATCGCGCCGCGGCCCGGAGACATCTTCGATCGCGATGGGCGTGTGCTGGCGACGTCGATTGCCGCCAAGAGTTTTTTCATCATCCCCAGCCAACTGGCGAAACAACCCAAGCAGTGGGAGTTAGTGCAAAGCATTGCCGAAGCCGTGGGACAAGACGCCGATCAACTGCAAGCGCGGATTGCTCTGCACAGTCAGAAGCATTTCTTGTGGGTGCAGCGACGCATCACCGATGGCGATGTGCTCGCCAAGTTGTACGCGATCGAGCCGCCGAAAAAGGGACCGCAGCTTTTTGGGTTTCGCGAGGAGTTCTTGCGGCAGTATCCCCAAGGTGTCCTGGCCGCGCATGTGCTCGGTGGACGTGATGTGGATGGTCTCGGGCGCGGCGGGATCGAGCAAAGTCTGAACGCGCGACTGGCCGGCAAGCCCGGTTATCGGCGGCTGATGCTCGACTCGCGGATGCGTGTCATCGAAGTGCAGACCGACATTGAACAAGCTCCGCAGCATGGGCAGAGCGTGACGCTGACGCTCGACACCGTCATCCAACTGCACGTCGAGGAGGAACTGGATCGCGTGATGAAAAAGTGGCACGCCAAGCATGTGGCGGCGATCGTGCTCGATCCAAAGACCGGCGAAGTGCTGGCAATGGCCTCGCGTCCGGCTTACGACCCCAATGATCTGGCGCACGTCAGCGACGAGGCGTGGAAGAATCAAACGTTGGCCGCGATCTACGAACCCGGCTCGACGTTCAAACCGCTGATCGTCGGCTGGGGGATCGAGCATGGCTTCATCCGCCGCGACGAATCGTTCCACTGCGAGAACGGCGAGTACCGGATGGGCAGTCGCCTGCTGCACGATCACCACCCGTATGGCACGCTCAGCCTGACCGACGTGCTGGTGAAGTCGAGCAACATCGGCATGGCTAAAGTCGGTCAGCGGCTGGGAAACGCCGAGCTCTACAACGCGGCGGTCGCCTTCGGATTCGGACGCCGCACCGGCATCGAATTGCCGGGCGAGATGTCCGGCATGTTGCATCCGTTGAAGCGCTGGACGTCGTACTCCACCGGCTCGATCCCGATGGGACAGGAGGTAGCTGTGACGCAACTGCAACTGATCACCGCGCACGCCGCGCTGGCGAATGGCGGAATGCTGATCAGCCCGCATCTCGTCCGAGCACATCACACCTCCCCCACTGGCCGGCCTTGGGCAGAGAAGCCCAATCACGGCGAACGAACGGCCGATGCGGACTCGCTGCTCAAACAAATCTCCTATCAGGCTCCGGTCCGCTTTCGTCCCGCGCGGAGCACGCGACGCGATGACGAGTCTGAGCGTGATAACACTCGCGAGTCAGAGGCCTCAGTCGAAACTGCTCCCCAGGCGAGCGAGGTCCGCCGCGGCAGCCCCCGCTCGCCTGAACTGCATTCCTTGCCGGCGAACCGCGATGATCGGCCACTCTCCGACACCGCCGATGGACCGTGGCTGCCGGATGCCGAACGGATCGCGATGCCCGATGATGGCGGTCTGCTGCAAGGACAGAATCTCCAACGGTTCTCGCAAGCCGCCGACGAATTGCACACGGGCGAATGGAACGCAGACGATCCCGACGCGCCGCTCGCAGCGCCTGTGGTTTCCAAGACCATCAGCGCCGACGTCTCACGCTGGTTGGTGGAGTCGGTGGAGACCGAGGTCATCAAGCGCGGCACGGGGAAGAAGGCCCGGCTCGACGACTACACGGTGTTCGGCAAGACCGGTACGGCTCAGAAACGCGATCCACACACCGGCAAGTATTCCAACCGGTTGCATGTCAGTTCGTTTGTCGGCGGCGCACCCGCCGCGAATCCGCGCGTGATGGTCTGCGTGATGGTCGATGAACCGACCGGCAGCGGCGAGCACTTTGGCGGCGACATCGCCGCGCCACCCGCGCGCGAGATCATTCACAAGTCGCTCGTGCAACTCGGAGTCGCTCCGGAGCAGAAGCCTCAGAAGACCGCCAGCGCACTGCCGTAGAGCCAAAGGAGTCGTGCGTTCAAAATTCAAAATTGGCCGGTACAGCTCTGGGACAAAGCCGAACGACTTCTCCGCCAATTTTGAATTTTGAACGCACGACCCTTCACCAAAAACCATCGCTCAGATCAGCAGGCGGTGGATATCGAAGATGAAGAAATTGTTGATCTCATCCGAGCTGCCGCTGATCGTGTCGTTTCCACCTTGTCCCGCGATCGTGTCCTTATCGCCGCCGCCGTCGATGCGATCGTTGCCGGCACCGCCCAGGAGCACATCTCGGCCACCAGCACCGTTGAGGACGTCGTTGCCATCATCGCCCAGCAGCGTGTCGTTACCCCCGTCGCCGTTCAGCCGGTCATCACCGCTACCGCCGGAGATGAGATCGTTGCCCGATTGACCGCCGATCGAGTCGTGGCCATCGCCGCCCAGCAGCGTGTCGTGATCGTTGCCACCATCCATCGAGTCCTGTCCGGCACCGCCAGAGATGCGGTCACGACCGTTATCGCCAAACAAGCGATCGTCACCGATGCCACCTTCCATCGAGTCATTGCCATCTTCACCACGCAGCGTGTCGTTGCCGAGACCACCCGACATCGTGTCATTGCCGGCCCCGCCGTAGAACAGATCCGTGCCGGCACCGCCGGTCAGAATGTCGTTGCCGGCATTGCCACTCAGTACGCTCGCCTTCTGACCGGCAATCAGTGTGTCGGCACCCGATCCTCCGGTGAGCGTAGTGTTGCCGCTGAAGGCGGCCGCGTTGATCATCGTGCCCAACGTCGCATGGCCCGTCAGATTGAGAGCTTCGATGGAGTTCAGCACGTCCGTCATCGCGCCATTCGTGAGCGTGCCGTTCGTCGCAATGATGCTGGCAGCGGTCGTGGCGCGGAGCTTGACGGTGTCGAAGCCGGCGTCACCGAACAGTTGATCGTTCTTGCTCGTACCGACGAGGGTGTCATCGCCGGCTCCGCCGTGCAGAATCACGCCGGGCACATTCACGCCCGGTGTGAAGCCGGAGGCATCAATCAGATTGTTGGCCGCGTTGCCGAAGAGTTCAGCGCACTCGATGCTGATCAGCGAGTTGTTACCGATGCTCACGAGGCTGGTGTTGGTGAGGGTCGCATTGGCAGTCACCAGTTCGGTGACGCAATCCGTTCCCGCACCACCATTGAGCGTGTTGTTACCGATTCCACCGGAGAGCGTATCGTCGCCAGCCGCGGCGTTGATCGAGTCGTTTCCGTCGCCACCGCTGAGCAGGTCGTTCAGCGACGATCCGGTGATCGAGTCGTTCCCGGCTCCACCATTCAGCGTCAATCCGGCCAACTGTCCCACACCGGCCGCGATGGCTCCCGTGCCATCCAGCGTGTCGTTCCCCGCTTCGCCGTCGGCGAAGCCGCCATTCGTCAAGCGGCCTCCGTTGAACGTAAACCGATCGTTCCCCGCGCCACCCAGCAGAGTGAAGGGGCTCGCCGCAGTCACGGTAAACGTGTCGTTCGCGGTGCTGCCTTGCAGAGTCGCGAAGCCGGTGAAGTTCAGGAAGTTCGCGGAGCCGTCGTTGTACGTCGGCGAGCCATCCAGCAGCCATGTGCTGTTGACCCCAGCGCCCAGCAAGCGGCTACCGTTGCCGGTGGTCGCACCGTTGCCGGTGATCGTATTGATGCCCGTGAAGCTCTGCGTGACATCCGACTCGCCGCCGCTGAATCCTTCCCCGGTGGACCCGAACAGAGTCACGTCGTTGATGAGATCGCCTTGCAGCACGTCTCCCGCAGGCAAGGTTTGGGCCTCACCCGCGATCGATCCGGTCAGAACGGCGTCAATGTCGAACACGTCGTCGCCGGCACCACCGAGCAAATTGAATGTGCTCGCGCTGGTGACGTTAAACCGGTCGGAGGCCGATCCACCTTGCAGGTTGTTGAACCCGGTGAAGCCCAATGACCTCCCCGTCGCGTTCTCGAGATACGTCGGGGTGCCATCGAGTCCCCAGGTGCTGGCCACGTCTTCGCCCGTCAGCGAGCCACCGTTGCCGACAAGCGTGTCGATCCCGCTGAAACTGGTGGTGCCGTTGTTGATGTCCGGTTCCGTCCCGGTGAATCCGACGTTCGCGACGGAGCCAGTCAAGACGACTTGGTCGATCAGCGACCCTTGCAGCGTGTCCTGACCCGCTTCGCCGGCAATCATGCCGGTGAGCGGTGCGCTCACATCGAACAGATCCATTTCGGCACCGCCGTTGAGATTGAAGGCGCTGGCTCCCACGACATTGAACGTGTCACGATCCGAACCACCTTGCAGCGTATTGAATCCCGAGACAGTCAATGTCGCCGTGCCATCGAAGTAGGTCGCGGCCCCATTCAGAGTCCAGACGCTGACCACATTGCGGCCAGTCAGTATTCCCGAACCGATCAGATTATCGATCCCCGTAAAATCATTCGGGCCTGGAACGGGAGTGATGCCATCCGAGGTTCCAGAAAACCCAGTACCAGTAATCGCGTCCGAGGCGGTCAGCAACACATTGACGATCACGGTGCCTTGCAGAGTGTCAATTCCTGCCTCGCCATTCGCACTGCCGATCAAAGCGCTGTCGATGTCGAACAGATCATCTCCGCCACCGCCGTTGAGAACTTCCGTCGTCGGAGCAATCACGTTGAAGATGTCGATTCCCGATCCACCTTGCAGAGTGGCGAAGGCCGAGAACGTGAGCGTATTCAAGCCGTCGGTATAGGTCTGCGTAGTGTCGAGATTCCAAGTCCGATCCGTATCCTCGCCGGTCAGCGTGCCAGTTCCCTGACCGGTCAGCACATTGATCCCCGTCGCACCGCCGCCGATGCTCGTCACGGGACTCAGAGTCGCTCCGTCCGCATCCAAAGCGGTGATGGTCGCACTGGCTCCGACAACCGCGGACAGATCCAACGTGTCGTCTCCCTGCAACCCAGAGATCGCGCCGGTCAAGCTGCCCGCCGCATTCACCGTGAAGGTGTCGACGTCCGAACCGCCGGTCAGATTTTCAACGCCCGACCAGCCCGTCGTCTTGGTCGCCAGCGTACCAGCGTTCGCACCCGTCACGACGAAGACATTGCTGTCATCGCCAACGATCGTGTCGTTGTCCGCTCCGCCGGTGATTGAGCCAGTCAACGTGCCCGTGTTGGTGAAGGTAAACGTGTCGTTGCCAATTCCACCGTCCACGCTGAAGGGGCTGGCCGCCGCTGAAACATTAAACGTGTCGGCTCCACTTCCACCGATCAGCGTCGCGAAGTCGCTGAAGTTGAGCGTGTTGCCTCCCGTCGAATAAGTCGGTGAGCCATCCAGATCCCAGGTGCTCGTCGGCGCACCGGGCGTCCCTTGCCCCGTCAGCGTTCCGCCGTTGCCGAAGATCGTCTCGAAACCGGTGAAGGTCGTGCCCAGGCTGACTTCGGTTCCATCGAAACCGGCGACCGACGAATTGGTCAGCGTCACGGCGTCGATCAAGATTCCGCTCAGCGTGTCGCTGCCCGCACCACCATTGATGACCACCGTCGCCGCAAATCCCGCGTCCAACGTGTTGAGCCTGATCGAATCCACTCCCGTGCCGCCATTGACCGTCAGCGTGCCGGTTGGATTCGTGAAGGTCGTGTTCTCGAATGTGCCCCCGACTGCGGGGCTAGTGATCTGCGAAACACCCGCCACCGCACCGGCGTCGTCTTCCAATGTTGCGGTATTGCTGCCGACTGCCGGCAGGTTGAAGACCAGGTTCGTGGTCACGCCGCCAATCATGCTGACCGGCTCAAGTCCGTCGTAAGACACGGTCGCGACCGTCGCGCCGGACGTGTTGTAAGCGATGTTGCCAGAGTGGCTCGGCCCCGTCGCGGTGAAAGTGTGCGTGACCGTCGCGAACGCCGTTGTCCCGCCGTTGACGATCAGCGTGTCGTTACCACCTGTTCCGCCGTGGAAGAGCACGTCCACATCAAAGAACCCACTGGCCGGAGCGGTTGCCGTGTAGTTCACGGTCAATGTGTCGTTCTGAGCGGCCGTGCCATTCACCGTGATGAGTTGATTGAGCACAGCGGCCAGCGGTCGAGCGTCAATCACTCGGCCATCATCGACGAACTGCACACTGGTGCCGTTCAGCCGCAGTTCCAAGGCTGCCGCTCCCGCGCCGTCCGACGTGTAGGTTGCCGGGCCGGCTTGAGTCAGCGTGACGTCGTTGGCATCCAATCCACCTTGGTACGACACGAAGAAGACCACACCGTTGATGGTCACTGTGGAACCTTCCGCCAATCCGGCGAAGGTGCCCGTCACCGCGTCGACGCCGTCGTTGGCGATCAACACGATCTCTTGGCCGGGAGTCGAACTCACCGTGCCCGTCGCCACCAAGGCCGCTCCGCCGAGAATCACACTCCCGGTTACGATGACTTGGTCGTATTGGGTGTTAGCCGTCGAACCATTCACGTTGACCGAGAACGTCGTCCCCGGATTCATCGTCAAATCGCCCGTCGCGATATCCGCCGTGCTACCGACCGGCGATCCTGGAGCGAATGTCGCGGTGCTGCCCGCTTGCAGCGTCACCGCAGCGCCGATCGTGCCCGTGCCTCCGAGTACTCCGGTGTTGGACACCGTCGTGAAGGACGCCGTCGAACCGTTGACCAGCAGCGTGCCTGCCAGCACGTTGGTGATTCCCGTGCCCGTGTTCGCACCCGACAGAATCAACGTGCCGCCCGTCCCATTGACCAGCGTTTGGCCAGAGTAGGTATTCGCGCCGGACAATGTCTGAGTGCCCGTGCCGATCTTGGTCAGCGACAGAGTTCCCGTGATCGCACCGCTGTAAGTCGCCGTGCCGACGGTGTTGTTACTGCCCAGAATCAATGAGCCAGTTCCACTGATGCCGCCGTTGCCGGACAACGCATCAAACGTCTCCGTGACTCCGCCGACGAACACCAAGGTCGCTGGGGTGGTGATCGTCAGGTCGGTGAGGTCGTTGATCCGCTCGCTCACCGCCAGCGTGTAGTTGCCGCCGTCCAGCAGAGTGATCGTGCCGGTGCCGGCATTGAAGCTGGAGATCAAGATCGGCGCGACCTGCGCGCTGCTCAAGAACTGTGCCGAATTGGTCGTGCTGGTGTTGGTGGAGATGTTCCCCGTCGCCAGTGTCAGCGGTGCGGCCAAGGTGCCGATGCCGCCCGATCCCGTCGTGATCGTCAGCAAGCTCGCGGCCCCGGTCGTGACATCGACCGCGGCGTTGCCGGAGTCGATGCCGCTCGTGCCGGCCGCGTTCGTGGTCAACGTCACGTTGCCCGTCGCGTTCAGCGAGCCGGTATTGAAGAAGGTGATGCGGCTGTTGCCGCCGGTGATCAGCGTCACGTCCGGGGTATTCGTCAGCGTGACCGCTCCCAGCACCGTGATCGTCTCGCCCGTCGCCGCGGCCGCGTTGCCGATGACGAGGTTCCCAGCCGTGATCGTGTCCAGTTCCGCGTCCGTCAACTCCAGCGTGTTACCGATGGCGTTCGTGTCCGCCGCCGAACCCAGATTGATCGCGTCCGTCGTCGAGAACGGTCGCAAGGTGACCGTTTGCCCGGCCGCTGTGATCGTTCCCGTCAGACTCATCTTGTCCGCGAGGACCGTCACACCGCCGGTCGTGGTGGTGATGTTCGTGCTGGCGTTGCTGGTGAAGAACAGGTCGTTGGTCGGGACATTGAAAGTGATCGCTCCCGTCGCGCTGATGTCATTCGCCGCACCGGTGTCTTGCACGGTGATGCCACTGGTTTGCGAAGTCAGAGTCAGCACACCCGACGTGTTGCCGGCCGCGCCACCCACGTTCATCGCCGAATCTTCAGTGATCGTCACCGCTCCGGCCGACGTGAACGACAGCGTTCCAAAGTTCGTCGTGTCACCCGCGTTGTCACCTAACGTCACCGCCGTTCCGATGAAGCGTGCGTTGTTCGTCACCGTCAGCGAAGTTGTCACCGCGTCCGTGACCGTGCCCGATTCGGAAGTCAGAATCAAGCTGTTCGCGGTGTTCGTCCCAGTCACCACCGTGTCTGAGTTCTCGCTGATCGCCACCGCGCCCGTGGACGAGAAGGTGAGCGTACCAAAGTCCGTCGCGTCACCGGCGTTGTCACCCAGGGTGATGCCCGAACCGACTCCGTTGCTGGTGAAGCTGGCGTTGTTGGTCACAGTCAAAGTCGTGTTGGCGTTGTCTTCGATCGTTCCGGCTTCCGCGATCAGCACCAAACTGCTGGCGGAATTGACACCCACCAGATCGACGCCGTCACCAGTGCCATTTTCGCTGATCGACACCGCGCCGGTCGAGACGAACGTCAAAGTGCCGAAGTTCGTCGTGTCCGCCACATTGTCACCCAACGTGATCGCTTGGGCTGCGGCCGTCGTCGTGAACGTGGCGTTGTTCGTCACGGTCAAACTCGTTCCCGCGTTGTCGGTGATACTGCCGGTCTCCGAGGTCAGAGCCAACGTCAGAGCCGTACTTGTTCCAGCCAGGATCGTCGCTGAGTTCTCGCTGATCGAGACCGCGCCCGTGCTGGTGAAGGTCAACGATCCGAAGTTCGTTGTATCGGTGGGATCGTCACCCAAAGTAATCGCCTGAGCGGCTCCGGCCGTCGTGAACGTGGCGTTGTTCGTCACGTTCAAGGTCGTTCCGGCCGCGTCCATGATCGCGCCCGTTTCCGAGATCAGCACCAAGCTCGTCGCCTGGTTGGCCGCGCCTGTCAGCATCGTTTCCGAATTCTCCGTGATCGTCACCGCGCCGCCGGTGAAGGACAGCGAGGCGAAGTTGTGCGACGCCGGGTTGTCCAAAGTGATGGCATTCGCTCCCGCCTGGAAGTTCGCATTGCCGGTCACGTTCAAGGTCGCGGAGGCCGCCGCACCGTCGTCGATCGCGCCGTTCGAGGTCAGCAACAAGCTGGTCGCGGCCATGCTGTTCCCGGTCAGTGTCGTGGAAGTATTTTCGGTGATCGTGACTACGCTGCCGACAAACGTCAGCGTCGTGAAGTTGTGTGCGGCCGCGTTGTTCAACGAGATCGCGTTCGCACCCGATTGGAAGTTCGCGTTCCCTGTCACGACCAACGATCCACTCGCTCCGTCGTCCAGTCCGAGGTTCGTCAGCAACAAGCCGCCGCCCGCGCTGCTGTTACCAGCAAGGTCCGTGGTCGAAGCCTCGTTGATCGAGACCGCTCCGGTTGTCGAGAACGTCAACGTTCCGAAGTTCGTCGTGACGCCGCCGTCGCCCAAAGTAATCGCTCCGCCGGTCCCCGCGGCGAAGTTCGCATTGCCAGTCACCGTGACATTGCCGCTGTCGGTGATCGCGCCGTTGGTGGTCGTCACGCTCAAGGCTCCGGAGACCGTCGAGGCTCCCAGATCAATCGCGTTCGCGTCTCGCAGAGTGACGTTGTTGGCGGAAGTGATGGCCACCGTGCTGAAGTTGTTCAACAGGTTGTTCAACGTGATGTCGTTGGCCGCGCCCGCCGCCAGAGTCGCGGTCCCCGTGACCGTCAGCGCTCCGGTGCCGGTGTCGGTGATCGCGCCCGTGGTCGTGATCATCAACGTGCCGCCGACCGTGCTGTTGGCGAGCGAACCGACGAAGTCCACCACTCCGGCGGCCGTCACGTTCAAGTTCCCGGTCATCGTGACATTGCCCAGGCTGATCCCGTTGGCGGTGACAGTGCTGGCATCCACCAACGTCACGTTGTTGGCGGAAGTCACCACCACACCCGGCGTCGCCAAGGTGTTGTTGAAGTTGTTCGCCACGTTGTCCAGCGTCACATCGGTCGTGCCGACGGCCAGTGTCAGTGTACGAGCGGTGCCGGTCACAGCGTCGATCGCTCCCGTCACGGTCAACGCGGCATCGGTCGTCGCGGCATCCGTGTCGATTGTCACGTTCTGGTCGATGTTGATAACGGTGGTCGCCACCGCACCGAGCGTCACGGTGCCGGCGGTCGTTGCGCCATCGGTCGCGATCGTGATCGCGGCCGCGCCGGAACCCAGATTGATCGTCTCGGCCGTGAAGGCCACGTTACCGGACGAGGTCGCTGAGCCCAGCAGCAGCGAGGTCGCCAGGTTGATCGTGTCCGTCCCGCTGCGACCGTCGAGGGTCAGCGCTCCCGTGAAGGCCGCGTCCACGGACGTCACGGTGATGATGTCGCTATCGCCGTTGTTATCACCCAGGATCTGCAATTCAACCGTCGGGTTGGCGAACGTCAGGTTCTCGGCACCCGCGCTGAAGCTGGCGGTCATGTTCGCGCCGGCCGCGTCGGTCAGTGTCGTCGTGATGGTCGTCCCGTTGAACACATTCGCGGGATCAACGTCGATGATCACGGTTCCGGCCGCCGAAGTGACGGTGACCGGCTCCAAGCCTGTGAAATTGATGAGCGCATCATCCACCGTCCCGGCGTTCTGGAACGTCAGAGTCCCCGCAGCCACGCCCGTCACGTCGTATTCCAGGCTGACGAACGTTCCGCCGTTGACGGCCAGCGTGTCGGCCGTGGTCTGACTTCCGCCGTTGAACGTCACCGGAATGTTGAAGATCCCGCCCGATGCGGCAAAGTTGACGGTCAGCAAGTCATTACCATCGAGACCATTGATGACCACTCCCATCGCCGGGTCGATGCTGCCGATCGGCCGAGAGTCCACGACCGTGGGCACACCGGCAATCGTCCGCAACACCTGAATCGTTTCACCGACTTGGCGAATCTCGAAGATGCCGTTGTTGGCGGCGATGTCGTTGATGATCACAGGACCGACCGTGGCCACGGTCAGCGTGACGTCGTTGCCGTCGCCGCCGAAGTAGCTGATGAAGCCGGTGAAGCTGCCAATCGTGACCGACATCCCATCGGGCAACCCATTGAACGTGCCAACGATCGGGTCGGCCAAGTCATTGAGCAGAATCGGGATGATCGTTCCCGACGCGCCCGCGACCGCTCCGCCCGTCAGCGTCAGCGTCGAACCATTCAGATTGACCGTACCGTTGACGATGAGCTGGTCGAAGTCCGTTCCGGCCGTGTCGTAAAGCGGGTCAAGACTGGTCAGCTCAATCGTGGTGCTGCCCGTTGCGCCTGGGTTGTAGTTGCCGTTGATCGTCAGGATGCCGGGGCTGGTGCCCGGTCCCACATTGCCCGTGCCCGTGCTGGTGACGTTTCCGGCGATGGTGCCAGTGCCACCCAGAGTCGCCCCCGTGCCGACACTCACGTTCAAAGCCGTGATGGTCTGCCCGGCACCAACGTTAAAGGTGCCACCTTCCAGAGTGATCGCCGCACGGTTCCCCGCGATGCCAGCCGCGCTGGAGTTCCAAATGACCGTTCCCCCAACCACTTCACTGAGGAACTGCGCGCCATTGAGTCCAGAGTTGGTGACGAGCGTAGTCGCATTCAGCACCAGCGGATTGCCCGC
>CAMDEA010000095.1 GCA_945893045.1 Planctomyces sp. SH-PL62
TGTTGAGCCGAAACGCCGAGGCCAAATGCGGCGGGCAGCAGTCATACAACCGACGATGCCAATGGGAGGAGACCTGCACCAACTCATGAGCGTCATCAATGGTGTTTCGCACCACGATGGCCAGGCAGACTTCATCGGCGATTTCCGGGGCTTCATCCACCTCGACCTCCAGCCGAGCGTCCGGAAAGACCGACTGCGTCATCTCCAGCACTTTGGGCAGGAATCCGTTGACGCCCAACTTCGCGGCGAGCTGCACGACACCGGCAGACAATTCGATTTCCGAGGGGATCAGTGACGATGGCATGACGATCTCCTTTCACATCGCAGGAGGAATATCAAACATCGCCAAGTTCGGACAGAGGTTTTCTCAAGCGTCGGCATGGAGGCGAGACCAAAGTCTCGATGGCGTTTTGCAGACCCTGGCAGCCCAGGACGAAACACACGACGAGTTGTGGCCGTTTTTTTCATTGACCACCAAACTCAGTTTCTTGTGCTGCGCACACAGCTTGCCGCAACGGCAAGCTGATGTTCTGAAAGAGAGGTTCTCCTGAGGTAGAAGTTTGGAAGTGTGTTTGGAGTTTCCAGAACCTCGACGACAGGAGAACAGATCATGTTTTACGTGGCGGTGGATCAACACAGCAAGCAGTTGACGGTGAGCGTGCGTGACGAAGCGGGAGACGTCGTGTTGCGGCGGCAGGTCAGCACGGAATGGGAGCGGGTGCGGCAGTTCTGGGCGGAGATTCGCGAACGGTCGAGTACCGCCGGCGGGTTTGTGGTGATCTTGGAGGTGTGTGGGTTCAACGATTGGCTCGTGGCAATGCTGCAGGAATATGGTTGTCGCGAGATGGTGTTGGTGCAGGCGGATGAGCGATCGAAGACGAAGACGGATCGGCGAGATGCGAATCGGCTCGGGGAATTGTTGTGGGTCAATCGTCAGCGGTTGCAAGCGGGGCAGCGCGTGCCTGGGCTCAAGCGAGTTCAACCTCCTTCGACCGCCGATGCGGAGGCTCGGCAATTGACCGCGATGCGGCAGCGGGTGGTCGCCCAGCGGACACGGGTCATCAATCGAGTTCGCCATTTGTTGCTGAAGCACAACTTGGCTCAAGAGTGTCCCACGAAGGGCATTCAAACGCTCAAAGCCTGGAAGTGGTTGCAAACGGTGTCGTTGCCGGAGATGGATCGACTCGAACTGGATCAGTGTTTGTCGCAATGGACGTTATTGGATCAGCAGAAGCAAGTCTTGGAAGAACGGATCGCGAAGCGGCAAGAAGCCGATGCTCAGGCGAAGATGCTGGCGACTCTGCCGGGAGCGTCGTCCTATAGCAGCTTAGCGCTGTCATCACGAATCGGTGAGATGTCGCGGTTCACGACCCCGAAGAGCTTGGCGAACTTTTGGGGACTGACTCCGCGCTGCCGGAATTCGGGCTTGAGCGGCGAACGGCTCGGTTCGATCACGAAGGAAGGGAGTGCCGTAGCGAGGTTCATTCTCGGACAGCTCGTGCTGCATGTGCTCAAGAAGGACGGCTGGCTGCGCGTGTGGTATCGGCAGGTGAAGCATCGGCGCGGTTCGAAGATCGCGCGCGTGGCGGTGATGCGTCGCCTGGCGGTCTCGATCTGGCACATGCTCAAACATCAGCAGCCGTATTGCTGCGGAGGCCCGGAAGTGGTGCGTCGTCAGCGGCAGCAGAAAGGCGAAGAGCCAATGGAAGGTGCGTTTTCCAAGGCATCGCAGGACAAATGAATGCTGGAAAAAGCCCCGGCCGCCAAAGCGACCGGGGCCGGTCGGGAGCGTTCACCCGCCCTGACTTGGTTATCCCTTGCCGGGTTGCTCGCCAGCAGAGCCCGACTCTGTTTCACCAAGCGAAGACAGTTTATCCCCAACTCAGACAACAGTCCTTGGTCCTATCGGACCAGTGAAGATTCCAGAAAGGAACCCGACTCAGATCGACTCAGAGAGCACCCGTTGGAAGCGGAGAGGTCTTGGCCTGACTTCGATGACGAAGCCAAGCCCTCGCGGCGGCGGGCCAGTTCGAGGTGGCACATGGTTCCGGTGGTGGCTTCGGCCACGGCCGCACGAACGCCAAGCTGATGAGAACGGCCCGCCGTTCGCGAGAGGATCGCAAAACCGACTCAGTGTCCCGCCACCGCGCGGGAGCCGGACGCGACTCGCGTCCAGGAATCACGAAGGGATGTGTGGAGAGGCCGCCGCATACGCAAAACAAGGCAGCCACAAACTCGCTAGACCGCGACCTGATCGCCCACTCCGCTCAACGCTCACTCTCTCAAACAACCGACGAATTCAACCAGAACAACTGGCGGATCGATGCCGACAAAGTCGGCAACGGCAATCCAGACACCGCCGCACAACGACCGTTTTTCTGAAGCCCACTCCTTCAGCACGCCCAACGTCTGCGCCAAGATTGAACGCCACCGAAAATCCCAACCAAGAAATCCTCAGAAAACTTAATTGACAATCAATTCTCTTTCAGGGATGTGCCACCCGCGGTTGCACCAACCAACCATCACGTCGGTCGGTTACTGAGACCAACTCATCGAAACCACCTCGGCCAATTCGAGGTTCTCGGCCCCACGCTGACGCTCGACAAGGTGTGTCGAGCCATCGCCACCCGCTGCCTGGACCGCCTCACCCGCCTGTAGGACGAGATGCGGCAATGGCTCGTGGCCTACAAGAAACAGCACCAACTCATGCGAGTTCGCAAAAACGGTCCGGATTCTTGGACCGCGTTGCTATCGGCAAACGCCCCCATCGACTTTGTCCGCCGCATGTTCGATTACCTAACTCGATGGTCAGAAAGTTGATTAGCGAATACGTTGCTCGGCTGAATTCAACAAATCAACTACGACTCGATGAGCGCAGGGGGCACAATGGCGTTCTTTCTTTTCATCCTGCTCGTCGCCGCGATTGGGGGGCTGATCTTTCTTGGCCTTCAGTTGCTCACCTTCAAAAAAGAGAACGAGCAACTCGGATCAGAACTCAGCAACCAACAGCAAGAGCAAGCAGCCAAAGTCGGGAAGTATGAAGCGCACATCAAGAAGCTCACGGACTATGCCAACGGTCTGAAAGAAAAGGTTCAGCGCCTTGCCAAATGGCAGAAAATGGCAGACGCGGAACTTCAGGCGGAAGCGTTGTTGGTTTCGGCACGCGATGAATTGGCCAAGGCCGAGAGTCAAGCAAGAAGATTGACTGAGAATGCCGAACAGCAAGCGAAGGCTCTTGTTGCCGATGCTGACGCAACGCTCGCCAAAGCCAAAACCGAGGCTGACCATTTGGATGCCAGCGCCCAGCAACAGGCCGCCGCGCTGCTTTTGAGTGCTCAGAACGAAGCGAGAGAGATTCCAGAGGACGCACGCCGGCAAGCTGCGGCCTACGAGCAAACGGCTCGCGCGATGAAGAATCTCATTGAGGGATACGGCAATCAGTATCTCATTCCCACCCGGAGTCTTCTTGACGAATTAGCAGAGGACTTCGGCCATAAGGAAGCTGGCCAAGAACTGAAGCGAGCCAGAGAGAACAGCCTGCTAATGATTCGCAACGGTACTGCCGGACGATGCAGCTACGTCGAGGCAAACCGTCGAGAGACCGCCGTCAACTTTGTAGTTGACGCCTTCAACGGGAAGGTGGACTCAATTCTTTCGCGTGTGAAGAACGACAACGTAGGAACATTGCAGCAAGCGATTCACGACGCCTTCGCCGTCGTGAGCCTCAACGGCAAGGCGTTTCGTGATGCGACCATCACTGAAGAGTATCTGACCGCACGTCTTGAAGAATTAAAGTGGGCTGCCGTCACTCAGCAATTGAAACTTGACGAACGAGAAGAACAGAAACGAATCAAGGACCAGATTCGAGAAGAAGAGAAGGCGAGAAAAGAGTACGAGCGAGCCATTCGAGAGGCCGCCAAAGAAGAAGAACTCATCCGCAAGGCCATCGAAAAAGCTCAAGAGCAGATGGGACACGCGACCGCCCAGCAAAGGGCGGACTACGAGCGGCAACTTGAGGAATTGACCCAGCGTTTGACGGATGCGGAAAGTCGGAATCAACGGGCGTTGTCGATGGCTCAACAAACCAAGCGAGGCCACGTCTACGTCATTTCAAACGTCGGCTCATTCGGGGAGAACGTCTATAAGATCGGGCTGACCCGGAGACTTGAGCCACTTGATCGAATTCGAGAACTGGGCGATTCGAGCGTTCCGTTTGAGTTCGACGTCCACGCTCTGCTCTTCAGCGACGATGCGCCAGCGTTAGAGAATCAACTACACAAGCACTTTGTCATGATGCAAATGAACAAAGTGAATTACCGCAAGGAATTCTTCAAAGTTGACCTGGCACACATACGCGGTGAAATCGAGACCTTGGGCCTTGCCGCAAAGTGGACGATGACTTCTGAGGCCAAAGAGTACCGCGAGACATTGGCGATCGAAAAAGCAATCCGAGACAACCCGGTTCAGCGAGAAGCGTGGACCAAGAGGCAACTTGCACTTGATGTCGTCGACAACGAATTCATGGAACCTGCCGAAGTTGAGGCCGAATAAGACTCGCTGAATTCCCCCGCCGCGAAGCCCTCTCGCCGCTGGCGAGCCGCTGGGCGTCAGCCCTCGGACGATTCGATCTCACAATGGACGCCGTGGCGACCGTTCCGCGTTGTCCGGGGCCTGACGGCCTCCGGCTCGCCAAGTCGCCAACACACACCGGCTCGCCTACATCGTTTTCGGTGAAGTTGTTGTTTTTTCACGCGAGTTGATGAGTTGAAAACGGCGGCCAAGTACGTAGTTCAGTCGCTCCCGCGACTGAGATTCCCGTCACGCGATCAATGACAGTGAATCGGATCATTGGGAATCAGCCAACTTTCGGAATGCGAGTCGCAGGAGCGACTCGCCTACGCTCCTGCGGCTCCGCCGCGTTACGACTTTCGGAATCTGGTCGTGCTGCCTGCCATCAACTTCATGCCTGTTGATCGCGACTGGTTCCTGACCTGGACCACCTACAGGGAATGAAGCGGCGTTCCTTGTTCAGCGGGTCGCGAAAGCGGAACGCGCCGGACTCCAACTGCGACCCGTCCGAGCCGAACGCATTCGCCGACATGCAGAGCACGAGCACGCGGGAGTGCTCCAAACCAACCGTCAGCCGCACGCGCACGGCGACGGCTTCACCGGTCAGCGGCACCACAGCGTGACGCGCGGCCGCGTCGAGGTCTCGGTGCCGGAGGCTCACCGCTTCGGCGAGACAGGTTCGTCCTTCTGGCAGAAACTCAAACGGTTCGACCTGCGCGACGACTCGCTCCGAGTGCAGCACGTCGAGCGGCAGGACCGTGAACCCTTCTTCGCCGAAATTCGCAACGTCCTGCAATTTGCTCGCGAGTCTGGCGAGTCGCCGCACGCGCTGTTCTTTCTGCACGGGTTCAACGTGAGCTTCGAGGAAGCGGCGATCCGCGCGGCTCAGATTGGCTTTGACCTGAAGGTGCCGGGGGCGACGGCGTTTTTTAGTTGGCCCTCGCGCGGCAGCGTCGCGGCCTATCCCGCCGACGAGGCCAGCATCGAAGCCAGCGAGCGGGCGATTACATCGTTATCGTCGCAGAAGTTGATTTTCTGCGCGGATTTCGTGCCGACTGATTGAGTGCAAAGTGAAGAGTGGCGAGTGCAAAGTGAAAAATGTCCAACAAGCCACTTTAGCGTCGTTGGGATTTTGCACTTTGCACTTTGCATTCTGCACTCTTCACTTTGCACTGAATTGCGGCTGTGCCGCGCTATACGGTGGCGGTGCCGGACTTCGATCTCGATCTGCTGGGCCATGCGTATTTCGCACAGGCCGAGGCGCTGCTGCACGACATCCATGACCTCATGCGCCACGGCACCGCTCCCGGCCAACGGCAACGGATTTCACCAGCCGTGCATGACGGCACTCCGTTCTGGAAGCTGCGGAAGTAACCACGAGCATCTCTCGTGGGAGTCTGGTGAATTTCTCCGCCACGGGGTTCATCCCGGTGGTTCCCGCGCTTCTGCACTACCGAATTCTTCGAGGTTTCTGGGTAGTGCAGAAGCGCGGGAACCACTGGGACAAGCCCAAGTGGCGAGAATTTCGACAAGCTCGTGGGAACGCTGCGTGTCATTTGTCGAACTTGACCCAGGAAATCTGCGTCACCAATTGATTGAGCGATGCGAACGACAGATGCGCGTTCGTCGCGAAGCGTGGCGTGTTGTTCGCGGGAAATGTCGCGAGCGAGGCGTCGCCAACTAGGAATACGTTGAAGTCTTTCGACAGATTCTCGTAGCCGGCCGTTGTCTTGCAGAAGCACATGTCGGTGGCATAGCCGGTCAGTAAGACGTGGCGAATGCCGTTCGCTTTCAGAAACTTTCGCAGCGGCTCGTAGCCTTCGGAGTCGTAGATCACGACGTCGTTGGGATCGACGTCGACGTCTTTCGTGACGGGGATTGGCTGTTGCCAGAAGCCTTCGTTGTTGTACTTCGCGCTGGCGTCGAGACCGGGGAACTGGCGGAAGTAATCTTTGACCGGGTTCTCGGCCGAGAGCGAAATCGATTCGACGAGCGGTTGGCCTTTGTATTCAAAGCTCTTCAGCTTGGCGGTGAGTTCTTTCGCACCTTGCTGCCGATCAGAGTCACTCGGCTTGGCTCGCAGCGAGCGGTACAGCTTCTTGCGGATCGCGTCTTCGCCTCCGGGGAGGCTGTACATCACGAGCGGGACTTTGGGGCGAGCCGCTTTCAAAAATGGATTGATGACTTCGTGCGTGTGCCGCGCGGCGAGATGATTTTTGTCCGGCGTACAGAAGTCGCAGACTCCGGCGGGTTCGGGCGTGTTCCAGCCTTGGCCGTCGTCGATGCCCCACGGATGGACCATGATGACGGCGGTGGCTTTGGCTTGCAGTCGGTTCGGCATCTCGACAATGCCGCGCGCGTTGTACGAGAACCGCCACGCTCGGACGGAGAGGTCGGCGTCTGGTTCGTTGACCAGGACCGGCGCTTCATAGCGGCGCAGCTCGCGAACCGGTTCGACGAACTCTGGATGATCTGCCAGCAACGGGGGCGGATCTTTGAGCGGCGTCAGTTTGTTGGCGTACGTGCGTGGTTCGGCTTTGTCTCCCGCAGCCACGGAGGCGATCAATGTGGTCGTCAGCAGGGACAGTGCAAACCAGGATCGCAGATTCATCATGGGACACCTCCGGAACTCGACGCTGAACTGAGCAAGCCACGGCCGACGATTCGTCAGACCGACGGGCGAGATGTTGTCGCAGTCGCATTCCAGAAGGCAAGCGTTGAATACTCTCTCCAAGCGGCGATCAGCCGATCAACTCCGTTGCCGCCAATCCCATTCTAAAAGTCCGTGTCGCTGCCGGATTCTCCGTTGGCGAGGTCGGTGATCTTGTCGAGCGCTCCGCCGTTATCGGCGACGAGATTGGCCCAGAAGGCGTCCAGACTGGAGCTGCCGGTCAGCGTGTCGGCGTCGTTGTCGTTGAAGACGGTTTGATTCGCGCCGTCGTCGCCATTGAGTCGGAAGCCGTCGGTCAAGCCGCCGCCGCTCTTGATGTTGGCCACTCGCGACAAATAACTGCCGTTGCTGGCCCATTCCTCCAGGACGTGAGCCAGGGCATGTGAAACGTTGTCGTAGGCGGTGTAGCCGGCGACGAGGATGTCTTCATCGCTGTTGCCGACGAGGCGATCCGCGCCTCGGCCACCGATCATCAAATCGCGGCCCTTGCCGCCGTTGAGATCGTCGTTGCCGTCACCGCCGAGGATCAGATCGTTGCCTCCGCCGCCTTTGACGTTGTCGTTCCCGGCCCCCGCGTGGATGCACGCCGCGACGTTGATTGAGTCGCTGATCTGAATGTAGTCATCAGCCGCTTGTCCGAAGATGACGATCTCGGCGAAACCGCCGGCGGGTGGAGCAACGGTCTGTTGGAAGACCACGTGTCGGTCAGGCGGTTGGTGATCGTGACTTGCAGAGTGCCGTCGTTGCCTTGCGGATTGACATGGATGCGATCCGCTACCGTGAGGCTGCCGACGACGAGAGCCGTTCCGCCCTCCGTACTGCACACGCCTGTTTGCAGGCTGGCATAGCCGACATTGAGAGCGAGGCTGGTCGTCGCCACTCCGCCGTCGTCATCCGTCACCCGGAATTCAACCGTGTAAGCCCCCGCCGTTGCCGGCGTGAAGTTGAGATTCAGCCCCGACCCCGTGGCCACCACGGCATTGGCACCGTCGCGCACGGTCCACGCGGTCGTGTGCGTGTCCTGAGTGCCCACGTCGGTGAAGCCCGCGACCGAGTAGGCCAGCGGCTGCCCCGGTACGCCCACCGTCGGTCCATGGATGGCTCCGGTGATCACCGGAGCCACGTTTTCGACGGTGACTTCGGTCTCGGCGATCGTGACGTTGCCCGCGAGGTCTTCGACTCTCACGGAAACGGTGTGAACGCTGGGGCCGTCGAGACCGAAGAACGACGCGGGATGACCGTCATCGAACTGGCCATCGTTGTCCGAGTCCCACGCGATGCTCGCGATTCCCGACAGCGCGTCGGTGGATGACGAGCCATCGAGCAGAATCGTCGAACCTTCAAAGACCGAGAACGGTTCGCCCGTCACGACGGTCGGTCGCGTCTTATCGATGTTGATTTGGATCGTCTTGATCGCCTCGCGATTGCCGACGACGTCGATGGCTTGGTAGTGGATCGTGTGCAGTCCCTCGGACGTGAGCGTGAGGCTAGCCGAGTCGCCGAGCACCGTGACCGCCAAGCCGCCGTCGATCGAATACAGAATTTGGCGGACACCCGATCCGCCGGGATTGTCCGCGGCCGACTGATTCAGCGTGACGTCGGTGTTGAACCAACCGGCCGCGTTGGGAGCGGTCGTCGTCGCTGCGGTCGTGACGGGCGGGATGACGTCGCCAGTGATTTCGATTTCCGCTTCGGCTCCGATGGGCGGAGTTTGGTCGGTGTCGAGCAGCACCGTGTTGCTCACCGGAGTTCGTCCGCCGGGAATTTCGGCCGCCGATTTGATGACGGCTTGGTATGACAGCGAACCTGTTTCACCGGCATCGAGCGTGCCGATGTCCCAAGTGATTCGGCCGTCCGCGATGACTCCGCCGCCATTGACGGTTAGCGATTGGAAGAAGCGTTCGTCGAAGTCGTCGAAGATCACTCCGCTGGTCAATGGGTTTTCGCCGTTGTTCGCGTAGGTGACGGTGTATTCGAGCGTGTCGCCCGGAGTCGCCTTCAAGTCGCCGTCGGCATCGACCAGCAACGTGACCGATTTCTCCAGGTCGAGATAATCCGGCACGTCGCCGACGAAGATCACGCGCGTCGCGGCGTCGTTCCCCTCGAATTGATAAAACTCCGGATCGGCGGCGACCTGGATGATGTGTGCTCCGTCGGCCGTGCTGGTCCAGGGCATGTTGACGATCACGTAGCCGCTGGACTCGAAGTCCACGAGCACCGTGCCGATTTCAAACGTCTGCAATGCTCCACCCACGGGGAAGATGCTGTTGATCGTGACCGGCACGTCGTTCACGGCCACGTCGCCGGCGTAATGCACGAAGGCGATGATCTGAATCGTGTCGCCAATGAACTGCGGCTGCGAACTGAAGATGATGTCTTCCGAATAGACATAGACGTCGCCGGGCTGCGGCGTGCCGTCTTCCAGTCGAGGCGTGCCACTGCCTGGGCCGGTGCCGCCACCGCCGGGCGGGACGATGCCGATCCCTCCCCCCGAAGGAGGCGACGTCGGCAGCGGCGGTGTCGGACAGACATCAATGACCGTCAGTGTGGTCTCGAAGCTGCGGCTCAGCGTGTTGTCGGTGACTTCGACGCGCAGGCCATACGTGCCCACGTTCTGCGGCGCGATGATCGTTTGCTGGAAGTGGCCGCCGACATCCGTGTGCGCTCCCGTGTAAGTGGAGAGCACTTGATGCGTGCCTGGATCGAGAATCTTCACGGTGACTTGGGCACCTTGAACGACGTAGTCCTCGATGCCGGGGACCGCAAAGAAGTCGTAGTCCGCTTCGCCAATGATCGATGCAACATGCCCCGCACACGCCGTCACCGGCGACACATCCACAACGATGCGTGCTCCGGAAACCTCGAAGTCCGGGCTGCCGACTTGCAGCACTTGGCTGGACTGATTGTTCGATTCCTTGGTTTCGGCAATCGTGTTGTTCGGATCAACCTTGACGCCGATCAGGCGGAAACTCTCGGTGGGGAACGACACCGGATCGGACGAAATGACGACCGATTGTCCCGCGTCCAAACTGGCGATCGTGACGGTGCCCAGCGAGATGCCGAAGTCCAGGAAGCTCACGTCGATGTTCGACGCCGCAATCAACCCCGCGTTGGTGATCGTGGCCGAGATCGTGACCAATTCGCCGGCCTGGGGATTGATCGGCGAGAACGTGATGCTGCCGGGGCGAACGGTCAGGTCCGGGGCGTACGCGATGTTGATGTCACCGACGTCTTCGCTGGACAGGCCGCCGTCATCGGTCACTCGGAGCGACACCGTGACCGTGCTGCCGCCGGCGATGCCTAGCGAAGAGAAGGTCGGCGACATTCCGACTTCGTCACCGTGCGCGGCCGCCGATCCGGTTTCGCCGAACAGGCCGTCGCCATCCAAATCCCACTCGTAGGTCAGCGTCGTATTCGACTGATCTGGATCGGATGTGCCGCTCGCATCGAGCTGCACCGACTCGCCCACAATGACCGTGTACGGCCCGCCCGCGTCGGCTGTCGGCGGCTCATTCAGGATGACCGTGACATCGAACGTGTCGGTCAGACTTCCCAAGTCATCGTCACTCACGGTGACGCTGACGGTAAACGTGTCAGCCGTTGTGTAGGTGTGATTGAGATCAAAGTCGCGATCGCCGACCGCGAGTGCGAACGTCTGGTCGCCGCTGCCATCGCCGAAGTTGACCGTGACCTCGTGAGTGTCTGGTGTCCCCGGATCGGTGAACGTGATGCCGTCGCGACTGAAGACACCATGCACCGGCGCGGGGAGAGTTTCGTCGGAACCCGCATCGAACGCGGGGGCCACGTTGTGGACCGTGACGGATGCGGTCGCCGACGAGGCCAAGCGGCTGATCGTGACGCCGTAGGTTCCCACCGGTGTGTTGTCGTACCACAGGCTGTCGCCGCTGCTCACGAAGAGATACTGGGCCAACAACGGGATTTGAATGACGGTGTTGTCGATGGCGAAATCTTCCGGGATGTCGTTCGGCTGACTGCCGAAATAGGTCGGCCCCGAACCGGCGGGAGCGGCACTCGTGGCCAGAGCGCCCGGCACGCGATGAAACGCACCGGAGGGGAGCAGCACATTGCTCGAACTGAAAATGCCGAGCATCCCGGTGCCAAACACGCCATTGCCAAAGTGATACGCTCCGAACCGTTGCAGACGAATCGTGTCGCCGCCGTGAATGCCAAGCGATGCCAGCGAAATCGGCGTGGCATCGGGTGCTGGATCGGAGTTGACATGCAGGTAAGTGGCGGCGGGATTGATCGCCAGCGAGGCCACGACGGTCTCGCCGGTGATCGACGTGGACGAACTGCCGCCATCGTCATCGCTGATTGTCAGTGACACCGTGAATTCATCGGAGGCCGTTCCGGTCAGCGGGTGATCGTCGGCAAAGAACCGTGTCGTGTTGAAGGTGCCCAGCGTGCCGTCGATGATCACCGCCGTACTGACACCGTCGCTCCACAT
The DNA here is from genome assembly GCA_945893045.1 of Planctomyces sp. SH-PL62. Classification (GTDB taxonomy): domain Bacteria; phylum Planctomycetota; class Planctomycetia; order Planctomycetales; family Planctomycetaceae; genus SXKJ01. The sequence goes on from CAMDEA010000095.1 coordinate 11,709, forward strand.
CGCCGTTCCGCTGAACGTCTCGCTCGCCACGCCCAGCGCCGGATCGGCGAACGTCCCGCTGACCGTGACCGACTGGCCCTCGTTGATGTCAGCCGCATTCGACGCAATTGACGTGATTGTCGGAGCCACGTTGGTCACGTCGATTGTCGCTGTGCCGGTGTCGGTCAAACCGCCGTTGTCGGTCACGCGAAGTGACACGACAACACTCGACGGTCCATCAAGCCCAGCCGCGGAGAAAGCTGGATTGCTTCCGATCTCGTTGCCGCGCATGGCACCGGCACCCGTTTCACCAAAGATCGCATCGTCATCCAAATCCCATTGGTAGATCAGCGTCGAACTCGATTGATCGGGGTCGCTGCTGTTCGATCCGTCCAAGACGACGGTGCTTCCTTCCGCCACGGAGTACGGTCCGCCGGCATCCGCGACCGGCGGCTGATTGGTCTGAACCTGGTAGACAGTTCCCGACGCACCGCTATTGCTGAACGCCGGCCCGAAGGTACCGCCGAAGACGCAAATTGTTCCGGAAAACGTGTTGCTTCCGTAGTAGAGAGCGATGCGGCCACCGCCGCCGCCACCGCCGCCGCCAAAGCCCGATGTACCGGTGCCGGCACCACCGTCGGCGCAGATGAGGCCCGTGCCGGTCACTGTCCCACCTGTAAGCCAGATGGAGCCGCCCGCGCCACCGCCGCTCGCCAAGCCGCTGCCGTCAAGGCCGTGAGCGGTAACTTGTCCGTCGACCTGAAGCGTGCCGGAAACGATCAGGCGAATCGCTCCGCCACCGGCACCACCGCTGCCGCCGCCGTTGAAGCTGCGGCCGCCGCCGGAACCAAGGGTGGAAGGCTCGGCCGCGGATCCGTATGTGCTCCCGCCGACGCCGAGGTACGGGGGAGCTCCACTGTAGAAGCGGTCATAGCCAACGCCGCCCGTACCCCCGTGCCCGCCGCCGCCCGCCGCCTCGGGGGCGCCGCCGCCGGCGCCCGGTCCTTGGCCGCCCGCGAAGCCCAGGCCGTCCGCGGTGATTCGTCCTGTCGCCTGAACCGTCAAGTTGCCCGCGCTGACCGTCGAGGATCCCGGCATGGTGAAGATGGCACCGCTATGAACCGTAATGGCACCAAAGGTCAGCGAGCTGTTGCCGACATCGGTGGCGAAGGTCGTGTAAACATGCAGATGCCCGCTGGGGACCGTTTGATCGATGAAAGCGACGGTTCCCGCGCCGGCCGGTGAGTTGAACTGGGCCGCTGGGATACCGGCGCTAGCCGTGGAGGCAGTAAAGCCGGAGAAGCTGCCGGCCTGGTTGTAGTAAATCGCCATACGTCCGCCGCCGCCGGCACCGCCGCCTCCATAGTTGCTGGTGCTGAAACCTGCACCGCCGTCGGCGCGGAAGGCACCGCTTCCGGCCAGGGTGCCGGTGGTGACCCAGATCGATCCGCCTGCGCCGCCGCTAGCGGCGCGGCCGCTGCCGGTGGTGCCATTGGCCGTGATTTGGCCATCGAGCTGCAACGTGTCCGCGACAATGAGGCGAATCGCACCGCCGCCGGCACCCCCCGGTCCCTCGCTAGTGCTGCCGCCTCCGGAGCCAAGCAGAGTTGGCATGAGGGCCGAGTCGTTGACTGCGCCCCCCGGAGCAACCTGGAAGAAGAGACGATCAAAGCCTGTACCGCCGGCACCACCATGCCCGCCGCCACCACCGGCTTCGGACCTCAATGCCCCGGCACCCGGTCCTTGACCGCCCGCAAAGCCGAGGCCGTCCGCGGTGATTCGTCCTGTCGCCTGAACCGTCAAGTTGCCCGCGCTGACCGTCGAGGATCCCGGCATGGTGAAGATGGCACCGCTATGAACCGTAATGGCACCAAAAGTCAGCGAACTGTTGCCGACATCGGTGGCGAAGGTCGTGTAAACATGCAGATGCCCGCTGGGGACCGTTTGATCGATGAAAGCGACGGTTCCCGCGTTGGCCAGTGAGTTGAACTGGGCCGCTGGGATACCGGCGCTAGCCGTGGAGGCAGTAAATCCGGAGAAGCTGCCGGCCTGGTCGTAGTAAATCGCCATACGTCCGCCGCCGCCGGCACCGCCGCCTCCATAGTTGCTGGTGCTGAAACCTGCACCGCCGTCGGCGCGGAAGGCACCGCTTCCTGCCAGGGTGCCGGTGGTGACCCAGATCGATCCGCCTGCGCCGCCTCTAGCGGCGCGGCCGCTGCCGGTGGTGCCATTGGCCGTGATTTGGCCATCGAGCTGCAACGTGTCCGCGACAATGAGGCGAATCGCGCCGCCGCCGGCACCCCCCGGTCCCTCGCTGGTGCTGCCGCCTCCGGAGCCAAGCAAAGTTGGCATGAGGGCCGAGTCGTTGACTGCGCCCCCCGGAGCAATCTGGTAGAAGAGGCGATCAAAGCCTGTACCGCCGGCACCACCATGACCGCCGCCGCCCGCAGCCTCGGAGGCACCGCCGCCAACGCCCGGTCCTTGGCCGCCCGCATAACCTCGCCCATCGGCACTGATCTGGCTGGTAGAATCAACGATCATGTCCCCTAGCGTCAAATTCAATCCGCCGACTGAGCCAGCCGAATGCGTCACCGTCGCGCCGTTGATGAGCTGCAACGAATCAAAGCTGTGAGCACCGTTCGCGGTCAACGTCGCACCGATGACGGCGATGTCTTGTCCGTCGAAAGTCGTGTTGCCCGACGCGATGATCTGCGATGCCGTGAAGACCGTGTCCGCGCTGTAAGCACTGAACGAGAACGCAAACACGTCGCCGGTCAATTCGCCCCCCACACCGTCTTGATCCTGATCCATCAGATTGCCGTCTAAGTCTTCGATGTCCGGCCCGACCTGGATTCGATAGATGCCTCGCTCCGACTGTGCAGCGAAGCCGATCCGGTAGCTATTCCCACCCAACGACGTGATGTCCGTGGCGGCAACCCCTCCATCAGGCCCGGCGATGGAAACATCCTCGATCGTGAAACTGCCGCCGACCAGGCTGAAGTCGATCGCTTCGTTAAACGTGACATCCACCGAGTCGAGCGTGTCCGAACGGAGATTGACCGGCGAATCGGCCGCCGACGCGATGAATGGTCCGGCCGCCAGCAGGACACGATCCTCATAGACTTCCACGAAACTGCGGCGCAATGCGCGTCGCGATGCGGCCCGGTGGGCCAATCGACGATTCCCGCGAAGAGTGCGTTGAGTCATCTGCTGCAACCATTCAAAAGTGCGCATCGCTGTTTCCTCAAAATCACGGATGGTTGAAATTCAGTGAAGGCTCGCCGGGAGCGAGCGTGCCTGACCGACGCACGCTCCGGCCCTGCCGAGTGAATTGCCGAATGCAGGTCAGAGTGACACGCGATCTGGCAGAAAAAGCGAATTGGCACGAAATCGGTTTGGGGCCGAGAATCACCAAGCCAGACCGATCGTCGCGAGTTGGTGGTGGACGGCGGTCAGATCCCAGACCGTGACCGTGCCATCGGTCAGGCCGAAGGCGAGCTGCGAATGATCTGGGCTGAGGTCCAATGAATTGATCGGAGTCGCTTCGGAGGGCAGGACGAGAATTGGTTTGCGTGCTCTGAAATCCCACAGGCTGACATTCACACCGCTCAGCGCCAGCCAGGATCGATCCGCCGTGATCGCGAATCCGTCGCTGAAGGGAAGGCTGCGGCCGAAGCTCGGAGTCGGCTCCAAATCCAAAATGGACGACTCACCCGTCGAAATGTCCAACAGTCCGAAGATTGGGGTCTTGAAGGTTTCGTGCTGACCATCGACGAACAGCAGGCGATTTTCATCCAAGAAGGTGAAGCTTCCGGCTCTCGGCGTGATTTCAGGCAGTGGCAGCGCCTGCGAGGTCTCCAAATCCCAGGCGCTCAACTGCCCGCGAACGTGCTTCCGCCACGCGAGCTTCCGGCCGTCAGGACTGAATCGCACGAGAATGGAATACTGATCGGTGGGAGTGGCGATACGTTCGTTGCCGCGCCAGACACCAACTCCAAGCTGTCCGGCAACGACCACGAGTTGGCCGTCGGGGCTGAACGCCACGTCGTACAGAAGATTCCCTAGCTGCCGCGTCTCGTGGTTCAACAACGTCGCGATTCGTTGAGGAGACTCCGGCGAACGGACATCAAAGACCGCCGCGCCGCCAACCCAATCGACGGCCGCCAGCCGTTGGCTGTCCGGGCTAAACGCGAACGCATGCACGGCCCCGACAGCTCCCACCGAGACGGAAAAACGGCTCAACGGCCGCAAGCTCCGCGAGTCCCACAGGGACGCCGTGCCATCAACGCTGCCACAGACCAAGAGCTTTCCATCGGGACTGAACTTCACCTGATTGATGATGCCCTGATGAACCGCCAGTTCACGCTTCTCGCCGCTGCCGCGCAGATTCCACAGCCGGACATGGTCGCTGGAGGCCGACACCAAGATCGACCCCGCCGGAGAAAATGCCACCGTGTTGACAAAGCCGGGATGATTGAGCAACGCCACCTCACGATTGGCGACGACGTCCCAAAGTCGCACCGTGCCGGTGCGGCTCGACGGCACGGCCAGGATCGGTTGGGCTGGATGAAACGCGACAGTAAAAAACTGATCGTCCGACCGGACGGTGGTGCGCTGATTCCAGTCCGCCGTTTCAAAAACGCGAGTGCCATCGATGCAGGCACAGGCGAGAAACTTGCCGTCGCCACTAAACGCAACGTCCACCAGCGCCTGCCGAGTGACCGGCAACGTCTTCACAAACTTGCGCTGCGGAATGTCCCAGATCACAATGCCGTCGATTTCAGCCGTGCGGTACGCTCCGACCAACGTCTTGCCGTCGGCGGACAGAGCCGCGCGCACGAACGGCTCATCCTTCAAACCACGGAACTCGAACTCGACCTCGCCAGTCGCGACGTTCCACATGCGGACTCGCTGCTCTCCCTTCGAGCAGGCCAGGACATGCTCGCCATCTGGCGTGAGCACACACGAGACCGCGACGACCGCACGTCGTTCGGCACCGATCAGTCCTTGCAGTTCACGGCGAACCGTCCAGGAGCTTAGATCACCGGCGCTCTGGCCGGTCTCTGACCGAGCCATGCTCCGCAACTTGATGACTCCGGAATCATCCATCGTGACCAGAGACTGACCATCGGCAGAAAATGACATGGCATAGACGCCGGACTTGTGATCGCGGAACTCGGCCACCACTTGGCCGGTCGCCGCTTCTCGCAACTGAATCACTTCGGAGAAGGCCACCGCGATGATCTTCCCGGAGGGATCAATCGCGACTGAGGACGTTGCGCCTGTGATGTCGGCCGGACGTAGCCAAACGGTCGGCTCGTTTCCGACGAAATCACCCAAACATGCGACGGCTTCCTGACGCAAACTTTCGCGATCGCGCGCCGGCGTCTCTAGTTGCGCAGCTTCTGAAATCCGATTCCAAGCGGCTGTGCGATAGCCCGTCGCTCGCGCGAGTCGAATGGCTCGCGACTCACGGACCAGCGAGTCGTACAGATTGGCGACCGCAGTTTGACGCTCGGCCAAGTAGCGATTGCGTTCTTGAAGAACTCGCCAGTAACTCGCGCCGGCCAGCACTGCGAGTGTTACGACAGAGACCACGATCGTGCTGGCCAAAGCCGGATTGCGCCGACACCAGCGAGCAACTCGTCCCGCCAGTCCGATACGACGCGCGTGGATGGGTTCGTCGTGCAGATAGCGACGCAAATCATCGGCCATCTCGCCTGCCGACTGGTATCGCCGCTGCGGCTCTTTCGCCATCGCTTTCAGACAGATCGTTTCCAAGTCCGCCGGAATGCCGGACTTCACAAGACGCGGAGACTTCGGCTCCTCATGAATGACGGCATGCAGAACACTCAGCCCGCCACCCGGAAACGGCGTCTGTCCCGTCAGCAGTTCGTACAACATCACGCCGAGGCTGTAGACATCGCTGCGGCCATCAACTTCGTGAGCCTTTCCGCGAGCTTGTTCCGGCGACATGTACGCCGGAGTCCCCATCAGGTCTCCCTGCTGGGTCAAGGTTGCGACGGCATCGGTTTGCAGTGCCAATCCGAAGTCGGCCAGCACCGGCTGCCCATCGCGGTCCATCATGACGTTCGCCGGTTTGACGTCGCGATGCACGATGCCACAACTGTGGGCATACTCGAGCGCGTCGGCGACACGCGCGGCCCACGTAGCCGATTGCTCCGGCGACGGGGGTGAATCGCGCATCGCTTGAGCCAGCGTCGGGCCGGGCATGAATTCGTAAACGATGTAGGTCACATCGCCATCGTGCGCGACCTCGTGGATCGGCACGATCGCCGGATGCCGCAGCCGAGCTGCGCTCTGAGCCTCGCGCAATGTGCGGTTACGAGAACTCTCATCTTCCACGAATTCCGCGCGCGGCACTTTGATCGCCACTTCGCGCCGCAGAGCGGGATCCCAGGCACGATAGACCGTCGCAAAGCCACCGCGTCCGACTTGCTCACGCATTTCATAGCGACCGAGTGTCGCCGGCATCGTCTCACGCCGCGCGCCGCCGTCCTGGGAAACTCGATTCGTCCGGGGCGTTGCCACCTGGTCCGCCAGTAAGCGGAGCAGTTCTTCGCTCCGACCCGGAAATCGCAACTCCAGTTCGGAGGCAGTCGGAGCAGAACCGCAAGACGTCCGGACTCGCAACTCTTCCAGAATCAGATCGGTCGACGGCAGTCCGTTGTCCGCCAGTTCGGGAAATCGCCGCAGGTACTCCTCGACAGGCACGGTCTGTCCGCGAACCCAGCGGTGCTCCAGATCGACCTTCACGAGTTCGCCCAGCAACTGCGTCCGACCGGCCGTGTCGTGCGCGGACAGATGCGCGGTGATGTCCGGCTCGCCGGTCTGCCATTCCTCCTCGAAACGCTCGATGGCGTGGACTCGCCGCAGCCACGCGGGATCCAAGTCGATCGTCGGATCTTGGACGTTGTCGGTCATACGGATTCCACGCAGGAAACGGCCAACTCTTCCAGTTCCGCCAACACGCGAAACACCGTCCGCCGCGAACGTTTCACTTGGCCCGCGATTTCATCCACCGAATGCCCCTGAAGCTGCAACGACATGATGTCCCGATAGCTGGCAGGCAATCGGCGGACAAAATGACTAAGCGTCTCGTAGAACATCGCCAAGTCTTCCGGTCCCGGCTCCGGCTGTGGGAGTTCCCGTGGCCGAGCCGAAGCGTCCAAATCTCCGTCAAGCGGAGTCTCGCGCCGCACGTCGCGTCGTTGCTGATGATGAAATCGCGCCGCTTGTTGAACTTTGCGGTAGGTGATGGCCGCCAGCAAATGCCACACAGCCCCTGACTCATTCAATTCCAATTGCCCGTCACGCAGCCGCCGGAAAAAACTCTGATAGACCGACTGCACCACATCCTCTGGATCGACTCGTTTCCGAATCTGTTCCGGCAACCGATTGCGAGCCAGCCCCAGCAGACGCTGCGAATACTTCTCGACCAGCTCCCGCTCAAATCCCGGCACTCTCCTCAGAATTCGAGTTAGCGAGTCGGTCATGTCGTCACACGCTCTAAGCAACGGCGGAAGGTCGCGGATCGAGTCTATCAAAGTCCGCAGCACGACCCACCTGAAAATCCGAGTCCCGACACCGCACACGGCCTGTGGCGGCAACCCAACGTCGCCACGCTCGCCAGAGCCTGATTTCACAAAAAAAGCCGGACGCATGGAAGCGTCCGGCGAGCACACAATCGCAGTGATTACTCAAACTGAGCGGTCTTGTTTTTGTCCCGTCAGGGACCGTTGAAAATAGCCCAGCACTTCAGTGCTGGGGATGCGATGCGGTTGCACGACTTGAGTCCCGGCAGGGACGACAGAAATGCTCGACCAATTTCTGTCGTCCCTGCCGGGACTTCACACACTCTTCCCACCTTTTCCCAGCACTGACGTGCTGGGCTATTTTCGAGACGTCCCTAGCGGGACTCAAAAACCGCTCAGTTTGAGTGATTAGCAATCACTACACGTCCTTCTCAGCAGGCACAACGAACGGCTTGCGATATTCGCGGGTGAGCATTGGGTTGGCGGCGTCGGCGTGTGAGCCGGTGAAGATCTCTTTCTTGCCGTCGAGCGTCAGGTCGAGACCGAAGTAGCCTTTCGTGTCGGCGACATCGACTTTGTTCTCGGTGAGGTGTTCCGAGAAACGGTCGAACGTACCGAGGGCCTCGACGTCATTCGCCAGACGCTCCTTGATGGCGGCGACAGGTATCTGCTGCCCCAAGCGGTACGAGATGTTGCCGAGGTGACACAACGCGCTCGACAGATGCCCTTCGAGAATGTCCGCGTTGAGGTCTTCATGCTTGCGGCTGCGGCAGGCGGCCAGGAAGTTGCCGAAGTGATCGCCGCCCCCTTTGAACTCCTTCACGACCTTGCCGTCCTTGTCGAAGACGATGCCCGACGAGTAGCTCGGCATGATCACGTAGCCTTCGGTGCCGTAGAAAATCACACCGACGCCAGCACCTTTGTTGGCTTCGGTTTCGAGAATCTTCGCTCCCTTGTAATTGGGGGTCGGCAGCCCGCGCGTTTCAAAGACCAGCCGCTTGTCACCGTACTTGTGGATGCAGACCTGCGAGTTGGCGGTCTCGCCGGCGTCCTCGTAACCCAGCCGGCCACCGTAGCTGAGCACACCTTCGCCGAGGTCGGCGACTTGCAGGCCCCAGCGGGCGATGTCCATTTGATGGATGCCTTGATTGCCGAGGTCGCCGTTGCCGTAGTCCCACTGCCAGTGCCAGTCGTAATGAAACTTCGGCCGAGTCACCGGCTTGAGCGGAGCAGGCCCGGACCAGATGTCGTAATCAACGGTCTTCGGCGGTTCGTACACGCCGCGCGGTCCGATCGAGCCGCGTCGTTTGTAGCACAACCCGCGAGCCAGCTTGACCTCGCCGATGCCCCCCGCGTGAATGAACGCGATCGCGTCGCGCATGCCTTGTTCGGAACGGCTCTGAGTTCCAGTTTGGCAAATCTTCTTGTGCTTGCGAGCGACCTGCACGCAGCGTCGGCCTTCGCTGACGTTGTGGCTGACCGGCTTCTCGACATACACGTCCTTGCCGGCTTGCATCGACCAGATCGCCGCCAGCGAGTGCCAGTGATTCGGCGTCGCGATACTGACCGCGTCGATGGATTTGTCTTCGAGGCACTTGCGGATGTCGGTGAAGAACGCGGGGCGTCGGCCCAGTTCCTTTTCGAGCGCATCGCAGTTGCGTTGTCCGACCGCTTCATCGACGTCGATGATGGCGGCGATCTCCGCTCCTTTGCGTTTCTTCAGTTCAGAAATATGCGATCCACCGCGACCGTTCACGCCGGTGATGGCGACTCGAATCGTGTTGCTGGGGACGCTGGACTCCTGAGCGTGCGCGACTGGTTCAATCACGTGCCGAGCGGCGATGGCGGCGGCCGTCGCGAACATCGAGCGTTCAAGCATTTCACGACGCGAAAGTTTCTGGAGAGACATGGCGAGGCTCCTGGTTGGGCGGGTGATTGAGTGTGGGCTTCCCGCCACCGAGTTCATCTCGGTGGTTCCCGCGCTCTGCACTACGGCAGTGAGTTGTCTCGGCTGTAGTGCTGAGCACGGGAACCACCCCGGCAAGCGGGGTGGCGGAAACGTTTCTGACGCTGAACAGCGGCGAGTCTATTGCTGGGTTTCTCAGACCTTCAAGCGTTCGACGAGCACAACCGACGTGTCGTCGTGCCGACCGTAGCCCTGAGTGAACTCGTTGGAGTCGTGAAAGAGCCGCTCCATCGTGCCCGAAACGGGCAATCCGGTCGTCTCTTGCAGCACGCGCATGATCCCCTTTTCGCCGAATTGGCTCACCACATCATCGCTCCCTTCGGGAAAGGCTTCCGCGAGTCCGTCGGTGTACAGCAAGATGCGGCAGCGTGGCGGCAGCGGCGAGGTGATGGTTTCGTATTCGGCACCGGGGACGACCGCGAGCGGCAGGCCGCTAGGGTCGCCGTCAACGATCGGGCGAATTTCCCCTGTGTCGAGGTCTTGCAGCAGCGGCAGCGGATGACCGGCGGAGGTCCATTGGATTTCATGCGTGTCCAGCCGCAGGATCGCATACAGCAGCGTGATGAAGCCCCCTTCTTCGTTGACGATCGTCTGTTCCACAAGCTGATTGTTGATCGCGGCGACAAACGCGGCGGTGTCCTTGTAGCTTTGCGTGCGGATCATGCGGACGAGCGTGTGCATGATCATGATCGACATGGCCGCCTTCATGCCGTGCCCCGAAGCGTCGCCGACCAGAAACACAATGCTGTTGTCGTCGAGATTGAAGACGTCGTAGTAGTCGCCGCCGGCCATCGTGACGGGCCGGCCCCCCATCACACGCAGTTGCGACGGCTCGTACCGGGCACACATCTGGTAACCGTGCGGCGCGTCGATGAGCGGTGGGATCATCGTCTCTTGCAGCTTGCGGACGGCGTCGATCTCTTCGCGCAACCGCTTCACGATTTCTTGCTCGCGTGCCGCTTGCGCCGCTTCGACCGTGGCCTCCAGCACGTTCAGCACCATGAAGAGGTAGTCGCTGTTGGCATCTCGAATCATGTACGCCGACATGCCGTTCGTCATGAACCGGACAATGCGGAAGACCTCCTGCGGTTCACAAACACCGACCACGGGCGTGTCCGGACAAAGATTCCGCAGTTGCGAAAACGTCTGAAAGCCGCGCTCCACATCCGGCAGCGTGATCGGCATCAGCACGATGTCCCAAGACGGAGCTTCCGCCAAGGCCAGCAACTCATCCGGCGTGTCCGCCCAAGAAACTTCGTGATCGCCCAGCCCCAGATACACTTGCAACAGTTCAATTTGTAATGGCTGATCCCACACCACCAAGATTTTCATACTGTCCCTCGTCCGTTGAACGCAACGTCGAATGGCTCACGCCAAAATGAAGGGCGGAAGTGCAACGCTGAGGCAATGGACTGTCAACAAAGACGTGGCGACAAAACACGGCTCCATCGCACACGGATGCGAGCGGCACACACGGATCAACGAATCGTTCGCTCCGACTTCATCCGTGTTTGCCGCTCGCATCCGTGTGCGAAGCGTCTCGTGTTCGATTCTGAAAGAACTTGACGCGACCGCAACAAAATTCCGACCCCCAGCGAATGGCAGAAAACCCTGTGAGTTAAGGATGGCCGGCAATCGTACTGATTGTTCCCTCGTTCTTTTCGAGGCACACTCTGTTCTGCGGTTGCCACGCCGTTGGCTCGACTATCCGCGTTCGTTTCATCATCCTGACTCGCCAGCCAACTTCTCTGCAACGATACGAGCCGGCCGCGAACACGGCTTCACGAGATTCCTCTGCGAAAGGATCAAATTCGATGCCCGCCTCTCAGTCCCGCCTTGCTGTCTGGTTGCTCTGCGCGGCCGTCTGGTGTCTCTCGATCACGTTGGCATTCGGACAAGAATCCGCCGACGGAAGAATCTTCACGCAGAAGCCGGAGATCGCTCCGTCGGCCGGTCAGGTGGTCGAGGAAAAATCCGAGACGCCTAAGCTCAACGTCTTCGCGGCCGGACCGGCTCCGAGTTGGATTTGGGGAGCCGATCAGAACAAGAAGTATTTCGTTCGCAAGACGTTGAAGGGGACGTCGCAGTTCGCGTTCCTCAAGGCAGCGTGCGACAACGTGATGACCGTGTGGGTCAACGGCGAGAAAGTCGCGGCCAGCGACAATTGGAATGAGCCGGTTGATGCGAACCTCAAATCGCGTCTCAAGGCCGGCGACAACCTCATTGAAGCGGAGATTGCCAACGCCGGAGGGCCGGCGGGATTCGTGGCGAAGATCGCGCTGCTCGGCCGAGACGGCAAAGATCGGTTCGTGGTCACGGACGACTCGTGGGAGGTCGCGGAGACTCGCGATGCGAAGGAGTGGAGCAAAGCAAAGGTTGTCTTGAAGTACGGTGAGAAACCGTGGGGCGATGTGTTCGCCTCCGCCAGCGGTGAGGCCAACACGCCGCGCGACACGTTCAATCTGCTCCCCGGCTTTCAGGTCGAGAAGCTGTTCACGGTCCCGAAAGAAAAACTCGGTTCGTGGGTCAACATGACGACCGATCCGAAAGGCCGGCTGATCGTCAGCGATCAAGGCAACCTCGGCTTTTGCCGAGTGACTCCGCCAGCCATCGGAAGCAGCGACGAAACGAAGGTTGAGCATCTCGACATCAAGATCGACGGCAAGCAGATGTCCGGCGCGCAAGGATTGTTGTGGGCGTTCGACAGCTTGTATGTCGTCTGCAATGGCGGGCCGGGGAGCGGGCTGTATCGGTGCAAGGACACCGACGGCGACGATCAATTCGACAAGGTCGAGAAGCTGCGCGACATCCCCGGCGGCGGCGAGCACGGGCCGCACGCGATCCGACTTTCGCCCGATGGAAAATCGCTCTTCGTCGCGGCGGGCAATCACACGAAGTTGCCGTTTGAGGTCACGCGCAAATCCGAACCGCAGTTGATGGGCGGGCAGCGCACCGAGCAACTGCGAGCGACTCTGCCGGAAGGTTTTTCGTCGCGGTTGATGCCCAACTGGGATGAAGATGTGTTGTTGCCCCGTTATTGGGATCCCAGTGGTCATGCCGCGGGAGTGCTCGCGCCGGGCGGGTGGATTTGCAAGATCGACCCGGACGGCAAGACGTGGGAGGTGTTCTCGTCGGGCTATCGCAACCAGTTCGACTTCGCGTTCAACGCGGACGGCGAGATGTTCGCCTACGACGCCGACATGGAATATGACTTCGGTTCGCCGTGGCATCGTCCGACGCGGGTCGTCCACGCGACCAGCGGCAGCGAGTTCGGTTGGCGCAGCGGCACCGGCAAGTGGCCCAGCTACTACATCGACAGCCTGCCGGAGCTGATCAACATCGGCCCCGGCTCGCCCGTCGGCGTTGAGTTCGGTTACGGCACCAAGTTCCCCGCCAAGTATCAGAAGGCGTTGTTCATCTGCGATTGGACCTACGGCACGATGCACGCCATCCACCTCGAGCCGTCCGGCTCCAGCTACAAAGCGACGAAGGAAGAGTTCGTCTCGCGCACGCCGCTGCCGCTGACCGACTGCACCGTCGGGAAAGACGGAGCCTTGTACTTCACCATCGGCGGCCGAGGCGCTCAGTCCGAGTTGTTCCGAGTCACCTACGTCGGCAAGGAAGATGTTTCTCCCGTCGATGCTCGGGACACGACGCCTGAGAAGAAACGGCTCGACAAACTACTCGACGCGGATTTATTCAAAGGGAATCCCAGCGAATTACGCGAATTACGACACGCAGTGGAAGAACTTCACACGCGCAAAGCCCTCAGTGAAGAAGATGCAATCAGTCTCTGCGGGAGGCTGGGAAGTCCTGATCGGCACATCCGTTATGCCGCGAGAGTTGCTTTGGAGCGGCCACGCGGCTTGATGTGGGCAGCACACTATCTTCAACGACAACAGCAACGACGGCAACGACAGTTGAAATCGGGCGAGGTACTGATTCTGGCTCCCGAAGTCCAAACTCGCATCGTCACAAACATCTGTGTGGCTATGGCCCGTCAAGGGGAACCGGAATGGTTGGGAATGGTTATTTATCTGCTCGGCGAATTCGACTTCGCCGACCTCACCGAGGAACAACAACTCGGCCTGCTGCGAGCGTACCAGCTCGCGTTCATCCGGCTGGGCAATCCCCTCAAAGAGGAGTGTCCTGAGCTGGCGAAGAAGTTTGACGATCTGTTCCCGCAGAAGTCGGACTTCGTCAACCGCGAGCTGTCGATCCTGATGATTCACTTCCAGTCGCCGGGAGCCGTCAAAAAATTGGTGCCGCTGCTGGGTAGCCGAACTCGTGAGAGTTCGGACGGAAGTCTCACGACTTCCGCTACGGCAACCGGCGATCTCCTCAGCCGCAACAAAGGCTACGGCGGAGTCTTCGCCGCGATGCTCGCCAACCAGCCCGACCAGCAGCAGTACCACTACGCCTTCGTCCTGCGGAACCTGAAGACCGGCTGGACGATAGACGACCGCAAGGCGTACTTCGCGTGGTTCGAGAAAGCCCGCACCTGGAGCGGCGGGGCCAGCTATCCCAAATACCTGACCAACATCGACGCCGACGCCTTCGCCAACTGCACCGACGCCGAACGCCTCGCCATCGAAGCCCTCGGCATCCGCAAACCCTACGTCATCCCCGAACTCCCCAAAGCCAAAGGCCCCGGCAAGGACTACTCGGTCGAGGAAGTCCTCGCCTTGGCGACCGACAAGCTCAAAGCCCGCGACTTCAAAAACGGCGAGAAGATGTACAAGGCCGCCCGCTGCGTCATCTGCCACCGCTTCGGCGGCGACGGCGGAGCCACCGGCCCCGACCTCACCCAACTCGCCGGCCGCTTCAACCTCAAAGACCTCAACGACGCCATCGTCGATCCCAGTAAAGTGATCTCCGACCAATACAAAGCCTCGGTCATCGAAACCAAAGCGGGAAAAATCATTACCGGCCGCATCGTGAGCGAATCGAAAGACACCATCACGATCGTCGTCGATCCCGAAAACGCCACGAAGACCGTCGAAGTCAAAAAGTCCGACATCGAAACGAACCAACCGTCAAAGGTCTCGCTGATGCCCAAGGACTTGCTCAAGACCCTCAACGAAGACGAAGTTCGCGACCTGCTGGCCTACTTGCTGTCGCGCGGCAACCCGAACGACGCGATGTTTAGAAAATAATCGCGGGACCGCTGGAAAGCCGGTCATCCGTCCGTTGTCTGGCAACAAAAAAGCCCCGGAATATCCGGGGCTTTCCATCGTTTGCCGTTAATCAGTGCCCCCACAAGGACTCGAACCTTGAACCTAATGATTAAGAGAAACCCGAAGCCAATGCAGACCACGCGAAAATACGCATTTCGTTGTGCAAGAATAGCATCCCGTGCGACATTTTCCACGCCATTACTGACTTCATTACTGACCTGACCTGCCTACATTAGGATGCTGACGAGAGTTGCTCACGGAGCGCTTCGAGAACTCGTTCAACATCCGTATTGGTCGCTCCCGGCTTGTTGAACGTGATCAGCACATCGGCGGTGTCCGTGCGAAAACGACGCTGACGGGCTTGGAGTCCTGCCGACCGGCGATTGGAGCGACCGTGTGTGCGCATCACGAGTGCTTCCGTCCCCACGCCGAATCGCGGCCTTGTGTCGATGGATAACGGCGTTTGAACTTGCCTGCGTCATGCGTGCGGCTCAATGGAGTGCGTTGAAAATCTGCTCGGCAAGTTGAAGAATGACGCTGGCGACTTTTGTTTGGCGACCGAAAGGTGCCACGCCACGTCGGTAGCGACAGATGCACAGCGGATTGTGATTCGAACCTTTCGTGGAGCGTCAACATGGGAAAAGCAGACGATCGGCAACAACAGCAGTTTCTAAAGGAGCTCATGGAGATCCAACGGAAATATGCGAACGAACTGAAGAACGCAAAGACGAACCGGCAAGAGGACGTCAGAGATTTACTTGAAAAATTTGTTGTCGGGGAGAGCTCCAATGCAGATTAGGCGAGTCAAACTTAAGAACTTCCGACAATTTTACGGCACTCAAGAGCTGGAGTTTCCGACGACGGGAAAGAAGAACGTCACACTGATTCATGCCGAGAACGGATTCGGGAAGACAAACATACTAAACGCTGTCCTCTGGTCGCTCTTCAAGCAGGTCACGCCAAAGTTTGAAAAACCTGACGAGATCGTCAACTTCGAGGCGGCCGACGAGGGTGAGACGACCGCGTCAGTAGTCGGAAGGGAGCAGACTGGTGATCGCACCGCCCGGACCATCTTCGATAAACCAGAGTTTTTCCGGTTTTTCCGCCGACTCGAAAACTTGCAGATAATCGAGGCCAGCGTGCTGCACGGCGGAGTCCTGCAACACGGCAAGACAAGCGAGGATCGTCTCGCGACCGTACATCTCGATCGCGGCCGGAGTCGCGACGAATGGTTTCTCGGCGTTCGGCACGAACATCTCGCATGAAGCGGGATCGTCGAGCGCAATCTCCTGCGGCTGAAGCGTCGGGAGCGTGGTCACGGAAAGAGAGTTCCACACATGCTGCGATTCGTCAACTGTTTTCGGACAGCTTTGCCCGCCAGCGTGACCACCACTCGGAATTCGCGGCTACCCATCCCGCGAGTCTGCCGCCGAGACGGGCGATCTCATCCTGGAAAGAGAGCGAGTGACCGGACACCTTGTTGTGCGCACACTCGTGAAGAATTAAGGCGACGGATTCCTCCGCAAGCGGATCGTTCCAAATGTGGGGCACGTCGATGTTCAGGCTGATGGTTTCCGTACGAAAGCGGCTTTCTCACGCTCCAGACTTGCAATGTGGGCTCTCACTCCACCTAGATTTTGCTGTTCCTTTTCGATTTTGGATTCGATAATTCGTCTGCTGCGCTCGCGTTCGGCGATTTCCAGAAGCGGAAGGCCCTCGATCTTTTTCCCAAGCTCTGCGACTTGCTGCTCAAGCTGCGTGTGTTGTTGCAGGAAACCGGCAAACTTGACCCGCAAATTGTGCAAGGTCTTTGGAGCAACTGCCGCCTCATCGCGAAGCATTTGGGACCGGGCTCGTGCTCGCACGACACGTCCAAGGACTTCAGCATTCGATGCGGTTTTCAACAACTCTGCGACCGCGGCCCACTCGGCAGATCCGCCATTGAGGGGACGATGGCAAACGCACGTGCCGCTGCTCAACAGGCCGCGCACGAAGTCCTCATTATAGGGGCTTGGGATTCGGCCACGTAAGCCGGTCTCATCCACAAAGTCGAGCGCTAACTTTGACAGTCTCGTTGAGACGACCTGAATCGCTCTTTGCCCAATCCACTTTAGAACTTCCTGTCGACACTCCGAGATTTCTGCTGCAGCCCGCTTTTTTTGCCCCTCTTTGTCGTCTCGCTGTTGCTGGATTTCTTTGGCACCTTCTGCCTCCCTAAGACCTCTCACAATTTCCTCATGCTGCTCCTTCAGCGTTGCGATGTTGCCGACCAACTGTTCTCGCAGGCTCGCCGCAGTTTCCAATTCACTCGTCTTCTTAGAGATTTGTGCTTCCAATTCCTCAATCCGAACATCGCCAGATACTTCACCAATGTCGCGATCTACGGTCTTGCATACGTCCTTAAGATCACCAATAGCTGTTTCTGCCAACGAACAACCAAGAAGGCTTCGGATCGCATTGCCGATCTCCTTGTAATTCTTTGCAGCGGCAAAAGATTCCGCGGCTTCTCCGTCGAAGAAAAAATATCGGGCCATTTCTGGTGGGACGACGCTGGCGACGAAAGTCTCCGGAGCAGGCAGTACCTTTAGACTACCTTTTTCTAATCGGTAAGCAGCAAGCTGTGTTTTGTCTTTACCGTCGCGATCAGCGAAGAATGTTCGTTGAACGAGATACTTCTTGTTCTTGAATTCGATCTCAACGTCTACTGATGCGATGAATTTGCGAGAGGAACCCTACCACGGCAAGAAGAACTACGAGACATGGTCCGTGAACTGGTGGCTGACGAACGACCAAGAGATGTGTCGTCGCTGCCGACAACTAGCCGTTGAGGCAAGTCACGTGGTTCTGGACTCGTCGCTCGTCTTTGACGGTAACTGGACGACTGCGGAGGCCACTCGGAATCTGCTTGCCGGCGCGCTGCGTGAGCTTGTCGGCGAACTTAACCCATTTGCGGATCAGACTTCCCTCTTCACCGACCTAATGGACTCGGCCTTGGGTGAAGTCGATTGGCATGAGATCGCCATTGAATTCTTGAAAGACGGTAGTGCGGCATTGCCGCC
The DNA here is from genome assembly GCA_945893045.1 of Planctomyces sp. SH-PL62. Lineage (GTDB taxonomy): Bacteria > Planctomycetota > Planctomycetia > Planctomycetales > Planctomycetaceae > SXKJ01. Next base: position 29,446 of record CAMDEA010000095.1, read on the forward strand.
GAGCACCGAGTTGTGAGTTCACGAGGCTTCTGGCACTCTGCCATCGTGACCTACGCTCTTTCCTTCGGCCCTGATTTCTTTTGGAATGACACGTTTGACGACGTGCTTTCTCGCAGCCCGACGAAGCGGCCAACGTCGGTTGAGCAAGCCGTCTCGCGACTTTCAGACGAGACATGGGCGAGGCTGGCGCGGGACGTCTTTCACACCGAACCGGAGTACCTCAACATCGAAACTGTTCTTGAGAGGATCGAAAAGACCAACACCTGCCTGAATCTCGATTCGCCGGTTGAAGTCGCGATTGACCCTGAGGGGGACTTCACGGTTCTCGTTTACGACCGCGACGAGCCGTGATGTGCGTTGGATTGGTTCAGAAACAAAGCGAGCCTGCCCCGACACTTCTTGTATCGGTCAGGCTCGGCGTCGAGCGGACGCGGATTACCGGCTACTTCTTGTCGCTCTTGGTTTGCTCCGTCGCGGGTTGTCCCGCAGGCTTCACACCTTGCTTTGACTCGGACTTGGGATGTCCACCATTTGCCATGACTTTTCTCCTTTCATGTGAATTCGCCTCTGGAGAGGCTCTTCGATAATCCACCTTGGACTAATCCAAGACGGACTCTACGTTTTGGCTCGAAGAAAGGCAAGAGCCGAATGGACAAGACGATCTACACTCGCGAATACGCCGTCGTTCTGCGGCTATTGCGTGAGGCGAGGAAGGAAGCTGGGCTGACGCAGACGGAGTTGGCGAAGAAGCTCAAACAATCTCAGTCATTTGTCACGAAAGTCGAACGTGGCGACCGGCGGCTGGACATCATCCAATTACGGACGATGTGCCAGACTTTCGGTCTGACGCTCGCCGAGTTCGTGGCACGCCTTGAGCGGGCGCTACGGTCGCCGAAGTGATGTCCGCCGAAGCTTGGCCGAGGAGCAATTGGTGACTTCGCACATGGTATTTCTTGAGTTATGTGGCGAAGCTGGTTATGTGGCGTCGATTGAGTGGCGCTCTTTTCTGCCGGCTTGACGTCAAATCGAACGCCACATAACCAATCGAACTACAGCGTTCGCAGGAACTCCATCAGCCCTTTGTTCTCCTTCCACGGCCTGCCGCTCTTCTTTCCTTCAACTTCGCAGTTGGCCAAGGCTTTGGCCTTCATTTCCAGATCGACTTCGGCGTACACGTTGGTCGTCGTCAGCGAGACGTGTCCGAGCCAAGCTCGGATCGTGTTGATGTCCACGCCTGAGCGCAGGAGATGGGTCGCAGTCGTGTGACGAATCGTGTGCGGGCTGACCCGCTTTTTGGCCAAGGACGGCATTCGCTTCGCCGCGCGAATCGCAGAGCGCTCGACCAGCGTATGAATGCCAAACCGCGTGATGGGTTGGCCGCAGCGATTCAGAAACACATGCTCGTTGGGACCGCGACCTTGAACCAAAGCCGACAGTTCACGAATGGTCTGCGCCCACAGAGGGCACCGACGCGGCTTGTTGCCTTTGCCTCGAATCAAGACCGACGCCAAGTCGCGACCGGGGACTTGAGGCAATGAGAGGTCGCAGATGCGAACTTGGGCCGTTTCATCCGCCCGCGTACCAGCGTTGTACATGAACAGGAGCAAGGCGTGCTCGCGACGGCCTTGAGCAGTCGTCAGGTCCGGCGTTGCGAGCAGAGCATCCATCTCCGGCTTTTCCAAATAGGTGACCAGCGTTCGCCGTGCCTTCTTGAACGGCACGGCTCTCACCTGTCCGCACCACTCGACCAACTCCGGTGCATGCACAGCGATGAACCGAGCCAACGCGTGAATCGCAGCCAAGCGTTGGTTGCGAGTGGCAATCGAGCATCCTCGCTTCTGCTCCAATTCGCTGAGGAATTGCCGCACGCGGTCCGCCGAGACATCGGTCACCGCTAAACGATCCACTGGCTTGCGAGCACGACGAGCAACCATTGGGAGCAACAATCTCAAAGTGTCGCGGTAACTCCGCTGAGTATTTTGGGCCAGATTCCGCTCGTGGATCATGTGCTCCATCAGGAACCGGCGAACCCACGGACCGAGCAAAGAAGGATCACGCATGATCGGCCTCCTTGCGGGCATACCGCTCAAAGCGTTGGCCGGCCTGCTGCAACAATTCCGGCGTCATGGTGAGGTACACTTGCGTCGATGTCGGTTGCGTGTGGCCGAGATAAACGGAGAGGTGATACAGCAGACGTTGCACGTCCAGCTCCTGCCGATACCACTCCGTCAGGCGGTGAACCGCGAACGTGTGCCGCAGGTCGTGGAACCGAGGTTGGTAGCGACCGCCGTCGGAGCGTTTCACACCCGCGTGTTTCCGTAGGCGCGAGAACGCTTGATCCAACGTCCAAATGGGAATTGCCACTCCATCTCGGCCGACGAAAAATGGACTCTCGACGCCAGCCGCTGGATGGTTCACTGCCCGCCAACGCGCGTAGTCGCGAAGCACCTTCGTCAAATCCTTGCCGAGGGGAACCAGCCGAGACTTGAAGAATTTCGTTTCCCGGATGGTGAGCAAAGCATTCGGCAAATCCACGTCTGCGATCGGCAAGTCCAGTACTTCTTGACGACGCAGGCCGGCCCCATAAGCCGTGAGCAGAATGGCCCGCATTGTCGGCGGTTCGATTCGTCTGGGGTGTCGCCGGAACAACGAGATGGCATCCAGCAATCGTCGGAGTTCCGCGCGAGAATAAATGTACGGAATGAGTGTCGGGAGCGGCTTGGGCAACTCCGTCGGCAGTGGGGCTTGGTCCACATACCCGCGACTGACCGCGAATTGGAAAAAGACCTTGAGCGCCGAATACTTGATGTGCCAGGAGTTGGTCATCGGTCCTTTGCCGGCCAAGAACTTGGCGACGTCTTTGACTCGAATTCTGGTGACGCGCGTCCGTGGTCCGACGGCGCGACCAAAGGACCGCAAGATGTCCTCTTTGACTTTGCACACCTCGCCGAGCGTCCGGCGGAAGGTCACGAAATGTTCGACCAGATCGTGGATGTTCATAGTAGGCCCTCCAGATCGAAGTCTCCGACGCTGCGCAGGGCGGCCAAATCCACCTTGGCATAGATAGCAGTCGTGTCGACCGACTGGTGTCCCAAGTGGTCGCCGATTTCTTTGAGGGACAAACCCTTCGCCAGCAAGTTGCGAGCACACGCATGGCGCAGCACATGAGCACCGTAGTGGGGCAACGTCAGTCCCAGCGCGTGCAAGCGCCGGCTGACCATCCCGCCCACGGTCGCGAGATGCATGGGACGAAAACTGACTCGACTGCCAAGGACGTAGGAGCCACTCGCGTATCAGGCAAGAACGCAGGAACGTCTCGCGCGCCAGGCGAGACGCAATTAACAAGGTCCACCGGAGACCAATCGAGCACGACGAATTCCGAGTCCGAGAAGACCGCTCACAGCCACGGTCAGAGCCATACCGTCGGTGAGGTCTTGGTGCCGATCCACGAAACCTTTGACGAAGTCTCGAAGACCTACTTCAACCCCCAGGAGCAACAACTGAAATGGGAAGGTCTGGTGCGCGGGCTTCCCAGGGTGTGCCAATTTTGCCTGGCGCGATGAATACAGAGTTGTCAGAATGAGGTTGAAAATGTTCGGAACCTCTTTCTGGAGTCGATCATGGATGATGTCCCACAAGTGAAATCCGAGTTGTTGATGCCAGCGGTTCGGGAGCAGGTGG
>CAMDEA010000096.1 GCA_945893045.1 Planctomyces sp. SH-PL62
CACCTGCTCCCGAACCGCTGGCATCAACAACTCGGATTTCACTTGTGGGACATCATCCATGATCGACTCCAGAAAGAGGTTCCGAACATTTTCAACCTCATTCTGACAACTCTGTATTCATCGCGCCAGGCAAAATTGGCACACCCGCCAGCGACGTGACTTTGGCGGTCACGCCCGGATTTTTCGGGCACGATTTTGTCGGGGTCATCTTCGTCGGCTAGGATACGAGTCGCACTGTTTCAGATGAATGATTCGCGAATCGAGGTTTTGCCATGAATGTTTCCCGTCGCCGTGCTCTTCAAACCGTGGCCTGTGGATTCGGCAATCTCGCGCTGGCGGGGTTGACTCAGTCGGCCAACGCGGCCGTGAACCCACTGGCGGCCAAGGCGACGCTGCATCCGGCGCGGGCGAAGCGGATGATTTTTCTCTTCATGGCTGGGGGAGTTAGTCATGTCGATTCGTTCGATTACAAGCCGCTGCTCGATCAACATGACGGCCAGATGCGCGAGTTCGATGATGCTCGGACGCTGGCCAAGACCGGCAAGATCGTGCAGCACCGGGTCATGAAGCCGCTGTGGAAATTCCGGCAGCATGGCGACTGCGGCCGCTGGGCGTCGGAACTCTTCCCGCACATGGCCGAGCATGTTGATGACCTGTGCCTGATCCGCAGCATGCACACCGAAGGAGTTGCTCACGGCCCGGCGACGTTGTTCTTGCACACCGGTTCCACAAATTTGATCCGACCCTCGGTCGGAGCTTGGATCAGCTACGGCTTGGGGACCGAGAGCCAGAACCTGCCGGGCTTCGTGTCGATCTGCCCCGCGATTGCGAACGGCGGTCCGAGAAACTTTGGCAGCGCATTCCTGCCGCCGGTCTATCAGGGAACGGCGATCGGCCGCGCGGGGATCCCCACGAAAGAAGCTCAAGTGCGAAACCTCAGCAACGCACGCCTTTCGCTCGCGGAACAGCGCGAGCGCTTCGAGTTGATTCGCTCGCTCAACGCCGAACAGATTTCGGAGCATCCGGGTGACGGCGAATTGCAAGCGGTTCTCGATTCATTCGAACTGGGCTACCGGATGCAGAATCATGCTCCGGAGGTGTTCGATCTCAACCGTGAGTCGAAAGAAACACTGGCGATGTATGGCATCGATCAGAAACCCACCGACGACTTCGGACGGCAGTGCTTGATGGCTCGGCGCTTGGCCGAATCCGGCGTGCGGTACATCCAAGTCAACTACGCCGACAACTCGGCGAATCCCGCGTGGGATCAGCACAGCAACATGCCCAAGCATGGCGAACACGCAAAGGCGGTCGATCAACCGGTGGCCGCGCTGCTGACCGATCTCAAACAGCGCGGCCTGTTGGAAGACACGTTAGTTTGGTGGGGCGGCGAGTTCGGCCGCACGCCTTACGCCGAGAAGAACGGCACCGGCCGAGACCACAATCCCGGCGGCTTCACCATCTGGCTGGCCGGCGGCGGCGTGAAGCCCGGCTTCGCTCACGGCGAAACCGACGAGTGGGGACATCACGCCGTGCAAGACAAAGTTCACATGCACGACTTGCACGCGACCGCGCTGTATCTGCTCGGAATGGATCACGAGCGTCTGACGTTCAACAACGCCGGCCGTCCCTTCCGTTTGACCGACGTTGCTGGACGAATTGTTCACGAAATCGTGGCGTGAACCGTGGAACGACGATGTGAGTGTGGTCGATGCCAAAGAGGTGCCCGACGAATGAAAGGAGACGACGAATTCATGCAATCGCAAAACATTCGTCGTCTCCTTTCATTCGTCGGGCTGCTTCTGCTCGGACTGAGCCTCTTTGCAACATCAGCGCGGACAGACGATCCACCACTTCCCCCTCGCTCGGATTTGACCATTCGACGCCCCGCAGGAAGTTCAGAGATCGTCATCACCACCACGTCTCGACTGGCTGGGGCCGTGCATTCGCTGACTTGGAACGGCCAGGAATTCATCAACAGCACCGATCACGGCCGGCAGTTGCAGTCGGCCAGTAGTTTCAGTTCGGATGGCAAGCACTGGGCCGAAGCGTTCAATCCGACCGAAGCCGGGTCGCGAGTTGATGGCGCTGGGCCAACCTCGACCAGCCGATTGTTGCACTCTATCGCGACCGATGCTGCGTTGCAGACGTCGACGCAAATGGCGTTCTGGCTCTATCCCGGACAGAAGTCGGAGGGTCATCCGGCGATCAACACGACCAAATTGTCGAACCATCTGCTGACGAAACGAGTGCAGATTGGTTTGCCCGATTTGCCGCATGTGATCCGTTACGACGTCACATTTACGGTGCCTCTGAATGAACGACACATGTTCGCACAGTTCGAGGTGCTGACCGGCTACATGCCGGAGGAGTTTCGTTTGTTCTGGACCTTTCGGCCGCAAACTGAAGAACTGCAACCGATCAGCGATGGCCCCGGCGAGCAGCCGTTTCCAATCGTCTTGTCCACAGAAAGCGGCAGCCACGCGATGGGCATCTATTCGCCACAACAACCATCGGCCGGCTTTGAGAATACCGGCTATGGTCGCTGGCGTTTTGAACGCGAGCGAGTCGTGAAGTGGAACACCGTCTTCCGCGTCAGGCACGCGGCCGGCATCGAACCGGGGGAGTATTCCTTCCGCAACTTTGTGGTCGTCGGCGACCGCGAGACCGTGCGGACGTCGCTGGTGGAGCTGCATCGTCAGTTCCCGCCGCAACGAAAACCGTGAAGAGCATTCAGGCGAGCGGGGCGGCGTCAGCCCAATGGCACTCACTTTGAAAGGTAGCAGGCACATTCCATGTGCCTGGTACTTTGACGCCAAAGTGAGTGCCATTGGGCGTCAGCACCCGGTGCTTTCGCTCGACGACAGACGCCGGGGGGGCTGACGCCGCCCCGCTCGCCTATTTCAACAAAAAACCGGGCGAGTCCCAATGAACTCGCCCGGTCTTTTCGATTGGTACGTTCTCAAAATCCGTTACCGGATGAAGAGCATCTCGCGATAGGTCGGCAACGGCCAGAGGTCGTCGGCGACGATTTGTTCGAGTTCGTCTGCGACACCGCGGACTTTGACCATCGCTGGGCAGACTTCGTCGCGGTAGTGCTTCGCGTGCGCCAAGAGATCGCCGCTGGCGGTGTGCTCGACGGCGTGTTGCAGTAGCTTAATCGCACCTTCGAGTTGGCCGGTCAGTTCCGTAACGGCGTCCAGCGAACTGGTGTCGGGGGTGCGTCCGCAGGCTTTCATCGCGGCGGCGGTCTGAGCCAACTCGCCTTGATAACGGTACGCGGCCGGCAGGATCGACGACCGAGCCATCCCCAGGCATAAACGGCCTTCCGTGTTGATGTCTTTGCAGTATCGCTCGACGTAGATGTCGTAGCGGCTTTCGGTCTCGCGCGGGTTGAGCACGCCGTACTTGTCGAACAGAGCGATCGCCTCTTTGTCCTTGATGGCAACGAGCGCATCGACGGTGTTGCGAAGGTTCGGCAGGCCGCGCTTCTCCGCTTCCTGATGCCACTCTTCTGAGTAGTTGTTGCCGTTGAAGACCACCGCCTTGTGCTGCTTGTAGATGCTCTGCACGAGCGTCTGCACGGCACCGGCCAGCTTGCTGGCATCGCCGCCCGTGGCCTTTTCCAGTTCGGTGGCGACGTAATCCAGGCTCTCGGCAACGATCGTGTTGAGCACGACCAATGGGCCAGAGATGGACTGATTCGATCCGACCGCGCGGAACTCGAATTTATTGCCGGTGAAGGCGAACGGGCTGGTGCGGTTGCGGTCGCCTGCGTCCTTCGGCAGAGCGGGCAGCGTATCGACGCCGATCGTCAAGTAGCCGCCTTTCTTCGAGGACTCCAGTTTACCCTTTTCGAGTTGCTCGAAGACATCGGTCAGCATGTCGCCGAGGAAGATCGAGATGATCGCCGGCGGGGCTTCGTTCGCACCGAGGCGATGATCGTTGCCCGCGTGAGCGATCGAGGCTCGCAGCAACCTTGCGTTCTTGTGGACCGCGCGAATTACGGCGGCACAGAACACCAAGAACTGCATATTCTGGTGCGGATTGTCGCCCGGTTCGAGCAGGTTGGCCGAGTCGGTCCCGAGCGACCAGTTGAGATGCTTGCCGCTGCCGTTGATGCCGGCGAACGGCTTCTCGTGCAGCAGGCAGGCGAGGCCGTACTTGGGGGCGATCTTTTGCAGCATCAGCATGGTTAGTTGCTGATGATCGGTCGCCACGTTGGCGTTCTCGTAGATCGGAGCCAACTCGTATTGCGACGGAGCGACCTCGTTATGGCGGGTCTTCACCGGCACGCCGAGCTTGTACAGCTCACGTTCGGTTTCCAACATGCAAGCCAGCACGCGGTCGGGGATCGCGCCGAAGTATTGATCCTCGAACTCTTGCCCCTTGGGCGACTTGGCTCCGAACAGCGTTCGGCCGCAGATGTTGAGGTCCGGCCGCGAGAAATAGAAGTTGCGATCGATCAGGAAGTATTCCTGCTCCGGCCCACCGGTCGCGAAGACATAATCAGGCTCGCTGTTGCCGAGCACCTTCAGCACACGCTGAGCTTGCTTGTTGAGCGCCTGCATCGAACGGAGCACCGGCGTCTTCTTGTCGAGCGCCTCGCCGGTCCACGAACAGAACGCGGTTGGAACGCAGAGTGTCGTGCCGTTGGCGTTCTCCAAAATATAAGCGGGCGAAGTGACGTCCCATGCCGTGTAACCGCGAGCCTCAAACGTCGAGCGGATGCCGCCGCTGGGGAATGACGAAGCGTCCGGCTCACCTTGAATCAATTGCTTGCCGGTGAATTCGGAGATCGCACTGCCGTCGCCGGTCGGCGAGAGGAAGCTGTCGTGCTTCTCGGCGGTGATGCCGGTCAGCGGCTGGAAGACGTGAGCGTAGTGCGTGGCCCCCTTCTCCAAGGCCCAGTCGCGCATGGCGGTGGCGACGGCGTCGGAGATGCTGGAGTCGAGCTTGTCACCCTTTTTGATGCTCCGCTGCAGAGCCTTGAAGATCGGCTTGGGCAGGCGAGCACGCATTTCCTTTTCGTTGAACGTGTTGACTCCGAACAGCGACGGGCTGGGAATCTCGCGGAAGTTCAACGGCGTGGCATCGGACTTGTAACTGACGACGGCGGCAATCGCGGAAGCACGAGCATTCTGGGACATGAGAGCGCAGCTCCTAAGCAAAAAACCTGGCTCGAAGACCAATACGGATTGAACGACGTTTCGCAAACGAAGTGGCATCGAGCAAGACACTTCGCCCGCAACTTTTCACACCGGAGCACGCTGTGTGCCGGCTGGCGATGCTCGACCGCAACCTGCTGCGCCGCATCGCCATTTTGGAAGTCGGTCTCAATCCTCCTGAAGCCGATTGCCCTGAGCCTCGGCAACTTCTGCCACCGACTCCAGCAACCCCGACCGACCTCGCAGACTGCCTCGCGCCACGTCAAATCCGTTCGGCAGCCGTCGCGAGGGGCGGCATCCTAATAGTGCCCCTGTTCGCATTCAACGCAACGCGGTCAGGGTCCGATGGCACCGATTCGTCTTCCCCAGCCTCATCTCTTTGTCCCTTGTTTTCACCGGCGAGCGTCCGAGGCGAGTGCGATCCGACACGGCGGACTGCTCGATCAAATCCGCAGCGAAGACCTGCCGCAACCTATCCGCCATTCCCCTCCGCCGCTGATTGAAGTCTGCGAGCTACTGGGATACACCGTTCGTCCAGTGTTTCGTCTTGCCGGACGATGCCTTTCAGAAACCAGAATCACGAGGACTCCCATGATCACGATTTTCCGAGCCGCGTTCGTCGTGCTGTGCGTACTGATTCCGAGCGCCGTGTTTGCCGACGGCATGATCTACCAACTCCCCGCTGATGGCACTTGGGCACGCTTTGACTTCGACGGCAAGGGGACCGAACCTGACGGCAAAGTGGTGACCATGATCGGAACCCTGACGCTCAGCTCCGTGGGAGCGGCCGAGGTAGACGGCGAACCGTGTCGCTGGATCGAAATCGCCATGGAGTCGAAGAGAGAAGGCCAAGTATTTACGGCCATTCATAAGCTGCTCATTCCGGAAAAGCACATCGGAAAAGGCAAAGAGCCGCTCGAGCACGTTCAGAAGGCGTGGTTTATGCACTCCATGATCGCGGACGGAACTCCTCGGCAGATCGAAGACCTGAAAGGAACTGGTGCGAGGCAACTCGCTGCGCTTCGTCCGTTCTTGCACGGACCAATCAAGACCTCGGAGAAACTCGACAAAGTGGCCGTCGAGAGCAAGCTGGGAAAGCTGGAATGCGAGGGCATCACAGCACAAGAAAGGACGGACAATCCTGGCAATGTCTCCTACGACTCCACATACACCATCCGTCTCCACGCGACCGCTCCCTTCGGCGTGGTCACATTCGAGAACACGATGAAAGTGGAACGAGACGGAAAATCTCAGGGCACGATGACTGGGAAAATGAAACTGTTGGACTTCGGTACCGACGCCAAGAGCGCGGTTCCCGATTCCAAGTAGTCTCGATGTGAAGCCGGCCTCGCCAACTCAATTGGCCGAGGAATCTTGGCAGCCGAGCGAAGGATCACGTCTGCTTCGGTCAATTGAAGACCAATTCCCGTCCGCATGGCCCGACGGACCAGCCCCCTACGCTTCGTTCGAGCACCTCCGGACAACTCGACCGCGTTGCTGTCGAGCGCAAGGCATGGTCAGTAGGATGCCTCGCGTTTCCGAGAGACAAGCCCGAAACGCGAGCAAGGGACTCCGCGCACATCCCTCGCTGGCGCGTCGGGCTAAAATCCGTCCCGTTGACGCGAGTGGTCCGATGATCTTCGTTCTCGATAACTACGATTCCTTCACCTACAACCTCGTGCAGCGGTTTGGCGAGATCGACAAGTCGTTGAATATCGAGGTCGCTCGCAACGATCAAATCACGATCGAGCAGATCGAGCAGCTCCAGCCGGAGCGCATCATCGTGTCGCCTGGCCCGTGTACTCCGGCGGAAGCGGGCATCTCGCGCGAGTTGATTCGCTACTTCGCTCCGAAGCTGCCGGTGCTGGGAGTTTGCCTCGGACATCAAAGCTTGGGGGACGTCTTCGGCGGTCAGGTGTTGCGGGCGCGGCGGCCGATGCACGGCAAGACGTCGATGATCTCTCACGACAACCGGGGAGTCTTCAGGGGCTTGCCGAATCCGTTTGAGGCGACACGTTATCACAGCTTGATCGTGCCCGAAGAGACCTTGCCGCCCGAATTGGAAGTCACGGCCTGGACCGATGCCGAGTCTCCCGGCTTACCGCGCGAGATCATGGGGTTGCGGCATCGGCGATACGAGACGCACGGCGTGCAGTTTCATCCGGAGAGCTATTTGACCGGCGAGAACGGCATCCAGTTGCTGAAGAATTTTTTGGCACTGAAAGATGCGTGACGTTGGCTCGCACCCCCAGCTACGAAGGCGGACATGGACACGCTGCGGACACTGCTGATCGGCACGTTGGTCGGTGCTCCGCTGATGGCGTACGGACTGAGTTTTCTGGAAGGGAAACTCAGTCGCCGAGTTTTGCTGATCGCCGCTCAACTGATGGCGGTCGCAGTTCTGTTGAGTGCGATCGGGTTGCTCGTCATGTCTCGACTGTGGCCGGATTCGATTGTCGGAGTCCGGCTAGGAACGTGGTTGAGTCTGCCGGGCTTTGAGGTGACGCTCGGAGCGCGTTCCGACGATTTTGCATTCGTGCTGACGACGCTGACCTCCATCGTGTTGCTGCTGGCGCTGTCAGCTTGGCCGCAGGAAGTTTCTCTGCGGTGGCTGATGTTGGCGTGGTTCGGTGTGACGCTGGCGAACGTAGCGGGCAACCTTGGTCAGTCGTTCGTCGGTTGGACATTGTCGGCTTGGGCGAGTTCAGAGTTGGCTCGCAAAGGTGACAAGCCATTGCGACCGGTGTGGTTGGTGCAGCGTGTTTCCGATATCGCAATGTTGGCCGGTTTCGGGATTGCGTGGATGCACTTGGCGTCGACGCTGGAATTCTCCGCGTGGACGCCGGAAGCGATTGGCTCGTTGCGGCCGGAGCTGATCGAAAGCATTGCGCTCTGTTTTTTACTGGGAGTCATTGGCCGTTGCGCACAGTTGCCGCTGTCGGTCTGGTTAGAGACGGAACAGGGCTTCGCGGCGCAATCGGGAAATTCGATGTCGAAGATTTCGGATGTCATGGTCGGCGTGTGGAATGTCCCCGACGGTCACGAGGTCGCCGAACGGCTCAAGGCGGATCGGTCGAATCGCTGGCACGAGTCGCCTGAAGATTCTGTTCCGCCCACGGTGTTGGCGTGGTGGCTGTGCGCGGCGTTCTTGCCGGTGGGGATCGGATTGTTGGTGCGATTGGAGCCGTTGTTCGCCGCGGCTCCGCACACGCGGTTGCTGATGGTGGCCGTGGGAGCCTTCACCTTGCTGATGTGCTCAGCGAATGCGGCGGCTCAAACGAATTGGCCCCGTGTGCTGAGTCAATTTGCGGTGGGACAATGCGGATTTGTGTTGATCGCGATGGGAATGGGGAGTCGCTCCAAGGGCCTTCTGGGGGTGTCGGCCTTTCTTTGGCAAAGCGTTTTGATCGCGGTGCTCTTGGTGGCGAACTCGGCGATTCGTCGGCAGGCGACGCGGTTGATGGTCGTGGCGTTGTCATTCATGGCTGCGGGGCTTTGTGGTCGTCACGCCGTCGCCGACAGCGTTTGGGAACATGCTCGGAAGCTGTTCGACATTCCGATCAAAGTGAGTGAGGAATCCGAACCCGTCGTGCTGGGGACGACAGAGACTCGGTTGTGGCTGTTGGTTGTGGGAGCGATCTTCCTGTCGGAGTTCCTGACCGGCTTCGCACTGTTTCGAGCTTGGTTTGTGAGTCGTCGCGAATCGGTCTCGCGGCCGGCTCTGAATGGGGATCGACAGGTCCGCATCTTGATGGGAATCACGACGCTGTTGGTTCTGTTGGGCAGCCTGCTGGCTCGCGGTGAGTGGGAACGCTCGGATGCGGGATTTTCGTGGACGCCCCCTCGGATGTTTGGAGTTGTTCCACTGCTGCCGTTAGCTCTGGCGGGAGTGGTGTTGGCGTGGTGGATGTACTCAAAGCCGTCATCGTTGCCTGAGAAAATTGCGGCGGCGATGGGGCCGTTTGCTCGGCTGAGCCGGAATCGGTTTTATTGGGATGACCTGTATTTCTTATTGGTCGTGCATCCCGCGACGGTGATCGGCGAGTGGTTGGTGTGGTTTGAGGAGCGTGCATTTGGCCGAGGCGCAGGCTCAGTGCGGAACAGTGTGGCGAGTGTCTTCGGCGAGTCGGCGGAACCGTTGTCTCGTGGGTCGGCGATGATCGGCGCGTTGACGACGGTCGGTTCGGTGGCGGTGCTGGCGTGGATGCTGCTGTGGTTGCGGTCGTGATTGCGGAGAGTTTTCCAATGTGGGACACGCTGGTCCGACCGATTCGCGAGCACTTGCCGTTGTGGCTAATGCTGTTGCCGGTGTGCAGCGCAGTGCTGGTGGGCTTTGTTCGGCTGGCGGGGGCGGCAGCGGTTCGTCAAACGATGTTGGTCAACCTGCTGTTGTCCGTCGCATTGAGCGTCTGGCTGGTCGTGGCGTATGAGCCGTTGAAGCCGGCGACTTCACAGGAGGAAGCGGCGCTGCTCGGCCCGCTGGAACGATTTCAATTTCGAGACAGCTTCGCGTGGGTCGGCGAAACTCGGTCTGCGCTGGTGGAACGGCTCAATCGTCGCGGCGAGCGGCGCGTCATCGAAGTTCCGGCGCAGTGGGGACCAAACATTCGATTCGCGGTCGGCGTGGATGGCATCAGCGTGTGGTTCGTGGCGCTGAGCGTGTTGCTGGTGTCGGTGGGATCGAGTCTCCGTGAACCGCTCCGGCCGAACGCCGATGGCCGAATGCCGATGGCCGTTATCTCAACACCATCAGTCGCGTGGCTGTGGTTGCAAGCGAGTCTGGTTGGCACGTTCGTGGCGCTCGACGTGGTGCTGTTCGTGGCGTGTTGGATGAGCACATTGCTCGCGATTGCGTGGCTGATGGGATCGGGCGGCGATTCGCAACGGCACGAGGTGGTGCCTCGGCTCTTGAAGACGAGTTGGTGGGGAGGCTGGCTGGTCACGCTGGGATTGGGAGGACTGGTCTTGGTCTTCGGATGGCTGCGGACGTCGCCGAATCCGGCGGTGTCATCGCTGATTTTCTCGATCCCGGAATTGATCGCGGGGATCGGGCAACTGACGGTCGCGGGAGAGAACGCTTTTTTGTGGGGTACGATCAACGTCTGGTTGTTTTGGTTGCTGGTCGTCGGATTCACTTGGCCGCTAGGGTTGGCTCCGCTGCACCGCCCGTTCGTGGAAGCGTTCGCGTCCGCTCCGCGCGGCGTGGCGCTGGTGCTGGCGGGAGCGCTGTTGAAGATCGGCGTCTATGGTTGGCTGCGGTTTGTCGCGCCGGTGTTTCCCGACTTGTTGCATCAGCACTCCGACACATTCACGACGCTGGTGGGCTTGAGCAGTTTGCTCGCGGCGGCGCTGGCGTTCGGCGAGCGTGACTGGCAGCGTCGCATCGCGTTGGCAACGAGCAGCTCGGTCGGCTTGAGCTTGATCGGCGTGATGACTCAGATGACCGAAGGCTTAACCGGCGGTCTGCTGCGGGTATTGAGTCACGGCCTCACTGCCGGATTGCTGGTCTGGTTGTTGCCACGCGAAAGGGTCGGGAGTCTTTTTCAGGCCGCCGCCAATGACGATCGTTGTTTCGCGGACGAGTTCGGCGGCCTGAAAAAGACTCCCGACCCCGTGACGTTGCGAAGGCGCAGGCTGGTGCGTTTCGCGCTCTTCGCCTGGATCGGCCTGCCGGGCCTGAGCGGTTTCGTGGCGGAGTTCGTCACGCCATTCGGATTGTTCCAGCACGAATTCAACGCCGCAGCACTGAGCCTGATGACCAGCGGCCTGATCGCCTGGATGTGGGTGCGTGCGGATCGTGAGCCGCTGGATTGGTCGCGAGAACTTTGGACGAGACGCGACAACTTCGTCGTGGCCGCATTGGTGACGCTCAACGTCGCGTTGGGAGTCGCGCCGCAGTTCGTGGTGAATCGTCTCCTGCCGAGTTTGATGTCGGCGTTGCCGGTGCAGTCTGAGCATTCGGAGGTGCGCTGACATGCAGGATTGGCGTGATCTCTGGAATCCGGTGGCGATCCTGGGTGGAGCAGGAACGCTGGGGCTGATCGCGTCGTCGTGGCCGGCGGCGCGACGCAGGATTGCTCCGGGATGTTTGCTGGCGCTGTTGCTCGCAGCGCTGAGTTGGTCCGATGCGGCCAGCGACGATCTGGCGCGAGCGACTTTCACGGTCTCGCTGATTTGGGGCGCGTTGCTGACGGCACTGCATTGGTCAGACGAACGGGAGAGCGCGTTACCGATGCAGTTGGTGTTGCTGGCGGGCTTGTGTTTGATGTCGCAGGCAGGTGATGTCGTGACCCTTTTTCTGGGCCTGCAAATCGCCTCGCTGGGTGCAAGCGTTGTGACTTCGCCGCGTGGCCAACCGCCGCGGGTCCGTCAATTTCCGCTGATGTGGTTGTTGCTGCTGGGTGGCTTGTTGCTGGTGACGGTGACGGGATCGACGCGCTTGGAAACGATTCACGAGGCATTGCAGACAAGCTATGTGAATCGGACCTCAGCGATCGCGGGAGGCAGCTCGCGCGTGTTGACGCTGTCGGTGATCTTCATCGGGACCGCGCTGGCGGGATACGCGGTGTGCGTGCCGTTTCATTTTTCAAGATACGACTCTCAGGCGAGCGGGGCGGCGTCAGCCCCCCGGTTGTCGGCGGCCCCGCTGAGCACCGGGGGGCTGACGCCGCCCCGCTCGCCGATGGTCACGCACACGCACGAATTATTTCTGCGAGCCGCAGCGCTCTTGGCGTGGGTCAAGTTGTGGCCGGGGACGATCACGGCTTCGGAATCGACGGCGCAATTGTTGATCGGGGTGCTGGCGGCGATCACCGCTGTCGTGCCGTTGCTGCAAGCGCGAGCCGAACGGCATCTTGTCAAGCAGTGGTGGCTGTTGGCGGTGGCTCAGGGAGGTTGGCTGTTGCTGGCGATCGGAGCCTGGTCGTTCTCGAAGAAAGCGGCCGCGATCAACCCGGCTTGGCCGGTCGTGGAGTGGAACTTGCCGACGGCGGCTCAAGCGGCGTGGTTGCTGTTGTTGCTGGATGGCGTCGCGGTGATCGGACTCTGTGGCGTGTTGGCCTACCTGCGCCGTCGCGAGCGGCCGGTGGAATTCGTGGACGATCTGCGCGGTCTATTTCACTTTGAGCCGATCGCGGCCGTGTGCGCGTCTGTTTGCTTGCTGAGCTTGTCGGGCCTGCCGTTACTGGCGGGATTCTGGAGCCGGTTGTTCGTCGCGCTGGCGGCGATGAACGTGCGCGGCGATTGGGGACCACCAGGATTACTGATTTCGCACGCGGGCCTGCTGCTGTTGACGGCGTTTCTGGCGCTGACCTCGGTCTGGTCGGCGTCGATCGCAATGCGTTCGGTGTGGACGATGCTGTTTGGTCTGCCGCTGGGGCAACCTCGTCCGGCGGGAGCGGTGTCGTCGCTATTCTCGGCGGTGCTGGCGTCCGTGATCTTGATTGGTTGCGGAGTCCTGCCCGGCCCGTTGTTGAGTTGGTTCTGCGCCCCGCGCATCGAGCAACCCGTGCCGCTGGAACCACAGAAAGCCCCGGCCTTCGTGGACCGAGGAGGGACGCGATGAAGAGGCAACAGAATGGACTTCTCGCGATGTTGGCGAGCGGGGCAGCGTCAGTCCGATGGCATTCCCTTTGGAAAGTAGCAGGCACATTCCATGTGCCGTCAGCGCTTCCCAGGCTGACGGCACATGGAATGTGCCTGCTACTGTGGTCGATGTCGCTCGTCTTGGTTGCTGGCGAACCGCGCGTGACTGTCTTAAATGCAGACGGCCACGAGACGAGCGGTTCGCTGCAAGCAATCTCGCATGAGTCGGTGCGCATCGGTGAGCAGACGGCGGGGTTGCAATGGTCGGACGTTGTGTGGTTGCGTTTCGAGCACGTTGAAAACGTGCTCCACGGACCGCGCGGATCGGCGATTTGGTTGGCGAATGGGGACCGGCTGATCGCACGCGGTACTGCGATCGAAGATGAGCAACTCCGCGCGGCGTGGCGCGAATTCCCGGAGTGGCCGGAGTTCGCGCTGCCGTTGGAATCGGTGCGCGGGTTGTCGCTGTCGTTGCCGCATTCTCGCGAACGGCGCGACGAACTCGCGGCGTGGCTGTTCGATCGCAAAGAACAACGTGACGAACTGCGATTGCTCAACGGCGATGTTTCGTCCGGTGAGGTGGCGAAGTGGCGAGAAGGGACGATCTCGGTCAAGACCACCGGCCGTGAAGTGACTTTGCCGATCGCGGACGTGCGCGTCATCGCGTTCAATCCGGAGTTGCTCACGCTGCCGGAGCCGAAAGAACTCTGCTGGCTGGTGTCGCTGCGGGACGGTTCGCGAATCACGCTGCTGGCGTCGAAGAGTCGCGTGGCAGGAACAACACTCAAAGCCGCGCATGTGTCTGGCGTCGCATGGGACATCCCGCTCGACGCGATCTTCGAGATGCGCGTGTTGCGCGGCCGAGGCGTCTTCCTGTCTGACTTGGCTCCGATTGAGTCGCGACAGACGCCGTTCTTGCCCGGCGCACGCGAGTGGCCGTTGCAACGGGACCGTTCGGTCGCCGGCCGCCCGCTACGATTGTGCGGACGCGAGTTTCCCAAGGGCTTGGGAATGCACAGTCGCTCGAGGGTGACTTATGACTTGGCCGGAAAGTACCGCGTGTTTCACGCGATCGTCGGCTTGGACGACGCGACGGTCGGCGCGGGAACCGCATCGTGCGCCGTCGAAGTCGATGGCCGGCGCGTGTTCGAGGAGTCCGCGTTGTCTCGCCCAAAAGGGGCGAAACGATTACCAGTCATCGACGTCAGTGGAGCCAAGCGGCTGACGTTGGTCGTTGATTTTGGAGAACTCGGCGATTCGCAGGATCACGTCGATTGGTGCGACGCGGTGCTGCTGCGGGAAAGCGGGAATGGAAAATGAGAAATGATTCTTGGCGAGCGGGGCGGCGTCAGCCCCCCGGTTCCTGAGCCGTCTGAGCAGTTTCACATATCACCGGGGGCTAACGCCGCCCCGCTCGCCACCTCGTCGTTGGAAACACGATGTCCCTCTTCTGCCGCCGCTTACGATTGGAAATTGACTTGTCGCGTTGCGGCATCGGTGAGCCGATCCTGCCGGCGGGTTATCGTTGGCTCGAATGGTCGCCGGAGTTGCTCGACCGTCACGCGGCCGTGAAGTTTCGCTGCTTCGAGACCGAGCAGGACGGCCAAGTCTTTCCATCACTGCGGACGGCGGACGGCTGCCGACGATTGATGGAGTACATCGCCGGTCACACGCAGTTCGTTCCGAATGCGACGTGGCTCTTGATTCGTGAAGACGCCGCACAAGCCGGCGTCGTCGATTGCGGCACGATTCAAGGACTCGCACCGATTCCCGATTCGGGAGCGATTCAAAACGTCGGCATCGTGCCGGAGCATCGCGGACTCGGCTTGGGCCGAGCACTCGTGCAAGCCGCGCTGTGCGGCTTTCGCGCGAGCGGGCTGACACACATTTCGCTCGAAGTGACGGCTGCCAATGTACCGGCCGTGCGGCTGTATCAGTCGCTTGGTTTTCTAGTGACGAAGACGCTGTATCGCTCGGTCGAATGATTGGTGTCGCTCAAAAACAGAAGCCGCGGCGTCTTGCTCGCCACGGCTTCTGCTGTTGAGGTTGAACACTCACTCGACTCAGTCTTTGGAATCGAATTCGATCGTCACGCGGCCCGGACGGTGATCGAGTTCGTATTCGTAGCGGTACGTCTTGGTGCGACGCCCATCGGTGGACTCGGTGACCGAGACCTTCGGATCGGAGGACTCCAACCGCTTGGTCGTCGGACACGCCGCCTCGGTGCGAATGGTTTGAGGCGTGACGGCGACCGAGCGATAAACACGCACCGGCTGCGAAATCACAATCGACTCCGATTGAATCACCGGCTGAGAGGTCACAATGGTGCGAGTCGTGACCACCGGCTGAGAAATATAAACCGGCTGGGAGGCCACCACCGATTGGTAGGTCGTCACGGGCTGAGTGACAAATCTGGGTTGAGCCGCCACGTAGGATCGGGTCGAGACAACGCCGGAAGACACGACCGGCTGAGAAACCACATACGACTGATTGGAAACGCCGGCATCGACGTAGCTCGACTCAGGCAAATACACATTTTCGTGCCACTTTGCCGGGCCGGAAGTTCGATTGTTCCAAGCTTGGCCGTACGAGTAGTTGGCACCGTAGCCGTAATTGCCGCCGTAGGAGTAGCTGGTTCCGTAAGAATAGCGCGGCGAACCAATCGTCCGAGTCTGCACGAAGGATTGCGCGACCGGCACCGTGCGAAAATTCGACGACTGCACGTAAATCACTTGGGCCTGAGCCGGAGCGGCCAAGCTCAGACAGAGTCCCAAGATTCCTCCGACACAAAATGTTTTTTGAAGGCGTTGCATGACACTCTCCTTTTGCAAAACTTACTGAAGATGGGAAATGCGAACGCGCGCTTGTCCGTTCCACCAGAGTCGCGCAAGTCCTTGAACGAGGACTGAGGCTGACTATACTCCGGCCGATCCCCTGCGTCGATTATCCGAGTTTCCTGAATCCCCCGCACGGCCCGTTGGTTCTACGCATGTCTTCGCCCAGCGGTTCTTCTTTGCCGTCGAGTCCCAAGTCGAACGATCCTTCGGCGACGAGAGTTTTTCTGCGCGGACTGGCGATCACGCTGCCACCGATCGTGACGCTATTCATCCTGTTTTGGATTCTGCACGGCGTCAACGACTTCATCGTGCAGCCGATCAGTTGGGCCGTGCGATACGGCATCGCGCAAGCGGTCGTTCAGCAGCAGACTCGTCCCTCCGCCGATTTGGTGAAGCCAGATGGCTTGCCCTTGCTGCCGCTCCGCGAGCGACCGCACTTGGTTTCGAGCGAGCATCGCAAGGTTTTGCTGGAGGAACTGAAACGCGCGACACCCGAAACGCGAGAAGACATTACCAAGTCTGTTCGTGAGAGACTGACGCGAGTGGCTTACGTCCAATTCGATTCGGTGTCCGTCCCGTACAGCGATTATGCGGAGGTCAATGACCTGCTCGGTCCACTGAAGATGCCGAAGACAGCGACTGGCGTTTACATGGAACTGGCGGCGACTCGGAACTTTCAACCCTGGTTCCATTTCACCGCCATTGCCATCGTGATCTGCATTGTGGCGGTCTATTCGGTCGGCCGGATTGTGACGCACCGCTTGGGCGCATGGTTCATCTTGCGAGTCGGTTCGTTCGTCACGGGCGTGCCGCTGGTCGGCGCGATTTACACGTCGGTCAAACACGTCACCGATTTCTTCCTCGCTGAAAAAGATCCGAAGTACCGCCGTGTGGTGGCGATCGAGTACCCGCGTCCCGGCATCTGGACGTTGGCGTTCGTCACCGGCGACGGAATGTCCGAATGCGTGCAAGTCGCCGGCGAACCGTTGGTCAACGTGTTGATCCCCAGCGCACCGGTGCCGTTCGCCGGCTACACGATGAATGTCAAACAGAGCGAGTTGCTCGATCTCGATATGTCGCTCGATCAAGCCATTCAATACGTCATGTCCTGCGGAGTGATCGTGCCGCAGCCGGCGGCTGGAGCGACAGCGAACGCCACAAATGGAATCACTGAGCCACCAACATTGCCCGGTCAATCGGCTCAGCCCGCGTTTTAGTCCTGAGCCACCGACCCCACTGAGCTTGCCTCAGTGGCTCGCGGGCTTCTGCACTACGCGCGGAGTATTTGAAGTGTTGCGAAGGTAGCGCAAAGACCCGCAAGCCACTGAGGCAAGCTCAGTGGGGGGGCGCTTGATTGAGAACTACTCGTTGAGGTTTCACGGATGAAGCTCACACACTTTTGGCGACCGATGACTGCGTGGTTGATGGCCTCGACGTTGTTTGGCTGTGGTTCACCGGTGGTTAATCCCGGCCGAACGATAACCCCGATCGCGCCCTCAGCCGTGAGTTCACCTCCGGCAAATTCCTCGGGATTACCGACGCTCGACACGCCCGACATCCAACAGGTTCCGGCCGAATCCGTGCTCAACCTGCCGAGCGAATCGAACTCGGCAACCTATCACAGCGTGAAAGCCGGCGAGACACTCGCCAGCATCGCCAAGCGATTTGGCATCAGCGCGGAAAAGCTCCGCAGGGCGAACGGGCTGGACGCTGCGGCCACGCTGAAATCACAGCAATTGCTTTACATCCCGTTGTCGCCGAACTCGTGAGAGTTCGGATCGAAGTCTCACGACTTTGGCTACGGAACATATTGGAGTCCGATGATGTCGCACGAAACGTTGTGGGCTCCCTGGCGGCTGAATTACATCGTCAACGCGGTGGACAAGGATGCCACCGACAAGCCGCCGTCCGGTTGCTTTCTGTGCCGCTACCGCGACGACTCGCACGACGCCGAGAATTACGTCGTCGATCGTTCCGAGCATTCGCTGATCGTGCTCAACCGGTTTCCGTACAACAACGGTCACTTGCTGATCGCTCCGCGCGAGCACAAGGCAACGTTGGATGAACTGTCCGACGCCGAGTTGCTCGATCTGCAAATTCAACTGCGGCGCATGACCAAGTTGTTGAGCCTCGTGATGGGCGCGGAAGGATTCAACATCGGTTTGAATCTTGGCCGCGTCGCTGGAGCCGGACTGCCGGGGCATTTGCACTGGCACATCGTCCCGCGCTGGAATGGCGATGTGAATTTCATGCCGGCCGTCGCCGATACGAAGGTGATTCCGCAGTCGCTCGACGCGCTGTACCAACTGCTGCGGGCCGACTTGTCGAGCGTGCCCAGGTGATCGACCAACTTTCGCAGACGTTGTGACGGTGGTTGCATCGTGCGGTTCTCTGTGATTATCGTCTACTCGACGATTCTTCAGGCTCTCTGACCGGAGGCCGGAATTGTCCTCCCTCCGAAATCGAATGTGATCCCACCATGTTTCTGATCGTTCTTCGAGCGATTTACTTTCTGGTCTGTGCCAGCGCCGTCGCGGCCTTCGTGCATCCGTCCAACAAGCCGCCCTCGATCATCGAAGGCCACGAAATTGTGGCTTTTCTGCTCATCATGTTGATCACGCAAGTCGGAACGCTGGTTGACGTCTTCATCCCGCGTAAGCGGGTCGAGGTCATTTCCGCAGTCTATTTCGGGCTGCTGATTGGCGTGTTGCTGAGCTATTTGATGGTGCAGGCGATCAATCCGGTGTTCGCCTCCATGAAGAGCATGGAAGCCTATCGTGGCGGGATCGTGATGGTGCTGACGCTGATGATTACCTACTTCAGCACCTCGCTGTTGGTTCAGACGCGCGACGACTTTCGGTTCGTGATTCCGTACGTCGAGTTTGCTCGCGAATTGAAAGGGATTCGGCCGCTGATTCTGGATAGCAGCGCCTTGATCGATGGCCGGATTGCCGACGTTGTGGAAACGAAAATCCTCGACTCGAAGATGATTGTCCCGGACTTTGTGCTGAAAGAAGTGCAGGACATTGCCGACTCCCAAGATAAGAACCGTCGCATTCGCGGCCGCCGCGGGCTGGAAGTCCTGGCCAAGCTGCAACAGATGCCGCACGCGGAGGTCTCGGTTTATGACACGAAGAAGAAAGAAGTCGACTTTCGCGGTCTGACCGTCGACCAGCGGCTGGTGGAGCTGGGGAAAGACTTGAACGGCCGCATTGTCACGAGCGACTTCAATCTCAATCGCGTGGCTGCGGTGCAAGGAGTCGAGGTGATCAACCTCAACGACGTCGCCAGTTCGCTGCGTCCGCGATATCTGCCGGGCGATCCTCTGAAAGTCCGCGTGATCCGCGAAGGCGAGGGGCCAGGGCAGGGGGTCGGCTACCTCGATGACGGCACGATGGTCGTCTGCGAACAAGCTCGTGAGTTGATCGGTAAAGAGATCGAGACGACCGTGACGAGCGTGCTGCAAAGCAGCACCGGTCGCATGATCTTCGCGCGGCCGAACAGCGTGACGCCGCGAGCGTAGCACGCGGCGACAAGGCGACTGAGCGGCACGGCGCTAGCCGCCGGTGTTGGTATGGGCCATTGATTCCACGTCACTCGACAACACCGGTGGCTAGCGCCATTCCGCTCAAAGAATGGAACGGCCACTCAATTCTTCTCGGCGGACTCGCCGGGCGTGGCTTTGACCGTTGGCTTCGGTTCGGTCTCTTTCTTCGGCTTCGGTACGAACGGGTGAGTCTTCTCCCACTCCATCCAAAACTTGGACGGGGTCGTCTTGCGCCACAAGCAGAGCGCGTTGCCGACGTGCGAGTAAAACGTGTAATTCTCCAGAATCTCTGACTCTTTCATCGCGATCGTTTTCTGAATGATCCATGCGGCCGCCTGCCGAGTTTGCTCGCGCGGTGGATGCAGCGACTCCGGCGCGATCGACAGCCATTCGAGATGATGCCCGGTGGCGATGACATGTCGGTAGAGCGGGATCGACAGGTCGGGCTTCTTGACCGCTTCTTCACCCGCCGGCCAGTTGTACGCCCAGTGGCCGTCCTCGAACTGGCCGACTTTCAGAATGTCGCGCACTGACTCCAGATGTTTGAACACGGCGGCCTGCACGTCGTCGGAGAGAATGTCGAACTGCTCGTCCAGCCGCAGCAGGACCGTCAGCGAGTACAGCCGATGTGTGCCGCCGCATGTTCCCATTTTCTTGTGTCCGCGCAGCAGCCGCTGAGCCAGCATGTCGAACGACATCTCGCGGCCATCGTTCAATCGCCACGATTTTGTCGGCGGCAGCCACAGACCGAACGCCATCACGGACCATTCCGTCTCGCGTTCGTCGTAGCGAAAGTCGCGCAACGCCTGCCGCAGCACATCGCGAAACGTCAGGTCGCGGCGACCCGGCGTGAAGACCGGTTGAGACAACGGCAAGCCCGCCTCGGTGAGACACGCCAGCAGGTGATCGTGATGCACCGAGACCGAACTCGCGTCACGTCCCCAACGGACGAAGACACCGTCATCGGCTCGATCTTCCAACAGCGGAACGGGGTCCGGATCGTTCTCGGTCTCCGGAGCCCACGACGCCAGGAAGCGGCCGTGATCGATCAGGACGTCGCGCAACTCTTCGCCAGAGAGCGCGTCCGGGTCTTGGAATTTCGCATCGACGTGCCACGTGCGGAGCGCGTGCTCGACGTGGTTTGGCTTCATCTTCTTGGGGGGGAAGTGCGGCACGATTTGACTCAGCACGGCCGCGAGCTGCTCGTCGCTGACCATGTCCGGGTCGTCATACAGCGGCGCGATCTGCAACGCCTGATCGCGCTCCAAGGGGAGTTCGATGTTCTGCGATTTGGCCACGACCAGACGCCGCACCTGCCGCTGCGACTCAGGACTGAGCGACGAATACGACCAGGCGAACGCCGCCACGATCGGCACTTGCAGGACGAGCAGGATCAGGGACGGAACACGTCGCAGTTTCATGGGAGATCTACCTTAAATGGCTTTGCGGCGAATGTAGACCGCGCCGACATTGTCTGAGTACGACTGACGCCAATTCTCATTCTCGCGCAGTCGAGCGATCAGCCCGGCGTGCGTGGCTTCATCGATGGCAATCAAATTCACTCCGTACCGGTCCAGCATTTCTTCCCAGCCGGAAGCGCCGTCGCTGATCGCGACGTAGTCGTTCCAGACGTCGCGCGGCACAAGATGCACATGCGACGCGAGAAAGACTTTCAACTTCGGTGGCCCGGCCCACAGCAGGTAATCGCCCCACTCGTAGGTGTTGAACGCCTGCCCGCGCGGCAAGCGGTTTTGCTCCGCCAATTTCGTGAGATGTTGCGTGACGGCCAGCGGAGTTTGATGGGAGACCATCTGCTCCAACTTGGCGTCCCGGCCGTGCAGCACTCGGGAACCGAACGGCGTGAATGCGAAGCAAATCCAAACCAGGCCAACCGTGATGACGCTCCAGCGGCCGTTGCAAACGGCGGGAACTCGTCCGGCCAACGGAGCGAACCGGACGTGCCAGATCGCACTGGCATGTTGCATTCCGAACGTCACGGCCAGCGGAACCCACCAGACCAGCATGCGTGATGACCAGAGCGCCGCCGCACCGAAACCAAACAGCAGCAGCACCTCGGCCGACGTCACTCGGCGAGGACTCAGGCGATACAGCACGATCAGCAACAACGCGACAACGGCCGTCACTTGACCTTGAACCATCCGCAATTGCAGCGGAGCCCACTCGGTCAACTCCTGAACGTTGGGGTTGTTCGCGACGCTCAGCACTTCGGCATATAGCCGCAAGCCATATGGATTGAGCAACACGGCTGCCGCCGCCAACTCCAGCAACATCACGTAACGGCGGACATGACTGTCGCGTTTGACTGCTCGGAACTCGCCGCAACGCACCAGCAAATCCAGGGATCGTCCCGCGGCAAATCCTGCCAGCATCAGCAAGCCAACAACGAACGAGCCATGCAAGTTGGCCCACGCGACGAATAGCGCCGGAACCGCCAGCCAATGCCACGCGCGCCGTTGCCGCGAAGTCAGCAGCGTCAGCAACAACGTGAAACACAACATCCCCGCCAATTGCGGACGCATGATGTTGAGATGCTGCCAGCAAGCCCACAGCCACAATCCCACGCCGGCGAGCGCGATCCCCGCGCTTTGCGAACGGCGATAGCCACGCCACAGCAGCATGGTCGCCATCGCCGTAATGGATGCGGCGTACAAAAAGGTGAGCGACGTCACGCCAAATCGATTCATCGCTTCGAAGCCGATCACTTGCGACAGCCAGGCCGTGTCAACGAATGGGACGCCCATCGCCAGCGGCATCAGCGGTTCCACAGCCGGCACGGCTTTCGCCGCCGCGATCCAGCGACCATAAGCCAAGTGCCCCCACAAATCGGTGTGCCACAACGGACGCACGCTGAGCACCACAAACAGCAAGCCCAACGCGAACGTCAGCCCGGCCGTCACCGCCGATCCTTTGAGATGTTGCGGGACTTTGTCCTCAAGCAGCGACGCATCGGCCAGCGTTGCGAATTCTGGTTTCGGTTCCGCTCGCGGTGGTTGTGGAGGAGTCATCACAGTCGACATGAGGCGTCCCGAACGGAGTACACGGCAAAAGTCAGTTTTCCAGGTCGCTAAGTCTACGAGAGCCCTCCCCCGAAGTCTCACCGCACCTTGGTCAGCTTCGCAATCTCAGCCCGCGCGAAACCAATCCTGCCGGTTGTGGGGACGATTCGGAATTGCAGCCTTTCAGCCACCGGAGTTGGGACCAGCCAGGCGTCGGTTGCCGCACTCCGAGCCAGAATCCCGCAGCCACCGATGGAAACCTGAAAGATCGCTGGATATACCGCTGGCTGTTCCTTGTTGACACGCGGAACCGGGAACAAGAGCAATGGCGGGGCTGGCTGACCCCTGTGCGGTGAATTCAGTCGAACTTCAATTGGGGAGTCGTGCGATGGCAAATGTCTTTTCCGTTGACGACCGGATCGCCGAATGGCGGCGACGCCTGGAATGCGGTGAGAACACCACCGCCGTCGAGTTATGCGCCGACTGCCCGGAGCTGGCCACCGAAGTGGAACGCCGGATTGATGACATCAAGCATAGCCCGGCGTTCATGACACAGGGTGCTGAAGAAAACTCGGCGGACGCCACCGTCGCTGAAGTGACTCAGCCGGACGCGGCGCACGACACGCTGACGTTCAACCACCGTTTCAACAAGCCGCGGTTTCTGGCTCGCGGCGGTCTCGGCGAGGTCTACGTCTACGATGATCTCGAATTGCAGCGCGACGTCGTGCTCAAGTTCATCCGCGAGAGGCATCGTCATCGCACCGAGTTTCAGACCCAATTTCAACTCGAAGCCGAAGTCACGGCGAAACTGGATCACCCTGGAGTGGTTCCCGTGTACGGCATCGGCCGATCGCCCGATGGCCGTGCGTGCTATGCGATGCGTTACATCCAGGGAGTGACGCTGGACGAGACCATCGCTCAATTCCATGCGCCACGAGCTGCTCAGCCGGACGGGTGTGGACCGCGCGACACATCGCCCTTCTCGGCGGCACGAACCAGCGAATTGCACAATCTGCTGACCCGTTTCCTGGCCTCCTGCAAAACAATCGCCTATGCGCACAACCGAGGCATCGTGCATCGGGACATCAAGCCCGACAACATCATGCTGGGGAAATACGGTGAGACGCTGGTCGTCGATTGGGGCTTGGCAATTCCCGTGGACCGTGATGACTCCGCCAAGGCCAGCGGCGAAGAAACGCTCATGCCGAGTTCCGGAACCGGCAGTTCGTCCGGCAGCACGGGTGGCCCTGTGGGTACTCCCGCGTTCATGAGTCCCGAACAAGCCACCGGGGTCGTTGTGCGATCGGCCAGTGACATCTTTTCGCTGGGCGCGACGCTCTACAAATTGCTGACGGGACATGCCCCGTACTCTGGAGAATCCGCCAACGAGGTGATCACGAAGGCTCGCTACGGATCGTTCCTGCCTCTGCGCCGGTTCGACAAACGCTTGCCGCGACCGCTCGCCGCCATCTGCGAAAAGGCGATGGCCGTCGATCCCGCACAACGCTACATCACAGCGATGGAGTTCGCCGAAGATTTGGAACGCTGGCTGGCGGGCGAACCGGTGACCGCCTATCGCGAGAGTTTTTCCGAACGGTTGGCACGCTGGACTCGTCTGCATCGCGTGTGGACCCAGGCGATTCTGACCGCGCTGGTGGTGGTGTCGCTGGTCGTCACGATGGCGGCCATGCTGCTGGGGCGATCGGCCAACAGCGAGCGTGCGGCACGCACCTCCGCCGAAGACGCGCAGAAAGACTCATTGAGACTGACCGCCGAATTCGTCGCCAAAGCGGTGGGGCAAGACGTCCAGTCGCGCTGGCTGATCCTGGAACGTGAGGCGGCGGACGCCGATCTGGCAACTTGGCTGTCCGTTCCCTTCGAGGCGACCGCCGGTGATCGCTTGCAAGTTTGGTTAAGCGACCGCAAGTCCCAGAATGACCACTCGATCGCCCACGCTCACGCCTGGGCGTTGTTCGACCGTCAAGGAGTCTGCCGCGGCCGATTTCCCAAAGGTATCGGAAACGCGGACACCATCGGCAAGAACTTCATCTACCGAGATTACTTTCATGGATTGGGCCGAGACATTGATCCGAAAGAGCCCGATTTTGACCCTCAACAGATTCAACCCATCGAACGGCCGCATCGCTCGAATGTCTTTCAGAGCAAAGCCGACAACTTGCTGGTCGTGAATCTCTCGGTTCCGGTTTGGCTGGGGCAAGCCGGAGAGCGGCGAGTCGGCGGCGTGTTGACCATGAGTTTGGAGATTGGCGATTTCCGAATCCTCAAATCGAATCTGCAAGGCCGAGTCCTCCGGTTGCTCGATACGAATTCCAGCGCACTCAAGCAAAGAGGGACGGTGCTTTTTGACTCGCGCAGTGAAAGCGGAACGCTGGCCAGTAAATCCCAACACGCACCGGAAACGCTCGTCAAAGAACTCGAACACCTGCGTTTGACGCGAATGCAACAGCTTCGCGAACAGCTTCCGACGGAAGGCTTGCTCAAAGAAGACTTCCTCGACGATGCCGAAAGCGATTCTGCTCATCAATGGGTCGCCGTCTTTGAGCCGGTCATCCTCAAGACCGCGTCCGGCGACTTGCATGACACCGGTTGGGTTGTCGTCGTGCAGCAACCAGCGGCGGGTCGCGACGAGCGTTAACGAGGCTTCACTTCTGGCCTTTTCTTTATTCGCGCTCTACTTCATTCGCGCGGCCAAAGCCGATGGCCGCGCGAATGAAGTGGAGAGCGAATAGACTCAAGGCGTAACACAATCACAACAACAACTTCGATGACACCATGATGAAACCCCGATCGCCGCTGCTCTACCAAATCAATACCCGTGCCTGGCTGCGCGAGCTGTCCAGCGAGTTGGGCCGGCCGGCCACACTGGACGACATCCCCGACCGCGAATGGGTGGAACTCGCCAAGGCCGGTTTCGATTGGATTTGGCTACTCGGCGTCTGGCAGACGGGAGCCGCTGGACAACGTGTGTCACGCGAAAATCCCGAATGGCGGCATGAGTATGAAGCCACGCTGCCAGACCTGACCGACGAGGACATTCCCGGTTCATGCTTTGCCATCACTGGCTACCACGTGCATGACGACCTTGGGGGCGACGCGGCGTTGGCTCGGCTGCGAGAACGGATGCGGAAGCGTGGACTGCGGCTGCTGCTGGACTTCGTCCCCAACCACATGGCTCCGGACCATCCGTGGATCGCCGAGCATCCCGACTATTTCATCGGCGGAACCGAAGAGCAGCTCGCGAACGAGCCGCAGAATCTCACACGCGTGATCACACCGACTGGTTCGAGAGTGATGGCCTATGGTCGCGATCCGTACTTCTCTGGCTGGCCGGATACGCTGCAACTCAACTACGGCAACGCCGGACTGCGCGAAGCGATGACGCAGACGCTGCTGCGGCTGGCCGGGATGTGTGACGGCGTCCGATGTGACATGGCGATGCTGATCCTGCCGGAAGTCTTCGAGCGGACTTGGCATATCGCGATGCCACCGTTTTGGCCGGAGGCGATTGCTCGCGTGAAGGAGAAGTCGTCCGACTTCTTATTCATGGCCGAAGTCTATTGGGACTTGGAATGGACGCTGCAGCAACAAGGCTTCGACGCGACCTACGACAAGCGGCTGTATGACCGCCTGCGCGAGCAACATGCCGCTTCGGTTCGCAATCACTTTCGAGCGGGGCTCGACTTCCAGGACAAGCTCGCGCGGTTCCTGGAGAACCACGACGAACCGCGTGCCGCCGCGACGTTCGCTCCTGAGGTTCATGAAGCGGCGGCGGTGCTGACGTTCTTCTCGCCGGGACTTCGGTTCTTCCATCAAGGTCAGTTCGAGGGGCGTCGCCTGCGATTGTCTCCGCATCTCAATCGTTGGCCGGTCGAACCGGTCGATACACGCGCCGTCGAGTTCTATCACCGAGTGCTGGATGTTCTGTGCGACCCCGTCTTGCGCGACGGTGACTGGCAACTGCTCGAAGCGACCTCGGCTTGGGCCGGCAATTGGACGGACGACTGCTTCGTCGTCTTTCACTGGAGCGGATCGAACGGACAACATCGTTTGGTGACGGTCAACTATGCGCCGCACCAAAGCCAGTGCCACGTCCCGCTCCCGTTTGTGGAACGACTCGGAAAAACCATCCGCCTTCGCGATTGGCTGAGCGACGCCTGCTATGACCGACTCGATCATGAGTTAGTCGAGCCCGGCCTGTACCTCGACGTTCCCGCCTGGGGCTATCATGTTTTCGAGTTGCGCTGACCGATGAGTTTTTGACAAAGCCACGCGAATCGGCTCAGATTGTCTCCCGCCCTCCCCAACACCCTCGCGAAAGGATCGCCAATGACTGCCCAGCATTGTTCCGGTCCCCTGGATCGTCGCCAGTTTCTGCAAGTCGGTGCGCTGACATTAGGGGGCTTGGCTCTGAGCGACCTGCTCGCGGCGCGAGCGGCGGCCGGGACGGCGAATGCGGACACGTCCGTGATTCTGCTGTATCTCCACGGCGGTCCTTCGCAATTGGAAACGTATGATTTGAAGCCGCAGGCTCCGGTCGAATACCGCAGCATCTTCGCGCCGATCCCGACCAACGTGCCGGGCATAGATCTCTGCGAACTGTTTCCTCGGCAAGCGGCGATCGCGGATAAGTTTTCGATCGTGCGTTCGCTGAACCACGACATCGGCATCCACAGCGACGGCGGCATCATTGTGCTGACCGGCAAGCGTCCCAGCGTGCTTGATCCGACCTCGCAATCGAAGAGCGAACATCCGGACTTCGGTTCGATCGCGAGTCGCTTGCGTGGAGCCACTGCGATTCCACCCTATGTCGCCGTGCCCGGCCAGCCGTATATGACGCGGCCGACGTATCTCGGCAGCCATCACGCCGCGTTCGATGTGGGTGATCCGTCGTCGGCGAACTTCGCGCCACTGAAAACACAGATCAACGTCCGCCGCGACGCGGCATCCTTGGGAAATCGCAAAGCGTTGCTGACGGAATTCGATCGCTTGCGAAAAGACCTCGATCAAAGCGGACAATTGGAAGCCGCCGGACAGTTTCGCGAGCGAGCGTTTGAGTTGCTTACCAGTACCGCCACGGCGACCGCGTTTGATCTGTCGAAAGAAGATGACCGGTTGCGAGATCGCTATGGCCGCAACTTGTGGGGGCAAGGCTGCCTGCTGGCTCGGCGACTGGCCGAGTCGGGAGCGGCGGTCATCAGCCTGGCGATCAACACTCCCAAGAACGGTCCGGAGTTCACCAACTGGGACGACCACATCCTGAACGCCATGCGGCCGGGTCACTTCGGCGACTACATGCGCGTCCGCCTGCCGTATCTCGATCAAGCCCTGGCGACGTTGATCGAAGATGTCTTCGAGCGCGGCTTAGACAAGCGCGTGCTGATCGTCGTGGTCGGCGAGTTCGGCCGCACTCCGCGCTTGAGCCACAATGCTCAAGGGACCGGCCGCGATCACTGGCCGCAGGCGTACTCGGCGTTGCTCTCTGGCGGTGGCTTGCGCATGGGACAGATCGTCGGTGCGACGAACTCCAAATCGGAATTCCCAACGGAGAAGCCGTGTACTCCGCAAGACTTGCTGGCGACCGTTTATCGTCACCTCGGCATCGACACGACGCGGAGTTTTCTGGATCACTCTGGGAGGCCGATTCCGATTCTGTCGGACGGACGGCCGATTGCTGAGTTGGTGTAGGTCAGGCTTTCCAGCCTGACCCGAATGGCCAGAATCGCGTCGATCGTTGATCGGGTCAGCCTGGAAAGGCTGACCTACGAGGGCTTCTTCGGCAGCACGAGCGAATACAGCATCGTGACGCTGCCGACCGACATCAGGCAGAAGGCCATCCATTGCGGGGGATTGAAGACGCGCTGGCGGCTCTCGTTCATCGTCACGTAGAAGCCACGGAACGACGGATCGCGTTCCACGACTGGCTCGACCTTCCAAGCGAAGGTCATTTGATCCACCATCAAAAAAGTGGTTCCCCACAGGGCGACGAAGATGCCGACAGCGAAGCAAAAGGCTCGGAGCATGAGTCGCTCTTTCGCAAATTGAGACGGCGGCGTGACGCCGCGGAGACGTTGAGTTTTCTGGGGAATCGGCTGGCGATTGCGGCTCGCTTCAGCTCGGATCGGCGGAACCGGCCGCTGCGCGTGTTCGGTGTTCGGATCGTGTCGGTCGTAGCGAGCGGCATCGTGGAGATGACCGCGCGACGCCGCTACATTGCCCGCCCTTTAACTGAGAACTTTTACAGCCGCAGGGCGCTAGCCGAGATTATTCATGGCCGCGATGTAACCCGAAGCGTAAGCGAGGGAGTCATCACACACTCCCTCGCTTACGCTTCGGGTTACATCGCAGCAAGCTGCTCTCCACAATGAGTAGGCCATGAATAATCTCGGTTAGCCCCGGTTGAACTTAAGCCGGACGCGAGCGCGTTCCGGCCGATTGACGAAAGGTCTTGAACGATGGACGCGAAAATTGTGTTGTTGCCCGGCGATGGGATCGGGCCGGAAGTGGTTGCCGAAGGTCAAAAGGCGTTGAACGCCGTGGCTCGCAAGTTCGGGCATCGGTGGGACTACGAGACCTGCCTGATCGGTGGCTGTGCGATCGACGCGACCGGCTCGGCTTTGCCGGATGCGACAGCGACGGCCTGCAAGAATTCGCAGGCAGTGTTGCTGGGAGCCGTCGGCGGGCCGAAGTGGGACGACCCGCGCGCGAAGACTCGGCCGGAAGCGGGGCTGCTGAAGATTCGCAAGGAACTGCAACTCTTCGCGAACGTCCGGCCGGTCAAGGCGTATGACGTGCTCGTCGATGCTTCGCCGCTGAAACGCGAGATCGTCGCGGGCGTGGACATCCTCTTCTTCCGCGAACTGACCGGCGGCATCTACTTCGGCGAGTCGGGCCGGCGTCCGCATCCGTCGGGCGAGGAGGCTTTCAACACGATGATCTACAACACGGCGGAGATCGAACGAATCACGCGCATGGCCGCGCGAGCCGCTCAAGGACGCCGCAAAAAGCTGACGCAAGTGGACAAGGCCAACGTCCTGGAAGTGTCGCGACTGTGGCGTGAAGTCTCGCAGCGCGTCGTGCGCGAAGAGTTCCCCGACGTGCAATACGAGGTCATGCTGGTCGATGCGATGGCGATGCACTTGATCTCGAAGCCGAAGAGTTTCGACGTGATCGTGACCGAGAATCTGTTCGGCGACATCCTGACCGACGAGGGAGCCATGCTGCCCGGTTCAATGGGGATGCTGCCGTCGGCGTCGCTCGGTTCATCGGGGCCGGGTTTGTACGAACCGATTCACGGCTCCGCGCCGGACATCGCGGGCAAGGGGATCGCGAATCCGCTGGCGACCATCCTCGCGGTCGCGATGTTGCTACGACATTCACTCAGTCTGGAAACCGAGGCTCGCGCCGTCGAAGCCGCTGTCGATGCGGTGCTCAACGCCGGGCATCGCACAACCGACATCGCGGCCGGAGGGAAGTGCTTCAGCACATCGGAGATGGGTTCGCTGGTCGCAGCACAGATCATGATGTCGTGATTCCGCCCGCTCAAAGTCGTCGCGTTTGTAAGGTGACTGTATGCCGCACGAACCTCAGATGGACCCGGATCTTCCCAACGAATTCCGGCGCGCGAGCCACGCCGGAAAAGTGTTTTTCGGTTTGCTGCTCCTCGCTGTGGTCGTGACGGCGCTCTCTTGGTTTGGCAAACCGGAGGACGGCGGCTTGAGGCCGCAAGGACCGGCTCCGACCATCGCGGCCGCTGGCTGGGTGAATGGCGAGGCTCCCACGAAAGAATCACTGGCGGGGAAGGTCGTGGTCATCGACGTCTGGGCGACTTGGTGCGGCCCTTGTCTCAAAGCGCTGCCACACATGGTCGAGCTCCACGATCGGTTCGCGGATCGCGGAGTTGTCTTCATCGGGCTGTCTTCCGAAGGGGAAGAAGAACAGGCGAAGATCCAAAGCATCCTGAAAAGAGCCGGTGCCCGTTGGCCAAGTGGTTGGGGGGCCGGGCAAACCATGCAGGATCTGCATAACGAGTATCTGCCGTGGGTCTATGTCATCGGCAAGAACGGGCAAATCATGTGGACGACCGCGGACGGCGGTGATTTGTCGGATGTGTTGGAGCAGTTGTTGAAGCAAGGCGACTCGCGGTCTTAGGTCGCATCCTGCCGCGGGCCTCCGACGGAAGTTCATCTTCGGGCAGTGGGGACGCTTGCGACGGAGTCAATTTGATGCTTGCGTCACGGATCGTGATCTACGGCAACGCCGGTTCTGGCAAGACAACGATGGCGCGGGTTGTGGCTCGCGAGTTCAGTCTCCCGCACTTGTCGCTGGATGATATTTGCTGGGCATCGACGGGGGTGCGGCTGCCGTTGCCGGAAAGCATTGAGACGCTGCAAGCCTTCATCGCAGAGAACCCGCAATGGGTGATCGACGGCTGTTATGGAGATCTGGTGGAAGCCGCTCTGCCGTATTGCTCGGAGTTGCGGTTCCTGAATCCCGGAATCGAAGCCTGCGTGCGGAACTGCCGCAGCCGGCCGTGGGAGCCGTCGTATTGTTCTTCACCGGAGGAACATGCTCGGCTGTTGGAACCGGTGATCGAATTCGTGCGGCAGTATGAGACTCGGCAGGACGAGTACTCGCTGGCTAAACATCGCGCGATCTTCGCGGAGTTCACTGGGCCGAAGCGGGAATATCGAGAGTGGGAGCATCCCGCGACGTGACCGTGCTCCGCGCAGCAACAGAGGCACACCCCGCATGGCCGGTGGAGTAACTCCACCAGCACAGACAGGGTGTGCCTCTGTTTGAAAGCTTGAGAGACGAGCCTACGACTTTTTCTCAGCCGGCTGCTCGTCTTTAGGGGCGTTGGTTTTGAGAGCGTTTTCTCGTTGGATCGCTTCGTAGACTTCTTGGCGATGGACCGGCACTTCTTTGGGAGCCTCGATCCCCAGACGCACTTTATCGCCGCGAATATCCACCACCGTGATGACGATGTTGTCACCAATGATGATGCTCTCGTCGCGTTGTCTCGACAGGACAAGCATCACAGAACTCCTTCTCAGTTCGCCGGTGATTTTCCGCCGGCCACAATCCGCTCGTGGTTAGGAACATCCAGTCACAGAAGCGAATCGAGCTGCATGAGCCGTTCGAGGAAGCTTCTGAGAGTTTTGTTCGGCAGGTGGCCTTCAGTCCGTTCGCCCATGCGAATTCGGTTCTGTCGGCGCAATCGCTGTAACTGCCGTGCTAGGGTAATCGTCCGCTGGTTCCGATGGCCGAAGCCGCGATTCTCAAAAACGGCCAGCCTGGAGAAACGGCGGCAAGACTCTTCCGTCTATGCCGGGGGTTTCTGAT
>CAMDEA010000097.1 GCA_945893045.1 Planctomyces sp. SH-PL62
ATCCAAGTCGAGCACACCGTCACCGAAGAAGTCACCGGCCTCGATGTCGTGAAGTCGCAGATTCTGATCGCTCAAGGCGAGCCGCTCTCCAACGAGTTAATCGGCATCAACTCGCAAGCGGACGTGCGGACGACCGGCTTCGCCGTGCAATGCCGAGTCACGACCGAAGATCCGGCCAACAATTTTCTGCCCGATTATGGCCGCGTCGCGCACTATCGTTCGGCCGGTGGCATGGGCATTCGCCTGGATGCCGGCTCCGCCTTCAGCGGCGCGGTGGTCAATCCGTTTTATGACTCGCTGCTGGTCAAGGTGACGGCCCGCGGCCGGCGGTTCGTCGATGCGCTCAAACGCCTGGATCGCTGCCTCGCCGAATTCCGCGTGCGCGGCGTCAAAACGAACATCCCATTCCTGGTGAAACTGCTGCGGCATCCGACGTTTCAAGACGGCCTCTGCACGACGCGGTTCATCGACCAAACGCCGGAGCTGTTCCAATTCCCGAAACGGCACGACCGAGCGACCAAGCTGCTGACCTATCTGGGCGAGATCATCGTCAACGGCAACACGTTGTTCGGCGACCAACGCCCGCAGCCCGCGCGGCGCGAACC
The DNA here is from genome assembly GCA_945893045.1 of Planctomyces sp. SH-PL62. Classification (GTDB taxonomy): domain Bacteria; phylum Planctomycetota; class Planctomycetia; order Planctomycetales; family Planctomycetaceae; genus SXKJ01. Next base: position 606 of record CAMDEA010000097.1, read on the forward strand.
GGCACCGGTGCCGGACGTTACTCATCTCAATGCTGTTCCGCTCGGCACTCGCGACCGCTTGCACGACCTCGGCCCGACGAAGTTTGCCGGTTGGGTGCGCGAGCAAAAATCGCTGCTGATGACCGACACAACGTTCCGCGACGCGCATCAATCGCTGCTGGCGACGCGGCTCCGCTCAAAGGATTTTCTGGAGATCGCCGAAGCGTACTCTCGGCTTTGCCCGCAACTCTTTTCGCTGGAGATGTGGGGCGGAGCGACCTTCGATACTTCGATGCGATTTTTGAAAGAGTGCCCGTGGCAGCGGCTGGCCGACATGCGTGAGAAGATCCCGAACATCCTCTTCCAGATGTTGCTGAGAGCCTCGAACGCCGTTGGCTACACGAATTATCCAGACAACGTCGTCCGAGAGTTCGTCCATGAATCGGCCGAGTGCGGCATGGACGTGTTTCGTATTTTTGATTCGCTCAACTGCATCCCGAACATGCAGGTCGCGATGGACGCGGTGTTGTCCGCGACACCGTCACACGGCGTGCGACCGATCTGCGAGGCGGCGATCTGCTACTCCGGCGACATCACGAATCCCGGCCGCACGAAGTACTCGTTGAAGTATTACCTCGACATGGCCAAGCAGCTCGAAAAGATGGGCGCGCACATCTTGTGCATCAAAGACATGGCCGGCCTGTGCAAGCCGCGAGCGGCTCGCGAACTCGTCCGCGCGTTGAAGCAAGAGATCGGCATCCCGATCCACTTCCACACGCACGACACCGGCGGCATTCAGTCCGCGTCGATCCTGATGGCCGCCGAGGAAGACCTCGACATCGCCGACGCCGCAATGGCCCCGATGAGCGGCGGCACCTCGCAACCGAATCTCAACTCGCTCAGTGAGAGCCTGCGATTCTCGCCGCGCGAGACGGGATTGAACTCACAACATCTCGACGACATCGCCCTGTATTGGAAAGCCGTGCGTCAGTTCTATTCGCCGTTTGAGAGCGAACAGCAACCGGCCACGACCGACCTGTACTCGCACGAGATGCCCGGCGGGCAATACACGAATCTGTATCAGCAGGCGAAGTCGCTGGGCCTCGCCGGCCAATGGCCGGAAATCTGCAAAGCCTACGCGCAAGTCAACCTGATGGTTGGCGACATCGTGAAGGTCACGCCCAGCTCGAAGGCCGTCGGCGACATGGCTCTTTTTATGGTCGCCAACCGCCTCACCCCCGAAGCGATTCTCGACGGCGGCCGAGAACTCGCGTTCCCCGAATCGATCATCGAACTCCTCAGCGGAGCAATGGGCTTCCCGGAAGGGGGCTTCCCCGAACGCATCCAGCAAATCATCCTCCGCGACCGCAAACCGTTTACGACTCGCCCCGGCGAAACGCTGCCCGCTGCCGACTTCGACAAGATTGGCGACACGCTGAAGACCTCGCTCAAACGCGAGCCGTCGCGCCGCGAGAAGCTCAGCAGCGTGCTGTACCCGAAAGTCTTCGATGATTTCTCGAAGCACGTCGCGGCTTACTCCGACACGAGCATCTTCCCCACGCCGGTCTTTTTCTACGGTATGAACACCGGCGAAGAGATCTCGATCGACATCGAGTCCGGCAAGACGCTCATCATCAAGTACCTGACGATGAGCGAACCTCACGCCGACGGCTCGCGCAACGTGTTTTTTGAACTCAACGGCCAACCGCGCGATGTGACTGTCGTCGACCGCTCGCTGGAACCGACCGAGAAGCGCGCCATCAAAGCCGACCCCGCCGACGCAAACCAAGTCGGAGCTTCCATGCCCGGCATGGTCGTCACCGTTGCCATCCAATCCGGCGACAGCGTCAAGAAGGGCCAAAAGCTGCTGACCGTCGAAGCCATGAAAATGGAAACCACCATCTCCGCCGAACGCGACGGCAAAATCGCCGACGTCCTCGTCAAACCCGGCAGCCAAGTCTCCACCGGCGATCTGTTGCTGAAGTTCGCCTGAGGTGGCGCAGGTTTTCAACCCGCCCGCGTTTAACAGACAGGGCCCGGTTGTCATGTAGCCAAGACAACTCTTCCGGAGAAATGAAATGAGAATTCGTGTCGCTCAGTGGTTGCTGTTGGCGTTCGTGTTTGTGGCCGCTCCGCTGCGGGCTGAGGAGAAGTCGCCCAGTGCGAAGTGGGAAAAGGACATCCAAGCCTTTGAGGCGGCCGACAAGAAGAACGCTCCGCCAACGGGAGGCGTATTGTTTGTCGGAGCATCGGGCATCAAATTGTGGACTTCGTTGGAGAAGGACTTTCCGAATCAGCGGGTCATCAATCGCGGTTTCGGCGGTTCGCAGATTGCCGATGTGACGTACTTCGCGGATCGGATCGTCGTGCCGTACAAGCCCAAGCTGATCGTGCTGCAATCGGGAGGCAATGACATCAATGCCGGCAAGACTCCGGAACAAGTGGCTGAAAATTTCAAAGCCTTCGTCGTCAAGGTGCGGGCCGCTCTGCCGGAGACGCGGATTGTGTTCTTCTCGATGCAGCCCGCTCCGGCGCGGTGGTCGCAGGCGGACAAGCAGAAGCGCGGCAATCAGCTCATCAAAGAACAGATCGCCGCCGGTCAGAACATGGCTTACCTCAACGCCTGGGATGCGTTTATCGGCCCGGACGGGATGCCACGAGGCGAGCTGTTCGTGGCTGACAAACTGCATCACAACGCGGAGGGCTACAAAGTCCGTGCGGAATTGATGCGGCCGTTTCTGGAAGAGAAATAGAGCGGTCGCCAATTCGTAGCCACGTTCGCCAGAACGTGGGCAAGCTGGCGAACTCCCCACCTTCTGGTCCGCCGCGGCGGATGGCGACAGGAACCGAACATGAATCGAATCGATCCGAAGTTGGTGACCACGGCCTTCTACTTTCCGGGCTATCGAGTCCGCCAAAACATGGGGCTGGTCCGCGGACTGGTGGTCCGAACTTGCAGTGCGGCGGGAGACTTCAGCGCCGGGATTCAGAGTTTCTTTGGCGGCGAAGTCACGGCGTACCGGGAGATGTGCGAGAAGGCGCGAGCCGACGCCTACGACCAGATGCTCAAACATGCGAGCGAACTGGGAGCGAATGCCATCATCGGCGCGCACTACGATGCCACCGAAGTCTCGCCCGGCATCACGGAGGTGCTCGCTTACGGAACGGCGGTCTTCGTCCATGCGTCTCCACATTCTGTTCCAGCGTGATTGGCACACCATGCGAATGCTCGGTCTGGTCCTCGTCGTCGTGCTCTTCGGCCGTCCGCTGATTGCTGAGGAGTTCGGCTATCAGAAGGACGTCACCGTCCGCGAACCGACTCGTCTGGATTGGGTCTTCGCGAACGCGAACCAGAGCGTGACTAATCCCCCGGCGGAATGGTTGGAGGGCTACGACTCGACCAAGCAGCGGTACGAATTGTTTGTGCCGGCAGCAGCCAAAGCAGCGGCTGGGAAAACCAACGCCAAACTGAAAGGCAAAAACGCCGAACCGGCGAACGCGGGATTGCCATTGGTACTGTTCATCTCGGCGGGAGATCAGCCGGCAGGTTGGAGCCAGCTTCAAACCGTCTGTCAGCAAAAGGGGATCGCTTTCGCGAGTCCTTACAACGCCGGCAACAACACGCCGATGCCGCGTCGCATTCGGCTGCTGTTCGACGTGCTGGACGATCTGCGGCGGCGACATCGCATCGATGCGGATCGGACCTACATCGCCGGCTTCTCCGGCGGCGGCCGAGTCGCGTGCGGGATCGCGTTCTCCTTGCCGGAACTCTTCGGCGGTGTGATCCCCGTCTGCGCGAGCGGTGATCTTCGCGAAGAGCCCTGGCTGCGACATCGCGTCATCGACCGGCTGAGCGTTGCGCTGATCACCGGCACCGGCGACTTCAATCGCGGCGAAGTCGAACGCCTTCGAGGGCCGATGCTGAACGACATGGGAGTGCGCACGAAAGTCACGACCGTCGAGAAACTCGGACACGGCATTCCCGATGCCAAGACCTTCGCGGACGTGATCGAGTGGCTCGATGCCGGCGCGGCGGAGCGTCGGAAGTTGGCTGCAAATCATCCCGCCAGCCGCATCGGAACCGATGCGACACCGACTCGCGAGGAGTGGGCCAAATCACTGCTCGCCGAAGGACAGTCGCGGCTCAAAGAGCCAAAGACGTTGTACTCCGGATTGATGCAGTTGCAGGGGGTGATGCAGCGTTGGCCGGACCTCAAAGCAGCCGACGAAGCGAAGCGGATACTGCTCGACTACGAAGCTCGCCCAGAGAAGCCGTGGGAGGAAGACGACATCGACGAGCAACGCCGCTTCTTGATCGCCCGCGTGCGAGCCTTGGATGGGTATGCCTCCGGCGAATTGCCGCCGCAATACGCGAACCAGCGCAAGGACATGCTGGAGGCGGCCATCAATCTGTGGCTGCTGGTGATTCAAGATGGCCAGGATGACAAGGCCGTCGATGACGGCCAGCGACGCTTGCCGAAGTTGAAAGCGCTGTTGATGGCGGAAGAAAAGTAGACCGGTCACTCCGTGACCGGAATCTTCGAGTCACGGAGTGACTCGTCTACTTTTGCTCCGATTCGCGCAGAACTGGAATCGTGCTGTCGATGATCAGCCATGAGAGGGCGCACAGCGCATAGACCACGCCAACGATCACAAACACGGGCCGCCAGCCGTGATGTTCGGCGACGTAACCGAAGACTCGAGGGGCCGCGATGAACGCGATGCCGGCCACCGTATTGCTGAAGGCGAACACGGACGCGGTGGCGCGGCCACCGATGTCCGATACGACTCCCCAACTGGATGTCAGGCTCCAGTCGCCGAACAGCTTGATGAAAAACAAGAACGTGCAGAACACATACGGCCGGTCATAGAACATCAGCGCGGCGAACATCAGTGCCGCCGCCATCCCCTTACCGATGAAGCCCACTCCGGAACGTGCCCAGCGGCGATTTCCCGTGCGGGTAATCCACAAATCATTCAGGCGTCCGCCAACGATGCCGGCCAGCGCGCCGCCCAGCAGCGGCAGGGCCGAATACAAGCCCATCTTCTTGAACTCCAAGTGATGCACTTCCGAAAGAAACAACGGAATCCAACTCAAATAAATGTTGTCCGCAAACGTGCTGAGCACGTTTTGCAGGCTCAGCCAAATTAAGTTGAGCAGCGATCGCGGCGTCATCGACCGGAACATCGTTGCCACGCTCATACGCTGCGGCGCGGTGACCGGTGATCCGGCGGCCGATGGAATGTCCCCTTCAATCAGTCGAGCCTCGGCGTCGTTGACGCGAGGATGCTCGCGCGGCGAGTTGCGAAACATCGTCGCGAACAACAGCAAGTGGATAACTCCGACCGCCACGAGAATCCAAATCGCGGTGCGCCAATCGAATTTCAGCATGTCGACCAGCAGCACGGCGAACACCAGACCGGAACTCAATGCTCCCAGCCGGCCAGCGAGAATACCGACCGCGCCTTGCATCGTCGTTCGCACCGCCGGTGGAAACCATGTCCGCGAGACACGATTGAGGCACGCATACACCGCCGACTGGCCCGTTCCCAAAGTCAATTGGCCGAACCACAAGACCTTGGCCGACGGTGCCCAAGCCATGAGCGCCAGCCCGCTGCACCAAACGACGATCAACCCCGTGAGCACCAGATGCACACCCACCGCATCGGCGGCGATCGCCAGCGGGAATTGAAACAGCGTGTAGCACGCCGCGAAGTCGCTATCAATCCGCCCCAGATCGGTCTTGCTCAACCCCCATTCCTTCGGCAGCACCGGTTTGATGAACCCGAACACATAGCGATGCAGATACAACAACACCGAAGTCGCGAACGCCAGCGAGAACACGCTCCAACGAACGTTCGTGGCCACAGGCTGTTGAGGTGCTGTCAATTGGCAATCTCCACACGGCCCCGACGTATCGGCGAAGGAGCGGAAACCAAGTCTGCCGAAAATCGAAGAGCAGGCGAAAGATGAAGGGCGAAAAATAGACACACGCGGCTCGTTCTATTTTTCGCCCTTCCTCTTTCGCCAGCGCTTCCAGACCGGTGAAAGGTTTTCACGAGTCGCGAGCTACTTCCCAGACTTCGACGCTTGCTGCTCACCCAGCGTTTTTCGGAACGCCTTCTCTTTCAATTCGACATAGTCTCGATACCCGTCGGGGTCGAGGAACGGATTCTTCGCGGCGTCTTTCAAACGCTCGTGTTTCGCGATCATGCCGTAATACTCGCCGTGCGCACCGAGAAAAATGTCGCAGGGGAGCGACTTCAGAACCTCAAATGTCTTGGCGTAATCGGCGGCGATCGCTGGATAGTCCTTGTTCTCGACCAGCCGGTATCCCGGATTGACGTTGGGACTGCCGATCACGACGACGTTGTAGGTCTTGTCGCCCTCGGTTGCGCGCCAGGCCCAAGTCGTGCAGCCGCGCGTATGGCCGGGAGTCAGCCGCGCCACCAGCGTTGTGCCGCCGAGTTTGACTTCCTCGCGGTCCTTGAGAACGCGATCGACTTCGCACGCGGGCCAACGACTGTCGTTGTAGAGATACTGCCCAACTCCACCAGAGCCGATCACCCCTTCATCGCCGCGCATGACGAAGACCTTGGCCCCCGTCATTTCCTTCAACAGCGCGTGCCCGGCGACATGATCCGAATGCGCATGGCTTTCGAGAATGACCTTCACGTCGCGCATCTTGAAGCCCAGCGACTCGACCGAAGCACGGATCAGCGGCACGGTTTCCTCAAAGCCGCTGTTGATCAGAATGTGCCCTTCAGGCGTCGTGATCAAATACGTCGCCAGCGCCTTCGAGCCGACGTAATAGGTGTTGCCCACAATGCGATGTCCCGGAAATGCTTCGTCGGCATGGGCCGAGCCACCGATCAGCACAGCAACAACGATGAGGATGAAAGTCCGCACGGGTACGCCTCCCAGGATTCGAGTTTCGATCTCAATGGTCTCGCGAGATGAGTGTATTGTGCTGGCTCGGCGAATTCCCGCATGACGGAATGATCGAGGCCGGGATGTTGTCGCGGTTGTGTCGAATGTTGTTGGAATCGAGCACCTTGAACTTCGCACACGGATGCGAGAGGCGCACACGGATGGACGCGGCACAATCACTTTCTTCATCCGTGTGCGGCTCTAGCATCCGTGTGCGAAGCCGCCGCCGAGTTCGTAGCCTGAATCAAAGCCTCGCTCGCCATTGCCAACTCGTCAGTAACCGTTTGAAATCTCAGCCATCATGAAACAGCACTCCTTTTCCACAGTCGTCACGTTGCTCGTCGCAACATTGTTCCTAACGCCCACGCTCGCCAAGGCTCAAGCTCCCGACCCCAAAGGGATCGAGTTCTTCGAGCAGAAAATCCGCCCGGTGCTGGCGCAGCATTGCTACTCGTGCCATTCGGACGAGGCTCGTGCCGCCAAGAAGCTGAAAGCGAAGCTCTACCTCGATTCGGCCGAAGGATTGCTGGACGGTGGCGAGAGCGGATCGGTGATCGTCAAAGGCAAGGGTGCCGATAGTCTGCTAGTGAAGGCGCTGAAGTACGACGGATTGGAGATGCCTCCGACCGGTAAGCTGTCGGACGAAATCATCGCCGACTTCGCAAAGTGGATCGACATGGGTGCTCCCGATCCGCGCGAAGGTCGCAAGCCGGGAGCGGCCAAGCGAGTCATCAACCTCGAAGAAGGCCGCCAGTTCTGGTCGTTCCAACCGCTCAAAAACATCACGCCACCGGACGTGAAGAACGCTGACTGGAGTAAAACGGCGATCGACCGTTTCATCGTGGCCAAGCACGAAGAGAAGGCTCTGCGTCCCAACGGCCCCGTCAGCAAAGAGAAGCTGATCCGCCGCGCGTATTTCGATCTCATTGGTCTGCCACCGACTCCGGAGCAGATCGCCGCGTTCGTGCAAGACGCCTCGCCGAATGCCTTCGAGAAAGTCGTCGATGAACTGCTGCAATCCGAACGCTACGGCGAGCGTTGGGGTCGGCACTGGCTGGACGTTGCGCGGTTTGCCGAGAGCGGCGGCTATGAATTCGACGGTTTCCGTCCCGGCGCGTTTCACTACCGCGACTGGGTCATCCGCGCGATCAACGGCGACATGCCTTTCACCGAGTTCGTGCGGATGCAGATCGCCGGCGACAAGCTCTTGCCGGACGACTATCGCGGCGCGGCGGCCACCGGCTTCCTGGTCGCGGGACCGTATCCCGGTCAGATCACCGCGAAGACCGTCGAGCGGATTCGCTACGACCAACTCGACGACATGATCATGACGATCGGCGGCTCGATGCTCGGCCTGACGCTGGGCTGCGTGCGTTGTCACGAGCACAAGTACGATCCAATTCCGGCGCAAGACTATTACGGCGTCGCAGCGTCACTGGCGCGAACGGCCCACGGTTCCAAAACCTACGACCCTGATCCAGCAGCCACTCAACGAGCCGTCGAAAAGCACCGCGCAGATGGAGAACCGCTCGTCGCCGCTCTCAAGAAGTTCGCCGCCGATGAACTGCCGAAACGATTTGCCGAATGGCAGAAGACGGAATTCGCCAAGCAACCGGAAACGCCGCGCTGGCAAGTGCTCGAACCAGTGACGGTCGAAGCCGAGCGATCCTGGTTGAAGGTGCTCTCCAACGGAATCGTCGCACACGACGGAAGTTTTGCGATCGAATCCAACGCTCGCCGCCGCAAACGTGCCGCGCGGGCGGCTGAGGAATACACCGTCACAACGCACACGTTTCAGAAGAACCTCACGGCGCTGCGACTCGATACCTTCACCGAGAAGTCGCTGCCGAAGCGCGGCCCCGGCGTCAGCGGCGATGGCAGCTTCGAGTTGCTGGAGTTGAAGGTCACGGCCCGCCCGCTCGATCGTGCTGCCGCCGAAAAAGACAAGCCGATGGAATTGAAGTTGAAACCGGTCTTCGCCGCGTTCGAGGATAAAGATCAACCGTTAGCCAACGCGGTCGATGGCAAGCCGGCAACCGCGTGGGTCGTGCGTGCCAACGCCGGCAAAGACAACGCGGCGATCTTCGAGATTGAAGGCGGACTCCCCGGCTTCGCGAGCGGCACCGAGTTGACGTTTGAATTGAACTTCCGAGATCAGGGACTCGGCCGAGCACGCTTTGCGATGAGTACCGAACCAAATCCAGCCACTTGGGCCGGCGACGTCGCGCCGCAGCATCTTGCCGAGATCCGAGCAACGCTGGCCGCCAACAACAATCAGATTCCCGAAGCCTTACGCGAACCACTGACTCGCTGGTTCAGCCCCTTCGATGCCGAGACCGCGAAGGTGTTTCATTCGGTGCGGGATCACGCTCAACGCGAACCGCGACCGCCGTTGTCGGAGGTCTACACCACGATCGCCGGTGGGCAGGATGTCTTCCTGCTGCGTCGTGGTGAAGTCGATAACAAACAAGGCAAGGCCGAGCCGAGTTTCCTGCAAGTCGTCGCGACCGCCGCTGACAAAGAGGCTCGCTGGCTGCCGAAACCATCGACTGGGCAACTAGCGATCGACCCGCGCATCGGCCTGGCGAATTGGATGACCGATGCCGAATTCGGAGCGGGTGCGCTGCTGGCTCGCGTGATGGTCAATCGGCTGTGGCAGCATCATTTCGGCGAAGGGATCGTCGGCACGTCGAACGACTTCGGAGCACAGGGCGAGCGGCCCACGCATCCGGAACTTCTCGAATGGCTCGCCGCCGAATTCGTCAAAGGAGGCTGGAAGCTCAAGCCGCTGCACAAGGCGATGATGCTCACGGCGGTCTATCAGCAATCGAACGACGTCTCGCCCGACAACCTGAAGATCGACTCGCAGAACCGGTTCCTCTGGCATCACAAACCGCGTCGCCTGGAAGCCGAGATCATCCGCGATGCGCTATTGGCCGTCGGTGGTTCGCTCGACACAACGATGTACGGGCCCAGCCTGCTCGACAACGCGCCGCGCCGCAGCGTCTACCTCCGAGTGAAACGGAGCGAGCTGATTCCATTCATGACAATGTTCGACGCCCCCGAACCAACGCAAAGCATCGGCGAACGTGTCAGCACGACGCTGCCCACGCAGGCTCTGACGATGATGAACTCCCCCTTCGTCCGCCAGCAGGCCGAGAAGCTCGTGGCCCGCATTCGGCCGACTGCCGACGTGCCCCTCGAAACCACCGTCGAACGAGCCTATCAATTCGCCTTTGCCCGTCAGCCCTCGAAAGAGGAACGCGACCGGATGCTCGGCTTTATCAATCAACAGACTACACCCGATTCCAACGTGAACATCGCCCTGACAGAGTTCTGCCAAGTGCTGTTGTGTCTGAATGAGTTCGTTTACGTGGACTGAAAGCGAGAACAATTTGGCAGAACGATTTGGGCAGAACGATCAACACATCATTCTGCCCCCATCGTTCTGCCAAACACGCTCGTCGAAAGAGGACAATCATGTTTCAACTCCCGCTTCCCTCTCGTCGCCGATTCCTTCAAGACACCGGACTCGGATTCGGCTCGCTTGCGCTCGCGTCAATGCTGCAAGAAGATGCCATCGCGAATCCGCTGGCTCAGAAGCAGCCGCATTTCGCCGCGAAGGCCAAGTCCGTCATTTGGCTCTTCATGACCGGTGGTCCTTCGCAAGTCGACACCTGGGATTACAAACCCGAACTGCAAAAGCGGGACGGCCAGGATCTCGCCGGGGCGGACCCGAAGACCGGTTTCTTCACCACCAGCGGCAAGTGCCTGAAGTCGCCGTTCGAGTGGCGGCAGCACGGCGAGTCAGCCACCTGGGTCCCAGATATCTTTCCGTACCTGTCGCGGCACGTCGATGAGATGACCTTCATTCACTCGATGTATCTGCGGCAGAACAATCACGCCCCAGCGGCGATCGAATTGATGTGCGGCACGAATCGCCCCGGCCTGCCGGCGATGGGTGCGTGGATGACTTACGGGCTGGGTGCCGAGAACCAGGATCTGCCCGCCTATGTCGTGCTGCACGACACTCGGCCGCGCGGCGATGACCAAATCTGGTCGGCCGGGTTTCTGCCGAAAACGTATCAAGCTCTCACGCTCGATGCCCGCCGCAAAGAGGCGATCGACAATCTTGCCCGCGATGGCAAACACAGCGACGCGCAACAGCGAGCACAGCTCGAATTGATTCGCACCTTGAACCAAGAGCACGCCGCGACTCGCGCGACGCAAGCCGATCTCGCCGCGCGGATCAACTCCTACGAACTAGCCTATCGAATGCAGATGGCCGCGCCCGAAGCGCTCGACATCGCGAAAGAGTCCGAAGTGACTCACAAGCAATACGGAATGGACAAGCCGGAGTGCGCCACGTTCGCGCGGCAATGTTTGATCGCTCGGCGATTGGTGGAGCGAGGCGTTCGCTTCGTGCAGATCTTCGCCGGAAAAGGAGTCGGCGGTGACGGCAGCGTCAACGATGTGCCGTGGGATTGTCACTCCGACCTGCAGACGAATCACCGCTCGAACGGCCTGCACACCGATCAGCCGGCCGCCGCGCTGCTGGCCGACCTCAAGACGCGCGGCTTGCTGGAAGACACGCTGGTCATCTGGGGCGGCGAGTTCGGCCGCACGTCAGATTCACAAGGCGCGAAGGGCCGCGACCACAACCCGAACGGCTTCACCATCTGGATGGCCGGCGGCGGCGTGAAGCGCGGCCTGCATTACGGAGCGACCGATCCGTTCGGCTACAAAGCGGTCGAGAAGAAAGTCCACGTCAACGACTTGCACGCGACGCTGCTGCACCTGATGGGACTGAATCACGAGGATCTAACCTACCGCTTCAACGGCCGCGACTTCCGGCTGACCGATGTCGCCGGCAGCGTGATCAACGACATTCTCGCGTGACCTGCAACGAAGAAACCCCACTGAGCTTGCCTCAGTGGTTCACGGGCTTCTGCACTACGCACGCGAGCAATTGCAGCGCGGCCAACGTAGTGCAAAAGCCCGCAAGCCACTGAGGCAAGCTCAGTGGGGAGTGCTGGATTGAAGCGCAATCACACTTCCGCCAGTGGCTGAGTCGCATCGCCCAGCTTCTCGGCGTGCAATCCGGTCTTGTTCATCAGCGACAGGAACAGACGGCACATCTGGCGATCGGGTTTGCCGAGGTAGTCGAGCACTCGGCCTCCTTTGATCTGGCCGCCCGCACCGCCGAGCACCACGACCGGAAGCTGTGTCGCGTCGTGACTGCCGGTCAACATGCTGGAGCAGTACATGATCATCGAATTGTCGAGCAGCGTCCGCTCGCCCTCTTGAATCGCGTCGAGCTGCCGGGCGATGTAGCCGAGTTGCTCCAGGAAGAACCGATTGACCTTCAGCCAGTCGGCACCATCCGAGTGCGACAGCAGGTGGTGGATCATGTAATCGACGCCGAGGTTCGGGAACCGCAGCGACGAATGATCGTTGTTGAGCTTCAGCGTGCAGACCCGTGTCGTGTCAGTCTGGAAGCCGAGCACCAGGATGTCGCACATCAACTTCATGTGCTCGGCGACGTCTTGCGGAATGCCGTCGGCCGGACGAGGAATGTTCGGCTTGTCGAGCGTCGGCCGCCAACCCTGCAACTCGCCGCGCTTGCCCGATTGCTCGATCCGCTGCTCGACATCGCGCACGGAATCGAGGTACTCGTCGAGCTTGCGTTGATCGGCCTTGCTGATGTCGCGCCGCAGATCGTTCGCATCGGCGAGCACCGCATCGAGCACGCTCTTGTCGCCCTTTTGCACTTCGTCTTTGAAGAGCCGGTCAAACGCCAGCGCGGGGTAAACCTCCAGCGGAGTCGGCGTGGTCGGCGAGCTCCACGAGATGTGTGAGCTGTAAAGCATCGAATAGTTTTTGTGGACCGACGGATTCGCTTTCTCGCAACCGAGCACGAGGCTGGGCACCTTCGTATTGCGGCCGTATTTCTGAGCGATGAGCTGATCGAAGCTGGTTCCCGACCGAATCTCTCCACCCGGCGCGAGCGGTGCTCCCGACAACAGGTTGCCGGTCTGCGAGCTATGGATGTTTCCCTTCAACGCCTGCTCGTTGTAGAGGCCGCGAATGAACAGCAGCTTCTGGCGGAAGTCATGCAGCGGCGCGAGCACTTGGCCAAGTTCCATGCTCGCCCCTTCGCCCTTCGCCCACCACTCCTTGCTGTGAAATCCGTTGCCGGAGAACAACACCGCCGTGCGAATCGGAGCCTGACTGGCTCGCTTGCCGGCCGCGTCGTCACCCCAAACGGTTAGCGACTCAAACCACGGCAAGGCCATCGAGACACCGACGCCTCGGAGAAAAGTTCTGCGGGAGAAGAGATTCATGGCTGGTTTCCTTTCGGATGCGGATTCTCACGCGAAGGCGCGGAGGCGCGAAGAAGAATATCAGTAAATTCCTTCCTTCGCGTCTCCGCGCCTTCGCGTGACACCTGTTTTATTCATTCTTTGTCCGAATCTTCGTGAACTGCGGACTTTGAACGATCGCTTCAACGGCAATGCTCATCCGGTAGCCGTTCGCTTTCAACCGGACCTGCATTTCATCGAGCAGCGGTTCGTCAGAGAGTTCCACCGCTCGGCCGAGGGCATAGCCCAGCAGCTTGCGGCAATACTGCCGAACGAAATCGTCTCGGCGAGTGGTCAGCAAATAGGACCGCAACCCGTCGAGACCGTTGATCTCGGTGCCGTCGAGCAGCTTTGTGCGGGTGTCGATGGGCGGCTGGACGGCGGCACGGGAACGACCGATGCCGTCGTAGTTCTCCAGTGAGAAACCGAACGGGTCGATGCGCGCGTGACACTTCGCGCACGCGGCGACCGAGCTGTGCTGCTCGATCAGTTGCCGCTCGGTCAATCCGGCCGGGACGACATCGGGGAGGATCGGCACCCCCTTCGGAGGCTTCGGCAGCTTTTCGTGGAGCAGCACTTCGCTGACCCAGTTGCCGCGCAGGATGGGGCTCGTGCGCGAGGCTCCGGATTGTTTCGATAACGTGCTGGCCATGCCGAGGATGCCGCCGCGGCCATGTTGTTTGACTCCCTCGACGCGCCGCCATTCATTAGTAACAGGCACACTCCGTGTGCCGTCGGCAGACGGAGTCTGCCGGCTACTTTCCCAAGGAATTCCGTAATGCTTCGCGAGGTCTTCGTTCAAAAACGTGTGATCGGCGTCGAGTAGTTCGAGTACCGAGCCGTCTCGCTGAACGAGATCAATGAAGAAGCGGATCGACTCTTCATACATCGCTCCGCGCAGGTCATTGAAGGTTGGAAATGTGGCTTCGCTCTTTTCGTCGTGCGAGTCGAAGTCGTAGATATGCAGCCACTGACAGGCGAACTCGGTGGCGAGCCGGCGGACGCGAGCGTCGCGCGACATGCGGCGAGTTTGCGCCGTGAGCGTTTCTGGTTCATGGAGCTTTTTGCTGGCGGCGACTTCGCGAAGCTCGGCATCGGGGACTGACGACCAGAGGAAGAAGCTGAGCCGTGTGGCAAGTTCGTCGTCAGTCACCGGGTGGGATGCGGTTGATGCTTGGCTTTCCTGTCGCGGAGCGACAGGGCTACGTTCCGGGCGATACAGAAACTCTGGCGAGACGAGCACTCGCGCGAGCAGCAAGCGGATCGCATCGTCGTGTGGGAGTTCTTGACCTCGCAAAGAGCGATACAGCGCACGCAAACCGACTGACTCGGCCTGCCGCAGCGGACGGCGGTACGCACGCGCGGCGAATTCTAAGACCGATTCGACGTGCCTCGGTTCGGTATCCACTAGCCGGCGACGGAACGCCTCAGCCCGTTCGCCGAACGGCTTTCGCAGCGGCTCAAAGACCTTCGGGTCGGCGTCTTGGGTCGCGTACTGGATGAGTTGCTCCAGCGCATCGACCAGCGTCAGCGCGTCGTGACTGACGAAGTGCATCTCGTCCCACAGCCGATCGAGCCGCGCGGCTTCGGCATCGTCGAGCATCAGCCGGCGGAGGTGATCGTCTTCGCGATAGAACAACGTCAGCGTGACGACTTCATCGACCGGGACGATCTTCGTGTAACACAGTGCCGCCGGGAACCAGCGGCGGAATTCATCAAACGCGGCTTCGATACGGCGTCGCGCGGCACTGCTGTCGTTGACCACAATTGGCGTCGTGTGCGACACGCTGCGGTTGTTGGAAGTCCACGGGCCGTTCGCGTTGGTCTCGATCGCAGCGGTCGCTTGCAGTCCCTTCGCGGTCTCCGGCTTCGTGGTCAGGACTTGAAACTGCACGCTCCCTTCTTTGCCGGTCTCCGCGTGCAGCGAGCCAGTCGTGACAAATTCAGCGCCGGCCACGAGGTCCGCCGGAAGTCGCACTTCGATGACCGATGGTGCGGCCACGCAGAGACTCGCGGGTTCGATGGGCGAGCCGTTGGGATGCTTGCCGAACAAGGCGGGATCAAGACCGAGCTTAATCTCTTTGTCATCGCTCGCATCGCCGGCTGGCGGAGCCGAGAGAGCCTTCAACGCCGAAGCCAGCAGCGGTCCACCCAGTGACGTCAGTTGCCGATACAGCGCGATGTCGGGAGATTCCTTCGGCAACGACGATACGCCCCCTTGCAACAGGCGTTGCACTTCGTCGGCGAGCCGTTGCTTCTCTTCGACACTCGCGGCCGATTGCCAACGGGCCAGCACCGAGCCCGCCGCGATGACGTGGCCGGTCGAGCCGTTGGCCGGCTCGGAATAGAAATGCCACACATCCGCGTTGCCGTGCGAATCTTTGTGTGGATTTCCGGCCAGAATCTCCGGCGAGATCTCGCGGCCGAGATTCCATTCGCGCGTGCCGTCATGCAGCGTGAAGTCGATTGAGGTCAGATCGCACGAGTGATTGCCGTCTCGCGGGCCGATGACCAGCGACACGAGATCGCCCGGCCGCACGGCGATCTTTTCCAGCGGACCAATCTTCACCTTGTTCGGCCCGTGAGCCGTGCCAGCCGCGAGCCGTTGCCGCGAGTTGCCACGTCGCAGTTCCAGCGACCACACGACGCCGTTGCCGCATTCCGGGTGAGCGTGCTGCACCTGACCTTCGATGCGCAACGTTGCCGCCGCCGGACTGCGCCAGCCGACCGCGACTGAGAGCGTCGGCGTCGGATGCACGGCAACGCTGTGCGGAGCCATGTTGCCGGGACTGCGCACGTGCTGATCGGACGAGTTCGCGACCACGCTGAGTGCATCGCCGCCGATCCAGCCTTTGACAAAATCGTAGCCCGATGAAGTCTCCACTTTCTGTGTGATCGGCGTGCCGATCTTCGCGGGGCCGCCCGTACCGATGCCGAGATAATCCAGCCATGCCGCCAGCGCATCTGTTTCGACTCCGTGCTTCTGCGCGAGTTGTTTCACATCGACCGCATCCTGAGCCGCGCTCACATCGGCCGCCGCGCCGAGACACTTTGCCGCGCTCGCGAACAACCGCTCTCGCCGCGCCGCGAGTTCTCGCGACACCGGAC
The DNA here is from genome assembly GCA_945893045.1 of Planctomyces sp. SH-PL62. Lineage (GTDB taxonomy): Bacteria > Planctomycetota > Planctomycetia > Planctomycetales > Planctomycetaceae > SXKJ01. The sequence continues at coordinate 16,986 of CAMDEA010000097.1, forward strand.
GCACATCGCGCAGCAACAAATCGGGCCGGCCGGGCGAAACAAATCGCGGACGTTCCCAGATCGCGAAGTCTTGTTCGTTGCCGTCCCCGGCGTCTCCAGCCGACAGATACAAGACGACGTCCTGACCTTCGGAAGCGGCCGGCAACTTCAAACGCATCTCGTGCCGCGCGGTGATCGGAGCAACCGGTTCCATCCACGCCTTCGGGCCACCGACCTTGCCGATGTGGCCGACGCTCGTGAACCGCCACAACGCCTGCTGCCACCGCGCGACCTCCGCGGCGAGTGCTGGCGCGTCCTCCGGCTTTGCGGTTCGCCAACGCGCTCGCAAGCCGTCGATCAGCAACGAAGTTCCAGGCGAACGGGGGGCGTCAGCCCCCTGGTTTTCCGACGGTTCCACCAGGGGGCTAACGCCCCCCGTTCGCCCAAGTAATGTCCACAACGCTCCGAGATACTTTGCTCGCAACCCGCGTTCGTTCGCGACCCCTTCGATTGTCTTCTTGCCGCTCTGCAAAGCGTCGCGTTCGGCGAGCGTCGCGGCGAAATACTTTTCGATTGGCAATCGTCCGCCGGCGTTCGTGTCGAACACGATCCCTTGCAGGTTGACCTTCGAGCCACCCTGCGCGTCGGTGAACTCGCGATAGAACGAGCGAATCTCTGTGAGCAATGCCTCGGTCCAGTCCCGCCGCGTGGTGCTCGGTGAGAAGCGAATTCCGTCCGGCAACAGGACCGCGTGCTCGGCGACGTCTTTGCCCGCGTCGAGATACTTCGTCAACAGCGACGGCGACATCACCAGCGCGTGCCCGGCATTCGTGAACCCTTCGCCCGCCGCGCCATCGACTGGAAACTCGCGTGCCGGCTGCAACGAATCAACGCCAGTCAGATCGCGCAGCACGTAGGTGTATTCTGCATTGCTCAGCCGCCGCAGCACGACCGGCCCCGGATCGCCCGCGAAACGTTTGGCCTCTTCTTTCAGGTAACGCCGCACCCAATCGCGCAGCTTTGAGCGTTCGGTCTCGCTGAGTTGTTGCTTCGCTTCTGGCGGCGGCATCTGCCCGCTGTCGAGCATCTCGCCGACCTTCTGCCAGGTGCGGACCTCTTTGCGAACATCGCCGAACGTGGCGAACGACAGCAGATTGATCTCCGCCTCCGCCAGCTTCTCCGAATGACACTCACCGCAAGTTCGCACGACGAGCGGCCGCACGTCGGTTGCATAAGTCTTCTCGAACGCAGCGAAGTCCGGTTCCGCACTGATTGCAGTGAGGCTGCCGTAAAATCCGAGCACCATCACAAGGCTCGCATGTGAAACGGAAATAGGGCTTCGCAGCAGATGCCATTGGTGAGTACGCATCGTCATTCCCTCAACTCCTTGAAACTTCCGAAGCCAATCCCCCTTCGCGTTCTTTGCGACCTTCTGTTCCTGATCCAGAATTCTTTTCTTGAACAGAAGGCCGCGAAGAGCGCGAAGAGAGAGCACGATAGGGAACTGAGTTGACAGAACCAATGGCTCGGACGAAGGTGAATCGACGGCGAACCGTGGCCTCGTCGGTCTTTTTTGTAAAGGCAGATGCACTGTTTCCAAACTGGGGATGATGATGGCGTCGACGCGATCTTGGTTGATGGGAACGCTGGCGATTGTTCTCGGAATAGCCATCGTGGCCCCACAGTCGGCACACGCTCAAACGCCGAATCCCGAATTCACGCATGCTCTGCCAATGGCGGTTCAGCGTGGAGCAACGACCGATCTCACCGTTTTCACGTACCCGAATCAGAAGAAGGGTTTCGCGGGGACGTTCGCCGTGCTGTTTCAGGGCGAGGGGTTACGAGCCGAGATCATTCCGCACGGCGAGAAGGATTCTGTGGATCAGCTCAAGCTGAAGGTCACCGCCGACGCGACCGCCACGCTCGGCCCGCGCGAGTTTCGCATCGCGGCGGCGAACGGAGCTTCGACATGCGGACAATTGCTGGTCGTCGATGGCCCGGTGGTCGTCGAGCAAACCGAACCACACGCTGCTCGTGACAAAGCTCAGACGATCGCGATTGGGCAGACAATCTCCGGCCAGTTGACCGCGCGCGAGCAAGTCGATGTCTACAAGCTGACGGCGGCGGCCGGACAGTCGGTCACGTTCGCGATGCACTGCTTCCGATTCTTTTACAAGCGGCACAATCAGTTCGATCAGCTCGATCCGATTTTGGTCATCAGCGACGCGACCGGCCGTGAGTTATCCGCGAACGACGATTTTCATTTCGCGGACTCGCTGGTGAACTACAAGTTTGAACAAGCGGGCGACTACTTCGTGACTGTCCGCGACGTGGACTTCAACGGGACGGCATCGTTCACCTACGTCCTGCAAACGACCGACCGGCCGTTCGTCACCGCCGCGTTCCCGCTGGCGGTCTCGCCGAGCGGCCCGATGTCGTTTCAGGTCGCCGGCTACAACCTCGCGACGCCGACGGCCGAGCTGGTTCCGACTTCGTTGCCGAATCCGCTGCCGGTTGGCCGTTATTCGGCGCAGTTGTCGGCCGGTTCGTCGGTGTTCAATCCGGTGCTGCTCGAAGTGACCGACTTGCCGCTCGTCGCTGATGTGGAACCGAATGACAAGCCGGATCAGTCTCAAGCGGTCTCGGTCCCGCAAGCGATCAACGGCCGCATGGACGCGCCGAACGACATCGACAATTTCTCGCTGACGCTGAAGGCCGGCCAGACGGTGCGTTGCGAAGTGCGTTCACGCCGCAACGGTTCGAGCCTCGACTCGACGATCCGCGTGCTTCACCCGACGGCCGGAGTGATCGCGACGAATGACGACATTCATCCCAGCACGAAGGATTCGATGCTCGTCTTCACGGCCTCGGTGGACGGCATCTACACGCTGCAAATTCGCGACTTGCTCAATCGTGGCGGCCCGACATTCGGCTACGTGTTGTTCGTGAAGCCGGAAGTCGCCGACTTCACCGCTCAGTGTGATGAGGACCGCGCGGGACTCGGTCCCGGCACAAATTTTCCCTGGTATGTGAAGCTCACGAAGACTGGCGGCTTCAACGCGCCGGTTGAGATTCGTGTCGAAGGACTGCCCGCCGGAGTCACATTCGCGCCGCTGACGATCCCGGCTCACGCCACCGACGGCGTGTTGATCCTGCAAGCCGCCGCTGATGCAAAGCCGGTCGCGTCGCTCGTGAAGGTGATTGCCAAAGCGACGATCCCCGGTCCCGAGGGTCAGCCGCCGCGTGTCATCGAGAAGCTGGTCGAACCACTCACCGAAATGGAAATGCCCGGCGGCGGTCGCATGATCTGGCCTGTCGAGACGCAGATGGTTTCGGTCTGCTCGATCTTCGACATCGCCGCCGTCCGCGTCACGCCGACGGAACTGACGCTCAAGCCCGGCGAGAAGGCGACGATCGAAGTCGAGATTCAACGCCGCGAAAACTACAAGGACCGGCTGACGCTCGACGTGATGCTGCAACATCTCGGCCAAGTCTTCGGCACGCCGTTGCCACCGGGTGTGAAGCTCGTCGATGCCGGAGCCAAGATGTCGCTCAACGCCAACGAAACCAAGGGCCGAGTCGTGATCGAGATCGCTCCCGACGCCAAACCGGTTGAACGCCTACCGCTCAGCGTGAACGCCAATGTCTCAATCAGCTTCACTCAAAAGCGACCATACGCCAGCCCCCCCATCTGGCTGACGATCAAAGCACCATGACGGCGAAGAATCCGCGCCGGGTTCATTCGTCACGAGTCGTGTGATTGTCGAAGTGTCGGGCGGTTCTCGAGGCAGAAAGCCGCAGTGGCCGCTCGGCTTGCCGCAGTTCTGCTCAGAGAGGCCCACACGCACGGCGAATCGACCGAGAAATGCTCCCAGCACATTCCTGGAGTTCCCGCGACAGTCTCGTGGGGAAAAACATGAGTAGTCGATGGTCGGCAGTGCTCGTAGGACTCGCCCGTTGAGACGTTGGACCGGCCTTCCCGAGTCCCATTTGAAAAGGAAATAACCATGGTTAGGAACTTAATTCTCGCGGTCACGATCGTGTCGAGCCTTGCCGCCTCGACGGCTCAAGCCGATCACCGACGCGGAGGCTCGCGGGTCGGCATCGGAATTGGTGGCGGCGGCTTTCAACTGAATATCGGCCGTGGCGGCTATGGCTATGGTCGCGGCTATGGGGGCTACGGCTATGGCGGAGGATGGGGAGGAGGCTACTACGGCGGCTACGGTTCGGGCTATTACAGCCCTGGCTACTACGGCCAAACGTACTCCTCGCCGTACTACTACGCTCCGAGCCAAGTCTATACCGACACAACAATCGTACCTTCCGGACCGCAAGCTCCCATGTTCGACGGCGGCTCAATCGTGCTGACGAATCCGGCCACAAACCCGGAGACCGTCGAATACGCATTGAACGGTCAGCCGTTCGTGATGAGGCCCGGTCAGTCGCAGCGATTCACTCACGATCGCGATTGGATCGTGGAGTTCAGCCGCGGCGATGGCACCAACTTCGCGAGGTACAGCCTCAAGTCGGCGACCTACAAGTTCAAACCGGCGAGCAACGGTTGGGAACTGTTTGAGCAAGCGGATTCACGACCCTCCGTCGGTGCATTGCCTCCGCCGCCTTCCAACGATGCCGCCCCCGTGAAACCAGCCGATCGGCCGAAGTCGGCAAACCCACCTCCGCCACCGGCACCCGAGGCGGACGAACCAAAGCGGCAAGAATTTACCAGCCCATCGGACGATCCAGAGACGGTCATCCGCCCGCGGCAAGTTCCACAGCCCTGACTCTGAGTCTCTGCCATGACGCCACCGAAGCTCGGTCGCTCTAACGACTGGGCTTCTTTTGTTGGTTGCCGACGCTCAGCGCAAATACGTCTCCAGCCACTCCGCGATCCGCTCGAAAGACTCCGGCGAGATCGAATGCCCCTGCCGATGATTGAGCAGGCCCAGTCGAGTCGGCTCGCCATACAACCGCCACACCGGCAACGCTGCTTCGAGCAACGGCCAGCTTCGATCCCCGTCCGCCGCGCCGCCGCCCGACTCACCACCGAGAATCAAGAACGGTCGCGGCGCGATCAATGCCAGTAATTGATGATGATTGAGCGAAAAGTTTTCGTCACGGATCGCCGGGCCGAGATACCACGGTGCGTCCCAGTTCGTGGATCGAAAGCCGGTTCCGCCTTCACTCGCGACAGCCGCCTTGATCCGCTCATCGAGCGCCGCGAGATACAACGCTTCCTTAGCGCCGAGCGAATGTCCCACCGCACCGATCCGCTTCGCATCCACCTCCGACAACGAAGCCAAGACATCCACGCCGCGCACCGCGTCGTAAAGCATCTTCGCCATGCCAAGCGAGTTTGGATGCCGCTCGCGATGCTTCGCCACTGCGTCATTGTAGTCCTTCACGCTCTGCCACAAGAAACAGCGCGGGCAGAACACGACGAATCCTCGCTTCGCCAGCTTCAATCCAATCTGCATCGAGTCCGGCCCGCTCACGCCGGCCACTTCGTCGATGCTGGCATTCGTCGTCTGATGCAGCGCGACGATGCCCGGTCGTGGCAGCGTCTCGTTGTTGTTGGCGAGGGGCCTCAGCAAGTAGCCCTCGACGAACAACCCTGGCTCCCCTTCGTACCGGACCAAGATTCGCTGAATCCCGTCGAGCGACTCCGTCTTGAGCACTTCCAACTTCACCGCCGGCCGAGGCTCTGGCATCGGGCCGAGAAACTTCCGCCAGTCTTCGCTGACTTTCTTCCGTTGCCGTTCCCAATCTTCACGAGTCGTGATGGCCCGGCCGGCCCCATCCAAGAGCAGCGGAGTCAGTCGGCCGATCCCCTCACGCGGTGGATTCGCCGGAACTTTGGTGACTTCCAAGAGCCACGGAACATCGGCTCCGCGCATCGAGCCATTCCACACGCTCCCCAAAACAATCGCGATCACGAACCAAGTTTTTGTCATCGGCGTTCTCCAGTCAGCATGTTTTGGGACTCGGCATTACGGCGAACCTCTGATCGACTTTCGCTGCCTTGCCGTCTGCGCGTTGGGCGATACTCTAAGCCCCGTTCGCTTCGCCGTCAGTCATTTTGGAAAGGCACCCCCGATGCGCGACTTTGAGTACGAAGCCCCGACGACCCTCGCCGCCGCGATTGAGCTGGTGGCCAAACACAACGGCTCGGCCCGCTGCTTGGCCGGCGGAACCGACCTCATTGACCAAGTTCGAGTCGGCCGGCTGACTCCCGACGTGTTGATCGACGTCAAGAAGATCGCCGAACTCAACGTGCTGGAGCACGGTGCGACCGGCCTGCGACTCGGAGCGGCCGTGCCGTGCTATCAGGTTTACGGACACTGCGGCATCGTGTCGGATTATGCCGCTCTGGCCGATAGTTGCCGCATCATCGGCGGCGTGCAGATTCAAAGCCGAGCCTCCGTCGGCGGCAACTTGTGCAACTCCGGCCCGGCCGCCGATTCGACGCCGTCACTGATCGTGCTCGGAGCGGTCGCCGTCATCGCGGGACCGAAAGGCCGACGCGAAGTCGCCGTCGAAGATTTCTGCACCGGCCCCGGCAAGAATGTTTTGCAGCCGAGCGAGTTGCTCGTCGAACTGAAATTCCCCGCGCGAGCAGCGAATAGCGGCTCGCACTACCGCCGCTTCATCCCGCGCAACGAAATGGACATCGCCGTCGTCGGCGTCGGCGCGAGCGTGGTCTTGAACGACGCGAAAGACAAGTTCGTCTCCGCCCGCATTGCACTGGGAGCTGTCGCTCCGACCCCGTTGTTCGCGAAAGCCGTCGGCGATGCACTCGCCGGTCAACCCATCAACGACGAGACGATCGCGAAAGCCGCAACAGCCGCTCGCGCGATTGCGGTGCCGATCGACGACATGCGCGGCACGAAAGAATTCCGCCTGCACATCACCGGCGTGCTGACCGAACGAGTTCTCAAAGCCGCCGTCGCGCGTGCTCGCGGAGAGCATGTCGATTGCCGTATCGGACATTAGTTTTTCATCCTTTGCGTGCTCCGCGCCTCTGCGTGAGTCACTTCTGGTCTCACGCAGAGGCGCGGAGCACGCAGGGGGAATACATCGAAATCAAACCTCTTCAGCGGGGATCAATCACATGGCCAAGAAACGAATCGTCACGACCACTCTCAATGGCAACCAAACCGAATTCCTGTGCGAGCCGCGGCAGACGTTGCTCGAAGTCTTGCGAGACAACATGGACCTGACCGGCACGAAGGAAGGTTGCTCGAACGGCAACTGCGGAGCTTGCACGGTCATCCTCAACGGTCGCCCGGTCGATAGCTGCCTCGTGCTGGCGGTCGAGGCCGAAGGGGCGACCGTTCGCACCATCGAAGGGGTCGCCACCGCCGCCGGACTCGACCCGATCCAAAAGGCGTTCCTCGAAGGTGCCGCGTTGCAGTGCGGTATCTGCACTCCCGGCTTCATCATGCAGAGCGAATGGTTCCTCTCCCAAAACCCCAAGCCGACCGAGGACGAGATCCGCTTCAACCTCGCGGGCAACCTCTGCCGTTGCACCGGCTACGACAAAATCGTCCGAGCCGTCCAAGACGCCGCTACGACTTGGCAAGACCACTACATGAAGAACTGCCACGAAAAGGGCTGCCACTAATCTTGGTGCGGAGTCAGCATGGAATCGGTCTATCTCGAAACCACGATCGCCAGCTACCTGACGGCATGGCGCAGCTCGAAGCCCGTGATGGCTGGTCAACAGGATGAAACTCACGAGTGGTGGAACAGTCACCGACAGCAATATGAGCTTTTCATCTCCGATTTGGTCTTGGAAGAAGCGGCCGAAGGAGACCCCGATGCGGCGAATCGACGCTTGGAGTTCTTGAACGAAATTCCTGTCTTGGAGCAATCCGAGAAAACGGACGCGTTGGCCAAAGCACTTTTCTTGGGACTCTCATTGCCTCCAAAAGCCGAATACGATGCCTTCCACATTGCGGTCGCGGCGATTCACGGGATGGATTACTTGCTGACTTGGAATTGCCGCCACATCGCGAATATCAAGCACCGATTGAAAATTGAATCAATCTGTCGATCGGCGGGATACGAACCTCCGCTGATTTGTACCCCAAGTGAAATGATGGAGGACTAGCGATGTCCGATAACTCAATCCTCGACGAGATTCACAAAACTCGTGCAAAACTCTCCGACCAATTCGGCGGCGACATCGACGCCATCGGCCGGCATCTCCGCGAACGGCAAGCCCTTCGTGGTGGTCCGACTGTCACTCGTCCGCCCAAGCCAGTGCGGACATTTGTTGTCAGCAAGCGAAGCGACGAGGAGCGTTTGGCCGGAACGAGCGTGAAACCGCCAGACCGATCTGCCGCGCAATAATCGTCGATCATCCATTCCATTGAACAATTCATTGAAACCTCGTGAGGAGTCACTCATGGCCACAGCCACGAAATACAAAGTCATCGGCACTCGTCCGGTTCGGCACGATGGCGTCGATAAGGTCACCGGTCGCGCTCGTTACGGCGCGGACACGAAGATTCAGGGGATGCTGTACGCGGCGATGCTGCGCAGCCCGCACGCTCACGCGAAGATCAAGCGGATCGACACGTCGAAGGCCGAGAAGTTGCCCGGCGTGCGAGCGGTCGTGACGACGAAGGACTTGCCGAATCCGGGGAATCGGATCGCTCAACTTGGCGAGGGTGCCGTGTGCATGTCGCACCTCTCGCAGAATGTGCTGGCTCGCGACAAGGTGCTCTACAAAGGGCACGCGATCGCGGCGGTCGCGGCGGACAACATTCACATCGCCGAGGAAGCGGTGAAGTTGATCGAGGTCGAATACGAACCGCTGCCGGTGCTGCTCGATGTGCGTGAAGCGATGAAGCCGTCGGCGATTGTGCTCAATGATGATGTGCGCTGCGAAGAAGTCGGAGCAGGCACGACCGGAGACAAGCCGACCAATGTCGCCAAGCATTTTCATTTTGAGAAAGGAAACCTCGCCGACGGATTCGCGAAGGCGAAGGTCGTTGTCGAGCGGGAATTCACAACCGGCACCGTGCATCAAGGCTACATCGAACCACACGCCGCGACCGCCACATGGAACCCAGATGGCCGCGTCACAATTTGGTGCTGCACGCAGGGATCATTCACGGTGCGGCAGCAGTGCTCGGAATTGCTTGGCGTGCCGCTGGGAAGCATCAAGGTCGTGCCGACCGAGATCGGCGGCGGCTTCGGCGGGAAGATTTCCGTGTACCTCGAACCGGTCGCGGCCGCGCTGTCGAAGAAGAGCGGCAAGCCGGTCAAATTGGTGATGGACCGAGCGGCCGTGCTCGAAGCGACCGGCCCGACGCCCGCGTCGTACATGAAGGTCAAAATCGGCGTTGATGGCGACGGCAAGATCATGGCGGCATCGGCTTACATGGCCTTCGATGCCGGAGCGTTCCCCGGTTCGCCGATCGGTATGGCGGCGATGTGTGCGTTCGCCTGCTACGACGTGCCGAACGGCAGCGTCGATGGCTACGACGTCTGCGTCAACAAGCCGCGCACGAACGCCTATCGAGCCCCCGGCGCGACGATCGGAGCGTTCGGTGTCGAGACCGTCATCGACGAACTCTGTGAAAAGCTGAAACTCGATTCGTTGGAATTCCGCGCGAAGAACGCCGCGAAAGAAGGAACTCGCCGAGTCGATGGCCCAGTCTTCCCGCGCATCGGCATGTGGGAAACGGTGGACTACTTGAAGAAGAGCGAGCACTACTCCACGCCGCTGCCGAAGCCAAAGTTCGGAGGCAAGGTGGGTCGCGGAGTCGCGTCGGGCTTCTGGTTCAACTGCGGCTTGAAGAGTGCTGTGTTCGCGACCGTCAACACCGACGGCAGCGTCTCGCTGTCCCTCGGCACGACCGACATCGGCGGTTCGCGAGCCAGCATCGCCATGCAGCTTGCCGAAACGCTCGGCCTGACGGCGTCCGACATCAACCCGAACGTCGTGGACACCGACGCCGTCGGCTACAACGACGTCACCGGCGGCAGCCGAGTCACCTTCGCGACCGGCATCGCCGCTTACGAAGCGGGACTCGACATCCAACGCCAAATGGTCCAACGAGCGGCGGTGTTGTGGGACGTTGATCCGAGCAAAGTCCGCTACGCCGTCGCGACCGCTTCGCTCATCGGTCCCGAAGGCAAGTCGATCACGTTCAAAGCCATCGCCGAGCAGGTCAATCACTGCGGCGGTCCCGTCATCGGACGCGGCTTCTCCTCCGAAGCCAATCAAGGGGGAGCCTTCGGGACGCACTGTGTCGATGTCGAAGTCGATCCCGACACCGGCAAGACTCAAATCCTGCGCTACACGATCAGCCAAGACGTCGGCACGGCGATTCACCCCAGCTACGTCGAAGGCCAGTTGCAAGGGGGAGTCGTCCAAGGCATCGGCTGGGCACTCAACGAAGAATACTTTTATGACGACAAAGGCGTGATGCGCAACGCGAGCTTCCTCGACTACCGCATCCCAACGATCTACGACGTCCCGATGATCGAAACGATCCTGGTCGAAGTCCCCGACCCCGAACACCCCTTCGGAGTCCGCGGCGTCGGCGAAGTCCCCATCGTCCCGCCCCCGGCCGCCGTGGCCAACGCCATTGCCAACGCTGTTGGCGTCCGTATGGAGAAGCTGCCGATGTCACCGCCGAACCTGCTGAAAGAGATTCTGGCGAAGAAGTGAGTCGTGTTGACGGTCAAGAAGGATCACGCCGGGTGGAGACGGCTCGACTCAACGGGATACACTCCAACCAGCGGCCCGATACGAAAACAATCGCGACCGCCAACCAATCAGTGAGTGCATCATGCCATCGAAAACGAACCCCGCTCCGAAAGTGCCGAAGAAGTTCTGCGGGCTGTGGATTGCTTGGAATCATGCGCAAACGAAGATCGTGGCCAGCGGCAAGACTCTTCCAGAGGCCATCGCCGCCGCCGAAGTCATCGGTGAGAAGAAGCCCATCTTCACGAAAGCTCCGCAAGCAGAATCTCGATTCGTAGGTGGCTCTCGATGAAGTTTGCCTACAAACGCTACGAGATTCCGAAGTCACCGCTCGATGGCTCGACGGAGATTCATCGGCCGGAGATTGTGGTGCATCTCATCGGTGAAGCTGGCGAGATTTATTGTCTGGGTCTTGTTGATTCCGGCGCGGACAGCGTGGTGGTCGGGCAAACGATCGCGCGGCAAATTGGCGTCAAGTTGCAACCAAAGCACCGCTGGCCGGTTCACGGTTTTTCCGGCCACACACTGGAGGCGGTTCTGGGACATGTTGAAGTTGAAATTGTCAGTCGAACGGAGTCGTTCTGCTGGCAACTTCCGGTGGCTGTGGTGACGTATCCCGATCTTGCGAACGAGGAGACCGTGGTCCTCGGCCAAGCTGGCTTTCTGGAATACTTCGACGTCCGGTTCCTCGGCGATGCTCACGTTGTGGAATTGAAACCGAACGCGAGCTTTCCCAAGAAACACCGACGGAAGATTGCGTAGCTGGCGAACACAACGCGCACGCAATCTTCGCGAGGCCGTAATACCGGTTTGGAGAACAAGGAAACTTGATGAATCCTCCTCCAACCAAGACCTCCCGAAAAGCAGCGAATTGGATGTTGGGGCTCGGTGTCCTTTACGGCGTGAGTGCAGTGCTCCTTGGCTGTGTCGCCATCCGCTATGGCGGCCCCGTTGGATTTGCTTACTTGTTTGCGGCGCTGATCACAGGTGATGTGCCGCCGTCAGCGAGGGCACCAGGATTCGAAGGCTTGATTACTCTGATTTTCGGCGGCGGGGCATTGCTGCTGATGCTTGCGACAGTGGCATGTCTCGTCACACAAAAGTTTGTACGCCGCGGTTCCCGTCGCGCGCGAAACTGCGCAACTTTGTTTTCTGCGTTGGTGGCTGCTGCTCCGCTACCACCGGTCTTGTTGATCTGGGGTGGTAACTCGCCAAATTGGAGTGAAATCGCAGAAATCAGTTTCATTGTTGCTTTGTGGATGTTGCCGGAAGTGTGGCTGTTCTTCCTCCTATTGAAGGCCGGCCGAGAGGTACGCCTTGAGTCATCGAAGGGCGTCGTCATGTGACGGCATCCCATACGCCAACGACCAATTCACGGTTAGCACTTCACCGTCACACGCTTCCCAATGGTCAGAATGTGCGGCATCGTTCGAGGACGTCTACGACGGCACCGGAAGCCTGTGGTTGGGAAAGAGCACGAAGATTTCGACGGAGTCGATCTCGCAGAGGATGGTCGCTCAAGAGTTGGACGAGAGAGGCTCGCAAGGAGTCGGCGGCGGGTGAGGCGGGTTCGGCCACGAGGGCGGCGGAGTGGTCGGCGAACAGGCGGGCGTTGAGACGCTGGTGGTCGTGAGCCGAGGTCGGGAGCGGAACCAAGAGGGCCGGCAGTCCCGCGCACGCGATTTCGGCCAGCGTGGTGGCTCCCGCTCGCGAGAGGACGCAGGTGGCGCGGCGGTATTGCTCGGCCATGTCGCGAAAGAAGGGTTGCACGTCGGCCGCCAGCGACAGCGCGGCATAACGCTGACGAATCGCGTCGAGATCGGCGGCTCCGGTTTGATGCACGATACGCCAACCGGTGAGTTCGGTTGGCATTGTTGCGAGGGCATCGAGCACGGCGGCGTTGAGCGATGTTGCGCCTTGGCTGCCGCCGAGAATGAGCAGTGTTGGCGAGCCGGGCGGCGTTAGCCCCCGGACATGATTCGCACCCACAGTCCGGGGGCTAACGCCGCCCGGCTCGCCGGTTTGACTGTCTGTGCTGGTCAGAATCGCGATCTCGCGCCGGATCGGATTGCCGGTGACGATCAGGGTCGTTCGCCGACTGGCTGAGTTCTTGGGTGGCACAGCTTGCTTCAAGCTGTGTGCGCAGCATTGGAAACTCGCGGGCGAACCCAATTCGTTAGGAACGCCTGGACTTTGAAGCGACGTGTCAGACAAGTTTCTTGTGCCTTCGGCACCCAGCTTCTCCGAAGCTGGGCCACCCGCATCACTCAAATCGTTGGTGACGAGCACACGATTACGCGACGAGAGATGTTTCGCGGTCTCGGCCCACGGCAGACAGATGGTGTCAGCGAAACGGCTCAACCAGCGAGTCGCTTTGCCGGGGACCACGTTCTGTTCCAGCAGCACGATCGGCACACCGGCTCGCCATGCGGCCAGGACCGGCGGAACACTGGCGAAGCCGCCGAGTCCGACGACCACGCTCGGCCGTTCGCGAGCCATGATCGCACGGGCCTGTCGGTACGCTCGCCAATTCTTGAGCAGCGAAGAACCAATGCGTGCTGGTGACAGCGAGGGCGAGACTGACGGCAGCGCGATGTGCTCGAACCCTGCACCGCCGACGATGTCGAGTTCGATCGGCTTCTGCGAACCGACGAACAGCACTCGCGCGTCCGGCTCGCGAGCGAGCAACTCGCGTGCGACGGCGATGCCGGGAAACAAATGCCCGCCGGTGCCGCCGCCGGCGAAGATCACGGTCCGTCGTGTCGAGGCGTTCGTCATGTCGCTAATGTAGTCCAGCCTCTCCAGTTTTGCTCCCACTTTGGACTGCTGCGACCTGAGTCGCCGCTTTTCAAACAGCGTTGTTGATCATTCGATATCCGTTTTGGAGAACGTCGCGTTTTGAATAGCGACGACTTTGGTCGTCGCACTCCAAATTCACATCCGAGGTGATTCATGGTCTGCAAGAATCTCTTGATCGTCGTGTTGCTGCTACTTTGGTCTAACACATTGCTCGCTGCTGATGCCGCGCGGCCGAACGTTCTTTTCATCGTCACCGACGACCAAGCCGAATGGGCGATGAGTTGCTCTGGGCATCCCGACGCGAAGACGCCCAACCTGGATCGCATCGCTCGCGAGGGTGTGCGGCTGACGAATTGTTTTACGCCGACGCCGGTGTGCAGCCCGTCGCGAGTTGCGATCCTCACCAGCCGTTACGGCACGGAGGTCGGGATTCTCGACTGGCTCAATCCGAACAAAGAACCGGAGCGCGGGCTTGATCCGAAAACTCCCGCGTGGCCGAGGCTGCTGGCGGCGGCCGGTTATCGGACGGGGTTGATCGGCAAATGGCATCTCGGTCTGAAGGATGAGTTTCATCCTTCGGTCTTCGGCTATCAGTATTTCATGGGCTTTCGTGGCGGAGGCAACTCGCCGCGGGTGTGCCAATTTTGCCTGGCGCGATGAATACAGAGTTGTCAGAATGAGGTTGAAAATGTTCGGAACCTCTTTCTGGAGTCGATCATGGATGATGTCCCACAAGTGAAATCCGAGTTGTTGATGCCAGCGGTTCGGGAGCAGGTG
>CAMDEA010000098.1 GCA_945893045.1 Planctomyces sp. SH-PL62
AAACGCTCTGGTGCTCGTTGGAATCTCCGCAACGCCGAATCCGTCTCCGCCCTGACCAACCTCCGCGACAGCAATCAATGGCAACCCTATTGGTCAACTTGCGACACCACAAAAACTTAACACCGCCAATATCTCTGGGCACACCCCACAAGACGGCCTGTCGGTAACTTCTTGATGCCTTGCAGTGACCCGGCTAAGCTCCGCCCCGCCGTTGCCGGAGCCGCGTTTTGAATGTGGTCAGACCGGCTTTCCATTTGTGGTCCCTCAGCCATCAAACACGGGTATGCCCAAGAATTCCGACATCCGCATCAAGGAGGCGGTCTGCTCCTTTGAACCGATCACTTTTCGATGCCCGGTTAAGTTCGGCGGTCGAATCGTCTCCAAGTCCTACCTCATCAATGTTGAGGTTGTGGTTGAGACCAAATCCGGCAAGCAGGCCACGGGCCTGGGCAGTATGCCAGTCGGCAATGTTTGGGCGTGGCCATCCGAGAAAGTCAGTCCCGACGAAGCCGAACAGGCGATGATGACGTTCGGCGAGCGGGCCTGCGACCTGGCGACGCTCTTCCCGGAGCACTCCGATCCGATCGACATCGTTTACCACATCTCCGGCGAGTACGCCCATCTCGGCAAGATCATTCCGCAGGAGATGAAGCTGGCCGAGCCGATGCCCGAACTGGCCGAACTCGTCAGCGCCAGTCCGCTCGACGCCGCGATTCACGACGGCTTCGGCCGAGTTAATCACGTCAACAGTTACAACGCACTATCAAAGCAGTTCATCCACGAAGACCTGTCGTCGTATCTCGACGAGCAATTCAAGGGCGAATACCTCGACCAATACACGCTGCGCGAACCGAAAGCGCGCATGCCGCTGTACCACTTGGTCGGTGCGCTCGACCCGCTGACCGCGGCCGATATCACCAAGCGGATCAACGACAAGCTGCCCGAAACGCTCCCCGAATGGATCAACTACAACGGGCTGACGCATCTGAAGATTAAGCTGAATGGCGACGATCTCGACTGGGACGTGAACCGCGTTCTGGCCGTTGAACAGGTCGCCGCCGAAGCGCAGGCGAAACGCGGCTGCACCGAGTGGGTTTACTCGACCGACTTCAACGAGAAGTGCCAGGACGCCGCCTATGTGCTGGAGTTCCTTGCCCGAATCAAAGCCGGATCGCCCGCCGCGTATGACCGCATTCAATACATCGAGCAACCGACGAGCCGACACTTGAAGGCTCATCCGGAACTGAAGCTGCACGAAGTCGCAAAGCAAAAGCCGGTCGTGCTCGACGAAGGTTTGGTGGATTACGAGTCGCTGCTGCTGGCTCGCGAAATGGGCTACACCGGCGTCGCGCTCAAGGCGTGCAAGGGGCAAACCGACTCGCTGATCCTCGCGGCGGCGGCGCAGAAGCTCGGCCTGTTTCTGTGCGTGCAAGACTTGTCGTGCCCCGGTTACTCGTTCCTGCACTCGGCCAGTCTGTCGGCCCGCATTCCGGGCGTTGCGGCCATCGAAGGCAACAGCCGCCAATACTGCCCCGCCAGCAACCGGCCGTTCGCCAAACGCTTCCCGACGATGTTCGAGATCAAAGACGGCACCGTCGGCACCAGCGTTCTCAACGGCGAGGGCTTGGGGTTCTAATTCCCAGGCCATCATTCGCACGGCTGGCTAATTCTTGAAGCTGCGATGTCTGTAGCCTGACCCCTTGTGGGTCGGAGGATTCAGAATCGTCTGCAAGTTCCTAGACATTTCAAATCGACCGACCCACAAGGGGTCGAGCTACAGTTTGCCAAACACGACGAATTCTCCTGCCGTGCCATCGTTCGAGCGGCTCCTTGCCGATTCCGCAGAGGCGACTTAGACTCCGCCCCCTCGCTTGCCCGGCCAAGTGGCCGAGCGGCGTTTTTTTCGCTCAAGATTGAAGGTGTCAGGCGTCGCCATGAAAGAGGGCATTCATCCCAAGTACCACGAAGTCACGGTCCACTGTAGCTGTGGCACCGAGTTCGTCACGCGCAGTACCTCCGCCAAGTTGCACGTCGATATTTGCTCGAAGTGCCATCCGTTCTTCACCGGCCAGATGAAGTTCGTGGACGCTGCGGGGCGCGTTGAGAAGTTCGCCAAGAAATACAACTGGAAGGTCAAGGGCTAGCGACCGTCAGACGCACTCGGCAGGGCGTGTCTGGCAGCGACGAATTCCGGTTGACTGCAAACATCGGGAGGACGAATCTCCCCTGAGCCATTGCCGTGGTGACACGACGACTCAGGAGTGATTCATCCTCCCGATCCTTTTTGTAGTCCCGATTGGTTTTCCTCCTCGTAGCCGATTCGAATCGCCATGTATCCCAGCCTCCAATCCAAACTGCAGCGTTTCGAGGAAATCGAGCAGATGCTGCAAGACCCGGTCGTCCTGTCGGACGTGGACCGGATGCTCGCCTTGCAGCGCGAGCACGGCGGCCTGCGCAAAGTCGCCACCTCCGTGCGCGAGTTCAATCGGCTGGAGAAAGACGTCGCCGAAACCAAGCAGTTGATCTACGAAGACTCGGACCACGAGGCACGCGACTACGCCAAGGCGGAACTTGCCGACCTGGAGCCGAAATTCAACGCCGTGCGCGTCGAACTGGAAGACATGCTGACGGCCGGCGATTCAATGACGCGCGGCTCGTGCATCGTGGAAGTTCGCGCGGGGACCGGTGGCGAAGAAGCCGCGTTGTTCGCTCGCAATCTGCTCGACATGTATACGCGGTTCATCACCGTCCGCGGCTGGAAGATGGAAGTGCTCGACTCCAGCGAAGCCGAAATGGGCGGGATCAAGGAAGTCACGTTTTCGGTCTCCGGCGAAGGCTGCTACCACCAATTGCAATTCGAGAGCGGCGGCCATCGCGTGCAGCGCGTGCCGGAAACCGAATCCCAAGGCCGCATCCACACCAGCGCGGCGACCGTCGCCGTGCTGCCGGAAGTCGAGGATGTCGAGGTCGAACTCCGTCCCGAAGACATCGAAATGGACACGATGCGCGCCGGCGGCCCCGGCGGGCAGAAGGTCAACAAAACCGAAAGCGCGGTGCGGTTGACTCACACGCCGACGGGCATCGTTGTGAAGTGCCAGGACGAAAAGAGCCAGCACAAAAACCGCTCGAAGGCGATGCGGTTGCTCCGCAGCAAGATCTTTGAGCAACAGCAACAAAAGGCGCACTCGGATCGAGCGTCTCAGCGCCGGACACTGATCGGCTCCGGCGACCGCAGCGAGCGCATTCGCACGTACAACTTCCCTCAGAATCGTCTGACGGACCATCGCATCGGCCTGACACTCTACAAGCTCGACAAGATCATGCAGGGCGAGATGGAAGAACTGGTCAACCAAATGCTGGAGTTCGACCGCAACGAACGCCTCAAAGGCATCGACCCGCAAGCGTAAGGCGGCGAAGCCGCAAAGTAGACGAGTCACTCCGTGACACGAATTCGAGTCACGGAGTGACTCGTCTACTTTGCTCATGTCTCGGAAACGTTTTTGCCGTTAGCAAGGATCTCTGCATGTCCGACACACCGCCGACTCCTGCTGGAGATGCCTGGACGGTGAAGCGGATTCTGGATTGGACGATTCCTCATCTGAAATCGCACGGCAGCGAATCGCCGCGCCTCGATGCCGAAATCTTGCTAGCTCACGCGCGTGGTTGCCCGCGCATCCAGCTCTACACGAATTTCGATCAACCGCTGACCGACGAGCAACGAGCCGTCATGCGGGACCTCGTCAAACGCCGCGCCGCTGCGGAACCGGTCGCGTATCTCGTCGGGCATCGCGAGTTCTTCGGTCTCGACTTCCGAGTCACGAAGGACGTCCTCGTCCCGCGTCCCGACACCGAGACGCTGATCGTCGAGGCGATCGAAGGACTCAAGCCGCTCGCGCAACCGCGAGTGCTCGACATCGGCACCGGCTCCGGCTGCATCGCGATCGCGCTGGCGGTTCGCTGCCCGCAAGCGGTCGTCACCGCAGTGGACCTGTCGGAACCAGCGTTGGCAATCGCGCGCGAGAATGCCGCCAAGCACAACGTCGCGGATCGCATCCGTTTCTTGTCAGGCGACCTCTTTGCGCCGTTGCCGGATGCAGAACCGTTCGACCTCATCGCCAGCAATCCGCCGTACATCGCTTCAGCCGAGATCGAAACGCTGCAACCGGACGTCCGTCTGCACGAACCGCGATCTGCGCTCGACGGTGGCCCCGACGGCTTGGACATCATCCGCCGCTTGATCGCGGAAGCTCCGCGATACTTGGTGCCTCAAGGAAAACTGCTCATCGAGATCAGCGGCGAACAGGCCGAGGCGGTCATGCAACTCCTGACCGCGAACGGCAGCTACGACGGCATCGCCGTCCTCAAGGACTTGGCCAAGCAACCTCGTGTTGTCCGAGCCGTCCGAAAAGGGTAGAAGCCCGCCGATTCTGCTCGAATTTGAAATCTCAAATTTGAAATTTGAAATACTGCGTCAGCGAGGTCCAAGGATGGACATGTTCGTGATTCGCGGCGGTAAGCCGCTGCATGGTCGAGTGCGAGTGGATGGCGCGAAGAACTCGGCGTTGCCGATCATGGCGGCGGCGTTGATGGCCGACGGTGAAACTTTGCTGCGCGATGTCCCGAATCTGGTGGACGTCACCACGCTCGCCGACTTGTTGCGCTCGTTGGGCCTGCGCGTGGAACGGCAACCCGATCGGTCGCTGGCGATGGAAGTGATCGACGCCCGCCCGGTGATCGCCGAATACGAACTCGTGCGCAAAATGCGAGCCAGCTTCTGTGTGCTGGGTCCGCTGCTGGCGCGGCGCGGTCGCGCGTGCGTGTCGTTGCCCGGAGGCTGCAACATCGGCGACCGGCCGATCGAACTGCATCTCAAAGGACTGCGGGCGCTCGGTGCCGAGATTCGTGTCGAGCGCGGTTACGTCATTGCCGAAGTCAAACGTCTGCACGGCAACCGGATTTATCTCGGCGGCCCGTTCGGCAGCACGGTGACCGGCACCTGCAATGTGATGTGTGCCGCGACGCTGGCCGAAGGGGAGACGATCATCGAGGCTGCCGCGTGCGAGCCGGAAGTCATCGACCTCGGCAACCTGCTCAACGCGATGGGTGCCAAGATCAGCGGTCTCGGCACACCGTTCCTCCGCATCGAAGGGGTCGATCGGCTGACCGGCGTCGAGCACACCGTCATCCCCGACCGCATTGAAGCCGCGACGCTGATGATTGCCGCCGCGATCACCGGTGGCTGTGTCGAACTCGAAAACGTCAACCTGACGCACATGACTGCCGTGGTCGAGAAGCTGCGCGAGATCGGTGTCCGCATTGAATTGGCGGATGATTCACCCACGCCGCTCGAACAACTCAACGCGATTGACGCACTGATCGGTTCACTGGATGAGGACGCGACGTTGCTCGTGCCGCCACCGCGCCGCCGCGTTGCGGACAATCATCCGGTGCTGCGCATTGAGGCTCCGCTGGAACTGCGGGCCGTCGATGCGACTGCCCTGCCCTATCCCGGTCTGCCGACCGACGTGCAGGCGCAGTTCATGTCGCTGCTCAGTTTGGCGAGCGGCATCAGCGTGGTCACGGACAAGGTCTTCCCCGATCGGTTCCTGCACGCCGCCGAACTGGTCCGGCTGGGAGCGACCATTCGTCGCGAAGG
This sequence comes from Planctomyces sp. SH-PL62, assembly GCA_945893045.1. GTDB lineage: Bacteria > Planctomycetota > Planctomycetia > Planctomycetales > Planctomycetaceae > SXKJ01. The sequence continues at coordinate 5,657 of CAMDEA010000098.1, forward strand.
TCCGAGCGCAATCATCAGCGGCGTGCGACAACTCAGCGGCGCGTGCGTTATGGCTTCGGACTTGCGAGCCAGCGCCGCACTCGTGCTGGCCGGACTCGCCGCCGATGGCGAAACCGTCGTCAAACGCATCTATCATCTCGATCGCGGCTACGAGTCGCTCGAACGCAAGCTGAATTTTCTCGGTGCCGACATCTCGCGCATCGAGGACAAGCCGGAGAACATGCCGCGCAGCCTGTGCCTCACGGAGACGACGGGCGAGCCTCCCGTCTCGTTCAACGCGCCGCACTTCTTGAAGTTGCCCACGCGCGAGGCCAACAAACAACCTCCAGCCGAGACGTGAGATAGGCGAGCGGGGCGGCGTCAGCCCCCGGTTCGGCGTCGAATGCACCGGGGGGCTGACGCCGCCCCGCTCGCCAATACGACGTCGTGACTTCAGCACAGACACCAGCCCGTGCGGTACTCGCGGCGGATGAGCCGTTCCGCTTCCGGAGCGTTCGGGCAACTCAGATCGGCGGCGTCCCACTTGATCTTCTTGCCGAGCCGGTAGGCCACGTTGCCGAGATGATTGGCTTCGGTCAGCCAGCCGGAGTACTCGAAGTTGCACGTCGTCGGTGCTCCGGTCTTGCAGGCGATCAGCCACTCGTGAACTTGGCCGGGCGACTTCGGGATCGACGGATCGGGACGTTGAAAGCCCTTGAACTGTTCCTCCGGCAACAAGACGTTTTTGCCGTAGTCGGCCAAGAGCATCCCTTTGTCGCCGACGAAGAGTATGCCGCTGTCCCATTTCGGAATTCCTCCGCTCGTCCAGATCGCCGGCTTATTGACTCCTTGATACCACGTCAGTTTGACGGCGGGCATGTTGCCGCGCGGTCCGTATTCGTAGGTCGCCTGCATCGAAGCCGGCGCGATCTCAGCGTGCGGTGGCGGGCCGGATGCTTCGATCGTCAGTGGGGCTTGCAGCTTGAGCGCCCAGAACGGCAGGTCGTTCATGTGGCTGCCGAGGTCCGACATCGTGCCGCTGCCAAAATCCCACCAGCGATACCACTTCGGTCCCGGAAAATAGACGTTGTGAAAAGGCCGAGGCTTCGCCGGGCCGAGCCACAAATCCCAATCCAATCCCTGCGGCACCGGCTGCACTTCGGTTGGCCGCTCTTCGACATTCACGATGTCCTTGTACTTCGCCGCGTCTTCAGCGCTCTGCCGTCCCCAGGCGCGGCTGACCCAGACATGAGCCTCACGCACGGGGCCGATCGCACCGCCTTGAATCAGCTCGACCACGCGGCGGTAGTTCTCGCCGGAGTGAATCTGAATCCCCATCTGCGTGGCGACTTTGAACCGCGCGGCGGTCTCGCGAATCTGCCGCGCTTCCCAGATGTTGTGAGTCAGCGGCTTCTCGCAATAGACATGCTTGTTAAGCAGCAGCGCGGGATACGTCGCGAAGGCATGCGTGTGCTCGCAGGTGCTGACGACGACGGCATCGAAGTCGCGGTCCCGTTCGAGCAGTTTGCGAAAGTCAGCGAACTTCTTCGCCTGCGGATATTTTTCGCCGACCTTGCCGAGCGTTGGCTCGAACACATCGCAAATCGCGGTGATGTTCTCGTCGGCCAGTGCCGGCAGGTGCCCTGCTCCGCGTCCGCCGACGCCAATGCAGGCGACGTTCAACTTTTCGTTGACGTTCTTGGCTCGCAGAATCGCCGGTGCGGCGAACAGTGAGGCTCCAGCCGTCACGCTGGATTTGACGAAACGTCGACGAGTGATTGGATTCGACATCAGGATCTCCCGTTTATTTCTTGGTGGCAGCCTTCTTTTCGACCGGCTTGATCTACGCCGCTTTGAGAACTGTGACCTGCACATCGTCGAGTTGCACGTCTCCGCCGATGACTCGGAAGACGACGGTCGGCTTCGCGACGGAGAACGTCGGATCGCTCGCTTCCAGTTTGGCGGTCTTGCCGATCGTCACCGAGACCTTCTCCCCTTCGGTGCGCAGTTCGATATCGAGCCACTCACCGGCTTTGGCGTTGAGCGACGCGGTGGCCAGCGTTTGATCCTTGGATGCCTCGTCCGCTTTGTCTTTGTGCTTCTTGATCTGAGCCTGCGTCGGCGTGACGACCAGCGAATAGAGGTGGCCTTCTTTCTTGATCTCGCCTGGTGCGGGATCGAAACCGAGATGAAATCCCGTGGCTCCATCGAACTTCAGCCGCAGCTTGATGACCGCATCTTTGAGCGGAATCTGCCAGCGCGATGCGGCGGCGTGATTGTCTTTGTCCAACTGGCGGCAGACCAAGACGCCGTCCTGCGGTTCCCAATGACCGAAGTTGACGGTCCATTTCTCCGGCCGCTTGGTTTCGTCGAACCGGGCGATCAAAGGCTCGGCCGCAGACAAGGGACCAGTGGCCGTGAGCGCCAACAGCGCGACAACGAACAACCATGAAACTTGGCGATGATCGAGCAGCATGAGAGCGTCCTTTGTTGTTGGTAGCGGATAAAAGTCCCAGATCATCAGGTCACGTCGGCACACGGACGCGGCGGAGGACGTCGGTGATGATTTCCGGCTTCGTGATGCCGCCGTATTTGGCTTGCGAGGTCAGGATGATTCGATGGGCCAGAACATACGTCGCGAGTTCCTGAATGTCATCCGGCAGGACGTAATTGCGTCCCTTGGAGAACGCAGCGGCTTGAGCGGCTCGGAAGAGCATCAGCGAGCCGCGCGGGCTGACGCCGAGTTTCAATCGCGGATCTTTGCGCGTCTCGTGGACGATCTCGACGAGATAGCGGGCGACGGTCGGCTCGACACGCACATGATGCACTTCACGCTGCAACGCCAGGAGTTCGTCGCCGCCGAGCACCGGTTGCAGGTGCTCCAACGGATGCTCTTCTTGCTGCGAGTAAAGAATGCTGACTTCGGTGTCCGGATCGGGATAGCCGAGGTCCAACAGAATCAGAAACCGGTCGAGCTGCGCTTCCGGTAAGGGGTACGTGCCGTGGAACTCGACGGGGTTCTGCGTCGCCAGCACGAAGAACGGGACCGGCAGGACGTGGCGTTCTCCTTCAATGGTGGCTTGCGATTCGCCCATCGCTTCCAGCAATGCCGACTGCGTACGCGGCGACGCACGGTTGATCTCATCGGCCAGAAGGACATGGCAGAAGATCGGCCCGTTGCGGAAATGGAAGGTGCCGTCATGCGGGTTGTAAATCGACGAACCGAGAATATCCGCCGGCAGCAAATCGGGAGTGAACTGGATGCGGTGAAAGGTGAGGTCCACCGATTTCGCCAGCGCCTTCGCCAGCGTTGTCTTGCCGACGCCGGGGACGTCTTCCATCAGCACCGACCCGTTGGCCAGGAGCGCGATGATCAGAATGTCGAGGCAATGCGGCTTGCCTTGAATGACCGTCGCGAGGTTTTGTTTCAGCTTATCGAGCTTTGAGTGTGCGTCAGCGAGAGCGGTGTCGGTCATGGTGAAGATTTGAGAATTGAGATTTGAAATTTGAGATTTCGCCATCACATCGCCGCTTGCTCGATCAACTTTTGAGCTTCGCCCGCCGCTTCGGTACCGGGGTGTTCGTCAATCAGTTTCTGAAGTTGCTTGAGCGCCCCTTTGCGAGCGGACGGCGAACGGGACGCGGCTTGAATCGCGAGGTCCAATTGCTTCAGAGCCGCTTGCTCGCCTTTGATCGCGTCGTCAGTCGCCAACTCTTTGAGGTTCGAGGTCACTTCAGGGGGCACCGTGAAACCTTTGAACCTGTTGGGGATCACCGAGTATCGCTTGAAGGCATCCCACTTCTTGTCTTCGTCAAGCGACTTCTTCGCGTCCTCAAGCTGGCGGCCGAGATCATCCATCACCACTTGATTCAGTTTCATGGCCCACTCTTTGATATCTCCTTTGCCGAACTGATTTTTCTTGAGCGTTTGCGCGGCGTCGGGGTACTTGCCGAACTCAATGGCCAGCCAGGCCGATTGCAGCACGGGGGGGAGGTTCGCGGGATCGACTTTCCATTTGGCATCGCGCGAAGCGTCCACCGCCGAGCCTTCGAGGTTGTTGAAGTCGCCGTTCTTGAAGCTGCCGTCCGGCATCAACAGCCGCGCTTGCTTCGTGTTGTCGGGCGAGATCGCGATATCGAACTGCCGCTCAAACGAACGATCCGAATCGCAGATGACCGGCCAGGTGACTTTGTTCTTGCGGAGATACGCCTCCAACTGCGGACGTGCCGTGCCGGAGTTCACGCCGATGAACATCACCGGAGTCCCCTCGAATTTCCCCGCTTGCGGGAGCAGTCTCGGCCAATCGACGCCGCTGCCGGATTCCTCGAAGAAGAACAGCACCGCCGCTTTGCCCGCGAGCATCTCGTTGCTGATCGGCGGTGAATTGATCCAGACGCCCGACTGAGCCGGTAATCTGGGGTTCTGCTTATTGCCAGTCCCCTCTTGAGCCAGCCCGACGGCGCTAAACGCGAGCAACGTCCAAATCAAACACGGGCTGATGAGCTTCCTTCGCATGGCGGTCTCCGTCGTGAGTTGCGTGGCGAGGATTATGGCCGGAGTGCTCGTCGCACGGAACGGGTGCAGAACAACAATTCGCGAATCCTGTAGCCCAGGCCCTTGTGGCCTGGTCGATTCGAAATCAACCGACCCACGAGGGGTCGGGCTACAGCGAAGCCGCTGGCTTGGGAAATCGCTCGAAGCCCCGCTACAAAGTCGCGCATGGCTCAGTTCATCAAAGATCATTGGGAATTCTTGCGGCAGTTCCGACAGCGCTTCGAGACGACCGGCGCGATTGCCCCCAGCAGCCGGTTCCTCGCGCGAGCGATGACCGGCCCGATGGCCCGTCGCGACCGTCCCGGCCGCATTCTGGAAATCGGACCCGGCACCGGAGCCGTCACACAACGCATCGTCCGTTTATTGCGGCCGGAAGATCGGTTCGATCTGGTCGAACTCAACGAGACGTTTGCCGGTTTGTTGCGCGACCGATTTGTGTCTGACCCGCATTACCGCGCGGCGGCGGATCGTTCGGCCGTGCATGTCTGCCCGATTCAGGAGTTCGCCGCGACCGAGCCTTACGACGTCATCATCAGCGGCCTGCCGCTCAACAATTTTCCCGCCGAGCTGGTCCGGTCGATCTTCGAGACGTATTTCAAGCTGCTGGCTCCCGGCGGCACGCTGAGTTACTTCGAATACATGTATGTCCGCCCGATGCGGAAGCTCGTGGCCAACGCGAGCGAGAAGACGCGACTGACGGAACTCGACCAAATCGCGAACGGCTACCTGTCGAAGTACCGCGTTGATCGCAGTTGGGTGTTCGTCAACGTTCCTCCCGCGTGGGTGCAGCACCTGCGAAACACGTAGCCGACTGCCGTGACCACCACACCTCCACGCGATGAAGTCAGCTTTGAACTGTCGGCCGAAGCCATCTCGGTTCGCATACGGTGGTTTGGGCTGGCGTTTGGTTATGCGCTGGTGAATTTCCTGGGGCGCGACGCCGGCCGACCGCACTTGGCGCTGCCGGAGTGGTTGTCGAATCAGCAAGTCTTGAACGGCATCCTGACGCTGGGGGCCGGGTACGCGATCGCCGACACGTATTTCAGTCTGCGCGGCCGAGTGTTTCTCAGCCGTGTGCCGGTGGCGATCTCGGTGATGGAGGCGCTCTTCATCGGACTGCTGTGTCACTTCGACGCCGGATTGGAAAGTCCGTTTCGGTTTTACTACTTCCTGTCGCTGCTGGTGTGCGCGTTTCGGTATTCGCAGTGGATCACGTATTCGACGTTCGGCCTACATGCGCTGAGTTACTCAGTGCTGGCGTTCGCGACTTCGCCAGAGTCGTCCGACAATTCGACGCGCGTGCTGTTGATGCTGGTCTGGTTGGGTTGGATGACGTGGGCCAGTACCTCCCTGGCGGGGTTGCTGCAATCGGCAGGGCGGCGACTGTCGTTCCTCAACGACGAACTTCAGAAGCATCAACGCGAACTGGAACAGCGGATCGAGGACCGCACTCGCGATCTGCGTGAATCTCAGGCGTTGGTCGTGCAGCAGGAGAAGCAGGCGGCGTTCGGTTTACTGGCGGCGGGAATCGCGCATGAGGTCGGTAATCCGCTGGCCGGGATCAGCTCGGTCATTCAATTGCTGAACCGTCGCGACGTCGATGATTACACGCGCGAGCGGTATCAAATGGTCGATGACCAACTCCGGCGCATTCAGCGGACGCTGCGCGAACTGATCGACTTCAGCCGCCCTGCCACGCTCGAACGGAGTCAGTGCGATGTGCAGGAAGTCCTTGACGCCGCGCTGAACATCGCCAAGTACTACAAGCGCCGCAAGAACAAGCAGATCGTGACGCACTATGCCGAAAACCTTCCCAAGCTCAACGCCGTCCGCGATCAGTTGGTGCAGGTGTTCCTGAACTTGATCCTCAATGCGATGGACGCAACGGCCGAAGGGGGCACGATCGAGATTTCGGCGCAGCGCGAAACTGCCGGGCTGCGCGTCTCCATTCGAGACAACGGCCACGGCATCGCCGAGGCCGATCAGGCGCGACTCTTTCAGCCCTACTTCACGACGAAGGAGACGGGGACCGGGTTGGGCTTGTTCGTCTGCAAATTGATCCTGGAACGGGGCGATGGCCGAGTCGAATTGACCGGCACGTCCCCTAGCGGAACAACCTTCTCCGTGCTGCTACCGGTCAGCGATTCCCCCTGAGGCACGGCTGGCCAAATCGTCAATCTGGCATGTCTGTAGCCCGACCCCTTGTGGGTCGGATGATTTTGATCCGGCGATCTTTCCACGGAAAAAAGCGAATCGTCCGACCCACAAGGGGTCGGACTACCGTTTGTCTAACACGACCAATTCTTCGGCCGTGCCTCCTGAGCAGCCGCTGCTCGACCCCGTTTCCGCGACGGCTATAATCCCTCGCCGTTGTCGCCACTCATCACGTTTCTCACACCGCTTCGCCGAGCCGCCTCATGCAGATTGTGCAGTATGGTCATCCCGTGTTGCGCTGGAAGTCGAAGCCGATCCAGTCGATCAACGCAGAACTCCGCAACACCGTGCGCGAGATGTTCGACTTGATGTACGCGGCCAAAGGGATCGGCTTGGCGGCCAACCAAGTCGGATTGCCGTTCCGGTTTTTCGTAGTCAACGTGACCGCCGACCCGGAGCAGAAGGATGAGGAATTCGTCTTCATCAACCCGCGCATCCGCCGCCGCAAGGGAGCCACGACGGGCGAAGAGGGTTGTCTCAGCCTGCCCGGCCTATATGCCAACATCGAACGGGCCGAGGAGATCGTCGTCGAAGCCTACGATCTCGACGGCGAAGGCTTCGAGATGGAGTTGGATGAACTCCCCGCCCGCGTTGTGCAGCACGAGACCGATCATCTCGACGGCGTGCTGTTCGTCGATCGGCTCGCTCCGGAAGAACGGTTGAAGCTGGACCTCAAGCTGTTGGGCTTTGAATCCGAATTTCGGAAGCAGCAATCGTCCGGGCAATTCCCCGCTGACGATGAGATCAAGCGGCAGCTCAAGGCGTTGGAAAAAGGTTTGGCGGCCAAGTAACCGTATTGATTTCCCACGCCACCGAGTTCATCTCGGTGGTTCCCGCGCTCTGCAGCTAGCGAATCCTCCGGGGATGAACGACTAGCTGCAGAGCGAGAGAACCTCTGCCTCAAGGCCAGAGGCGTTTCGACCTTGAGGAGTTTCCTGTGACTCTGCGGATCGCGATGCTTGGAACCGGATCGTTCGCGTTGCCGACGTTTCAGGGATTGCTCGATTCGCGGCACACGCTCGTCGGCTTGGTGACGCAGCCGGATAAGACGGGAGCCGGACATCATCAGCATCGCAATCCGTTGAAGGAGCTGGCGGTCGCTCGCGAGCTCCCCGTGTTTCAGCCGGAGAAGGCCAGCGCTCCGGAATCGTTGGAGGTGCTCGCAAGTTGGCAGGCCGATCTGTTCGTTGTTGCCGCTTACGGGCAAATCCTCTCAAACAAGTTGCTGAGCATTCCGCGACTGGGCGCGATCAACGTCCATGCGTCGATCCTGCCGAAGTATCGCGGCGCGTCGCCAATTCAACATGCCGTCTGGCTCGGCGAAGCGGAGACTGGCATCACGATTTTCCAGATCGTGCGGGAACTCGACGCGGGACCGGTGCTGGCGATTGAACGGACTCCGATCGGGCCGAGCGAAACATCGGGCGAGTTGGAAGAGCGGCTCGCGACGTTTGCGGTGCCGGTACTGCTGCGCGTTGTCGAGCAACTCGATTCCGGGACCGCGACGCCGCTGCCGCAGGAGCATTCGCAATCGACGTATGCTCGGCGGCTGAGCAAAGCGGACGGTCAGATCCTCTGGACGCAGACCGCCTCCGAGATCGCCTGTCATGTCCGAGCCATGCAGCCGTGGCCCAAAGCGTTTTCGTTTTGGCTGCGACCGGACGGCTCGTCATTGCGAGTCATTCTCCCGCGTGCGAGTGTTGTTGCGGACGACAGTTCCGCACCCGGCGGCAGCGTGTTGCCGTCCGCGCCGGGGCGGTTGCTGATCAAAGCGGGGCGAGATGCCGTCGAGCTGGAATTGCTCCAGCCGGAAGGGAAACGCCCGATGTCGGCGGCCGAGTTTTTGCGCGGCTATCCCATCCAACCGGGCCAGCGGTTTGAGTAGTTCGGACGCCTACGTCCGAACGATCGAACGGACGTAGGCGTCCGTTCTACGTTTTGTTCGGGGACATCGCCGAAACCTGTTGCCCCCGATTGCTGGTCTCACAATTCAGCGGCATACTCCCGCAGTTTTCCAGAGCGGCCCTGTTCTGGGCCGAGCCGATAGGTTTTGTTCCAAACGGTGCGGCATGGCGCGCGACGACATTCAATCCGGTGACATAGGCGGACAACGCGCTGTTGTCCGTTATGTCATGGTCGTGGATGACGATGCCGAGTCCGCTCGTGAGACAAAAGGCACGCTGGAGAAGGCCAAGCTGGAGGCCAAGGTCTTCAAAGACGGCGGGCAAGTCCACGGCAGCCTCTCGCTGGATCGCCCCGACCTCGTCTTGCTGAAGCTGATCCTGCCGGGCGAGAGTGGCTTTGAAATCTGCGAGCGACTCAAGAAGCAAGACCGGTTTCTGCCCGTCGTGATTTACTCCGAGATCGAATTGGAGGCCGCGCAGAATCTGGCCGCCAAACTCGGAGCCGACGCCTACATCCTCAAACCGTGCCAACCGGAAACGCTCGTCGCCACGATTCGTGAAGTCGCCGACATCGTCTGGGATCGGCAGGCGGACGAGCGCGAAGGCAAAGAGAAAGGGGAGATTCAATTCCGCTGCAAGTGCGGCCACCGCATGAAAGAGAAGCTCGAAAATCGCGGCAAGCTGGTGACTTGCTCACAATGCCAGGCGATGGTGCAAGTTCCCGAACGGGCCATGCACGACATGCTCGTCAAACTGAGCGATGCCGCGCATGCCAATGCGCTCGACGATCCCATGCGGTTCCTGTCGGTCAAATGTCAGCACTGCGGGACGTATTACAAGCTCTTCTCCAACGATCTCGAAAAAGCCCGCACCTGTCCCAAGTGCCAGAAGCGACAGATCGGCGCGTTGTCGATTATCGGCGCGCCGCTGTCACGAGCCGCGCTGGCCAGTTCGTTGCGAGTCCTCCGCATTCTGTCGGGACAACTGAAGGGGAAGAAGCTGATGCTGCCCGATCGCGAGATCACACTCGGCAGCGACCGGTCGTGCCCACTGAAACAGTACGGCGAAGGGATTGCCCCACAGCATTGCACGCTCAAACCCACGCCGCTGGGAATTTTGGTCAACGATCTCAACACCCCGGCCGGCACGTTCATCGACAACGTACGCATCACGGGCGAAACGCTGCTCGAACCCGGCGGCCTGCTGAAAGTCGGCTCGATGCTCTACCGCCTGATTGGACAGAACCGCGACGTCAACTCCACCAACTTCTACGACCCCAAGCAGGCCAAGGCTCAGCAAAAGGCCGCGGAGAAGGGGGTCAAGCTGTTCCTTTCCGACAAGCCCACCGCCGAAGAAGCCGCCGACGTCATCCAGGCGCATTGGGACATCGTCCGCAAGAAGTCCACGATGTCGACGGACTCCGCGGAGGAGTGAGAAATCCAGGCGAGCGGGGCGGCGTCAGCCGATGGGCTCGTCGGGGGCACTACAGCGCAGAGACAGATCGGCTTCGAGTCGCTCCAGGATGCGTTGGACAGTCCGTTCGCTGCGGCCGATTTGGGCGCTGATTTCCGACACGGGGTAGCCTTGCAGGCACAGCGTTGCCACGAGGCGCTCTTGTTCGCCAAGTTCGCTGAGCAGGACTTGCAACGTGTCGGTGAGGATCGCGGCCTGATCGGGAGTCGGCTCGTTCGCGACGGCCTCCCAATCTCCGCGCGAGTCTTCGAGCATCCGTGCGTTCAATCGCGTGGAATTTTCCTGGTCGATGTCGCGGCAGGCGGCCTGGAAGTATTCCAGCTTGCGACCGCACTTGCGGAGCGTGATCAGCGACAGCAGCCCCCACAACGCCGCCCAATTCTCGAAATGCGTTTCTTGCTCGGAATGCAGCCGAAAGAAACTTTGAAACGCCGACTGCACGACATCCTCCGGGTCCAGCTTCCGCCGCAGCCGCCAATTGAGCCGCTGTTGAGCCAGTTGAATCAACTGCCCGGAGTAACGGTTGAAAACTTCCGTCGCAGCCGACGAATCGCCGATGCTCAACCGCCGCATCACCAGATCCACGGACGTTTCAAGATACAACATGGCAACCTCACTTCCAGAACGCTGAGTCCACCCCGATGGGCCAACATCAGAATCCATTCGCGTCCATGAGGCAATGTCGGACCAATCAGGGGTCAGGTCTTCAAATTTCATTTTTGGCGTCGCGAATGGTGTGCAATGTGGGTTGGAATGGCGGTGTGAGATTCAAGTCAGGGGTGGATCGCGAGGCCAAAAATGAAATTTGAAGACCTGACCCCGGCTCACGCGCAAACTGCATGCCTTGAGCCTGCCTGCGATCCACACGCACTTCACGAGGTTGAGCAGATCCTGCTAGAACCTGCCGCCCGTGAAAAGCCACGACCAGCCGATAGTCTTCGGCAGGCCATTTCGCGATCACACAGCGAAGCACTTCGAGTGTCGCCGGCACATCCCCCATTCGCGGCCCAGCACGGACGGTCAATTCCATGAGTCATTTTCTTGAGAAACGCGATCGGTGGGGGAACAGTCTCTCGCTGTGGATGATCCTGGCTGCCATCTTCATCACACCGCTGTGTTTCTGGTCGTTGCGTCACATGCGGATGGAAAATGACATCGATCACTGGTTGCCGGCGGATGATCCGAACGCGGTGACGTTGAAGTGGTCGATGAAGCAGTTCAGTTTGGACTCCGGAGACAGCCTCTTTGTGGTCTGGGATGACAGCACTCTGCGAGACCCGCGCATCGACCAGTTGGCCGCACGGCTGGGAGGGAAGCCCGACGAAAATGGGATTCGGCGTGGTGGTCTGAAACAGGTGGCTCGTGTCGTGACGCCGATGGCGGTGGTCAGCCGCATGGTCGAGCACGACGTTCCGCGAGATGAGGCTATCCAGCGGTTGGAGGGAGTGCTGGTCGGCACCGGAGCGTTCAAGATTCGTCTGACGGCATCTGGCCGGCAGCGATCCAAGGAAGTCACGCGCGAGTTGCTGGCGAAAGCGAAAGCTCAACTGGGTGTCGATCTGCAAGTGCTCCCGGCCGCGCGGGATTTTGAAGCGACTGAAGAATCGTCATCCATCGCCGAGGAGGCTGCGCCGACGGACTCTCCGGCGGTTGTCTTCGATCCGGTGCCGTTGCACGATTTTCAACTTCGCTGGAAAGGAAAGTGGATCAGCACGGACCACGCGAAGCTGCGCGATCTGGCGCTGAGTTTGAAAGGCAGCCCAACTTCAGAAGCTCCCGAAGGAACGCCGCAGATTGAGGATTGTTTTCAAACTCTCGGTTCGCCGGTGGCGCTCTCGGTGGTCCTGAGTGAAGCGGGCGCGGCCGACATGGCGACGGTGGTGAAACTCATCCGCCAAGCCGCCATTGAGGTCGGCGTTCCCTCTGAGCAACTGCATTTGGGCGGTCGCCCCGTCGCCACCACGGCGCTCAATGACGGAGTGCTGTCGGCTCTCTGGAACCGTGGAGTCCCCGCGATTCAGTTTTGGAGAAAATCGGTCATCGGGATGTCGGCGCTGGTCGGTGTGTTGGTCGCGTTCACGATGCTCCGCAGCCTCAAGCTGACGCTGCTGGTGTTGTTCGTGTCGTACTTCACTGTGTTCGTCACGATGGGATTAATCCCGGCGACGGGCGGCAGCATGAATATGGTCATGGTGCTGATGCCGACGTTTCTGCTGGTCGTGGTCATGTCGGGAGCGATTCACGTCGCCCACTATTGGCGTCACGCCGCGTACCACAATGTTGGGAATGCGGCGATCGCAGCCTCGAAGATGGCCGGCCCGCCCTGTCTATTCGCCACGGTGACGACAGCGATCGGCTTGCTGTCATTGCTGAGCAGCAGCCTGACGCCGGCTCGCGATTTTGGAATTTACTCGGCGGTCGGTTCGGTGATCGGAGTCGGTGCGGTGCTCTATCTGCTGCCGACGTTGATTCAACTGGTCCCGTTCAAGCCTCCCAAGTCCTCGGATGTGGACGCCACCAAGTGGGAGAACTTCGGCCGCTGGTGCTGCCGCGAGCGGCACTGGATCGTATGGGGCTACACGCTGGCCACGATCGTCTGCGTCATCGGATTGAATTGGTTCCGCACCGAGATGAAGGCCATTCGGTTTTTTCCCGCCGATGCTCCCGTCGTGCAGGACTACAACTTCGTGGAGGAAAATCTCGCCGGCATCGTGCCGGTCGATGTGATTGTGCGGTTCGACTCGGCTGCGCAGGAGCAGCGGAATTTCCTCGAACGCATGGAACTGGTGCGGGACATCGAACAGCGGATGCGCAAGCATCCTGAGATCAGCGGCGCGATCGCCCTGCCCGACTTCAGCGCGGTCACGGCAAGGCCAGCAGAAGAGTCCAGCACGCTGGCGAAGATTGGCTACAACCGCAAAGCGACCGAGACCGAACGACGAATCAAACAGGGTGATCTCGCCGGCACGAAGTTGTTCTTCGTGGTGGCGGACAAGCCAAACGATCTGCTCCGCCCAGGGGACGCGCAGTTGAACCAGGCTGGTGACGAACTGTGGCGCATCACCGCGCAGTGTCTCGTCATGTCCGACGCCGACTTCGCCGGATTGATCCAAGAGATTCATGGGATGGCCGATTCGGTGCTGAATCCGCACGACGGCACCAATCACATCGTGACTGGGATGGTGCCGGTCTTTCTGCATACGCAACAGGCTCTGCTGGACAGTCAGATCAGCAGCTTTGGTCTCGCGTATCTGTCGATCATGATTGTGATGATCTTCGCCGTGCGCAACGTCTGGGCGGGGTTCCTCACGATGCTGCCCAACGTTTATCCGATCGGACAAATCTTCGGTTTGATTTCGTACTGCGACGTGGCGATCGACATCGGCACGATGATGACGGCCTCCATCGCGATGGGGATCGGCGTGGACGGTACGCTGCACAAGCTGACGTGGTTTCGCAAAGGGATCGAAGACGGCAAGACTCGCGAGGATTCCATCGCACTGGCGGTGGGACACAGCGGCCCCGCGATCTGGGAAACCAGCGCGGTCCTCGCTCTCGGAATGTTGATGCTCTATCCGGCCGATTTGGTGCTCATCAGCCGCTTCGGCTGGCTGATGGCGGCGATCATTGCGGTCGCGGTGGCCGGTGACATCGTGTTCCTGCCGGCACTCTTAGGAGGTTCGCTGGGAACGGTGCTTATCAAAGGTGTGAAGAAATCGTCGATCAAAGGCGACTCCGCCGTGCCGCAACCACATTTGGTTTCGGGTGAGGTCACGTCATCGCTGCCGAGCAACACTCCGTAGAGTGATTCCAAAGCGAGCGGTAGCGGAACTCGTGAGAGTTCCGGACTGAAGTCTCACGACTTCGGCTACCCTTTCTCGGCTACCGCACCGTCAACCGTGATCGTGTCGATCGGTTGGAAGCGATCCAGCCACGAGGTATCAGGAACCAGCGCCGGGTGCTTGTATTGTGAGTCGCCCGTGCCGGAACGCTGAGTCTCGGCAGTCACATAGTCCGACCAGGTGCCCGGCGCGAAACGCACCAATTGCGGCGCGTCGATGTAACGATCGTTCCGCTTCCCCGCATACATCACGTTCTGCTGGATGACTTCGCGATCGACGATCCGCAGAAACTGGCGAGCCACCGACGAATCCTCGATGACCGGCCGCTCGACCAACACCGCGTAGTACGGCACTTGCCCGTCGCGGCGCACGGGGACGGCCATGAAGCAATCGACGCACAGGCCCAGTTCGCGAGCGGCCACTTCCACCGCCTGAGCGATCTGATGTCCGCTCACCTTTTCTCCCTCCATGTCGGCGCATTGACCTTCCTTTTGCAAGAACTCCAACACCGGAGCCTGTCCGATGTAGCTCTGGCAGCGGACCCGATCGCCGATGTCATAGCGATAGAGTCCGGCGGACGTGGTCATGATGATGTAATACTCGCGCCCCACTTCCAATTCGTGGCATTCAAACACCCGTGGCTGGGACGACCCTCGTTCGTCGGCCGCGATGAATTCGTAGTAGGAGCCATCGACGGCCAACACACCTTCGGGAGTTCCGTCGCGCAGCGGGACCGTGTGCCGGCCCTCGTTGGAAACCAACCCCAGATCGCGCGTCGGCACGTTTCCGTAATAGCGCGGCAGTTCTCGCGACTGATATCCGACCGTCCCTCCCAACCAGCAAGCGACGAGCGACAGCGGCCAATAGTCCTTCGGGTACAGCGTCCCGGTCTGCTCCACGATTTGTTCGAGCATCCGCGCCCGCTCCGGCCGCTTCACTTGGATCGAGCGGGCGATCTTTTGCCGAAACGCTTGCGGCACGTCCAGGCTGTCACTGAGCGTGCCGTCATGGATATCTCGAATCAAACTCTGCCGCTGTTCGTCGCCCGTTTTCGCCAGACGGATCAGGTTCGCGGGCGTGATGGCCACCAGCAGCCCAACCGGCGTTGTCATCGCCAATCGCAGAATCGTGTAATACTTGGCCAGCGGATCGCGGATGTTGGCGACGTCGGGCGGCACGGCGTAGAAGGCACGATAGACGCGATTCTGCAATTTGTTGGCGAACGAACTCACCATGCCGATCGACATTCCGTTGGGAGCACGATCGAGGTCGCCCGGCCCCATCACTTGCAGCACTTTCGTGCCGATCATTTCGGGATGCTCGACGATCCCTTTGACGCCCCAGATTTCCCAAGAGCGAACGTACTCGCGCAGCCAGGTGCGCGTCACCGGATTCAGCTTCGGTGCTCCCGTCGTGCCCGTCGTGCAGGCGAATCCCAGCACTTCCTCTCCGGCCGGAAAGAGCGCGTCAAACTTTCCTTCGCTCACTTCCGTGATGTACGGCGCGGCATACTCGTAAGTTGAGATGGGAACTTGGCGTCGAAAATCTTCGATGGTGGAGATCTTCGAGAAACCATGATCGCGCCCAAAGCGAGTGTCGGCGCAGCGGCGGAGCTTCTCGAACAGCAAGGCTCTCTGAACCGCATGTGCTCGCTCCAGCAGGGCCTCGAACCGCCGCAGCTTCCGTCGGTAAAACGGAATCGCGGCGGCTCTGGCAAACCCAGTCATCGCCGAACGAAACAGGCGATCCCAGACTGGCGAACCATCTTTCATAAAATGACGTCTCTCGCCGGAGTCGACTCAAACAGTAGTTACCCAAAGCGTCGTGTTCGCGACTCTCCATCGCATTGTGAGACACGAAAGTCGCCGAAGCCTAACCACGCAGTCCGAGATGGCCAAGTTGGGTCGCCGGACTCGACGTCGCGATCGAAAGAGTGGTGTCGAACGTGAGGGCGACGCAAAAAATCACGCCACCCCGCTTGTCGGGGTGGTTCCCGCGCTCTGCAGCTACGGGCCACGATCGCTCAGCATCGCTTCGGTCGTAGCGTCTTTCGCTCTTCCGCGCCGTAGCTGCAGAGCGCGGGAACCACTGGGACAAGCCCAGTGGCGTTTTTCACTCGGTTGAAAGCTGCACGCGATCGACGGGTTGGAATTGTTCCAGCCATTTCGCATCTTGCACCAGCGCAGGATGTTTGTATTGCGCGTCGCCGGTTCCTCGGCGTTCGACTTCGGCTTGGATGAATCTTTCCCACGTCCCATCGGCAATCCGCCAGAGCCGCAGCGGTCCCAGCACTTTCTCGCGCCGGCGCGCCGAATAGAGGAAGTTGGTCGCACGCAGATGGCGGTCGGTCTCTTCGAGAAACTGCTGGGCCGAGTCCCAGCCCGGAACACTGCCCTGTTCGACGACGATGACATAGCACGGAAGCTCGCGTCCGGGGCGCGTCGGAACCGCAGTCACATATCCCAGTCGAATGCCGAGTTTCTGAGCCGCGTCGCTGGCAGCTTCGAGAAACTGGTGCTCGGTGACCTTTTCCCCTTCGAGATCGCCACAGCGGTCTCCCTTTTGGCGAAACTCCAGCACGGGGGCCTCACCGATGAAACCGCGGCAGCGCACGATGTCTCCGATATTGAAGCGGAAGTATCCGCTGTAGGTGGTCATCACGATGTAGTAGTCGCGATCGACCTCCAGCTCGTGGCCTTCCAAAGCGGTCGGCTGCGTCGAGTCGATCTCCTCGACCGCGACAAACTCATAGAAGCCGTTGCTGACGGCCAGCGGCCCTTGAGGTTTGTGGTCTTCAAAAGGGATCGTGTGCCGTCCTTCGCTCGACACCAACCCTTGATCGCGCATGGGAACATCACCGAAATACTCAGGCAGATAACGCGCCTGATAGCCCGCCGTGCCTCCCAACCAACAGGCGATGATCGGCTGCGGCCAGTAATCCTTGGGATAGAGCCGCCCCGTTTTCTCGATGATCCGCTGCAACTCTCTCGCACGCACCGGATCACTGCGTCGAACGCGCGATTGAAGTCTGCCACGAATCTCGGTCGGGATGTCGAATGCGGAGGAGAGCGTGCCGTCGTGGATGTCGCGAATCAGAGACTCACGATGTTCGTCTCCCAGTTGTGCCAATCGCAGCAGCGTTCCCGGATTCATCAGCACGATCAACCCGATCTGCTCCGCCACGCTTAGCCGCAGCGTCGTGTAGTAGCGTGAGACCGGATCGCGAATGTCGGTGACTTCATTCGGAATCGCGTAGAACGGCTGCACGATCACACGTTGCTGGCGCGCCAATAACGCGCTGACCATGCTGATGGGAATGTCGCCGGGAGTGCGGCCCATATCCCACGAGCCAATGAGCTGAATGATCTTGGTTCCCACCTTGGGCAGATGATCGAGCAACATTTTCCCGCCCCACAGATCCCAAGACTTGCGGTACTCCTTGAGCCACGGTTGCGTCACCGGGTTGAGCTTCGGAGTGCCGGTCGTGCCGGTCGTGATCGTGAACCGCTCGATACGTTCCTCCGGTGGAAACAGGGCTGTGAACTCACCGCGAGCGACCGCGTTGATGTACGGAGCGAAATAGTCATACCGCGAAATGGGAACTCGGCGGCGATAGTCCTCCACCGAATTGATCTCGGCAAACCCGTGGTCGCGTCCGAATCGAGTCTCACGACAGCGACGCAGCCAACCAAACAGCATGTCTCGTTGAACGCGGCGAGCCTCGTGCAGCAACCGCTCGAACCGCCGATAACGCCCGGCATACGCCGGGACAACAACTCGGCGAGCGACGGCGGACAAGACTCCATGAATCGTGATTGGAAAGCTCATTCAGCCGAGTCTAGGCCGAACGAAATCGAATCGAAAGCGCGAGCCACGAGTGAGCCGCGATTGCTCACCAGACAGTCAGAGCACATCGCAACTCGTCACGAAAGCAATCCAGTTGCTACGATGGCTCCGCGATTGTCGAGGTTTTTGTCAGACAATCGCGAATCCATCACCAGTCCTTGCGGGAGTCTCCAGCCATGTTGCGAATCCGAATGCACTCGCGTCTAACGATCGGGCTGTTGGTGTCAGCGTTGCTGCTCTCGCCAGCCATCCTCCGTGCGGCCGATGTCTTGGATGGCGGCAGCTTTTTCAGTGCCGACACGCTCGCTCAGGCGAATCAACGGATTCGAGAGATCGAACAGAAATCGGGACACGAGATTCGCATCGAGACCTTCGCCACCGTGCCGGCCGACAAGGTCGAAGCGGTCGCGAAGATGGACAAGTCGCAGCGTGAGACATTCTTCAAGCAATGGCAGCACGACCGGGCCGAGGCCACGAAATCGCGCGGCGTGTTCGTGTTGATCTGTAAGACACCATCACACCTGCGTCTGTGGGCTGGCACAGCGATTCAACAGGCGGGCTTCGGTGCCGCACAGGCACAGACCGTCCGCGAGACATTGCTGACCGGATTTAAGGCGAAGGAGTACGACAGGACTCTGACGGATGTGGTGGCGCAACTCGCAACAACATTCGAGGGGCTGAGCAACGCTAAGAACAAAGCGGCCCATGCGGGCCGCAAGCCTGTCGCGAATTCCGCACCCAAGCCGTCGCAAGGTCCGGCACATCACGCGCCCGTGCCGGCAGCTCCTCAAGCGAGCGGCGGCAATTTTCTGTTCATCGTCGTCCTGGTCATCGGGGGCATTCTGCTGTTCTCGTTCGTGGCCAGAATGTTTGGCGGAGGACAAAGCCATGCCCCTGGAGGCATTGGCGGTGGCGGCTACGGCGGCGGTGGTGGATTCTGGAGTGGACTGACAGGTGGCATCTTCGGCGCGGTCGCGGGAAACTGGCTCTACAACCAATTCTCCGATCATCACGCCTCGGCCAACGACACGCATTCGCAAATGGGCGACTCATCGAACAGCGGCGGCTGGTCCGATGCCGGTTCTTCCGACGGCGGCGGCAACGATTTTGGCGGTGGAGATTTTGGAGGTGGCGGTGGCGACTTTGGCGGCGGCGGAGATTTTTGACGTCGCGACTGATCCGCAACGAACGTCACGAAAACGAAACTTCGCCAGCACGTTGTGGTCATCAAATTGTTTTGATTCGACTCTCGTTCTCGATACCATCCCGGTTCGATAACAGTACCAGCCGATTCGCGCGAGGCGTGGGCGGCCCGCTTGGTCACTTGCCGAGGGACAAACAATGAGTCGATCAATGAGCACAATGCAGCCGATGATCTCTCGCCGCAGTCTGCTTCAAGCGGCTGGCGTTGGTGCATTGCCTTTGGGTTTGCCGGGCATGGTTGCCGCCGGAGTTGATACCAAAAAAGGGCTGGGCAAAGGGGCGGCCAAGAAGTCCTGCATTTTCATCCTGTGTTGCGGCGGGCCGAGCCATTTGGACACCTGGGATTTGAAGCCGGATGCGCCCGACACCATTCGCGGGCCGTATCAGCCGATCCCGACGGCGGTGCCGGGCATGCGCATCAACGAGATGCACACGCGATTGGCGAAGCTGACCGACCACATCGCGTTGATTCGGTCAATGAACCATGTCGGCAACATCAGCAATCACTTTGACGCGATGCACCATCTGCTGAGCGGCCAGGCTCAGGCACCGGCCGATGCACCGTACATCGGATCGATCTTGTCGAAGGCTCGGCCAGACGAGCGGAGCATCGCGCCGTATGTGTGGCTCATTAAATGCGTCGGCGATCCGGTCTTCTGTGCGGCAAACATCGGGAACGGCGGGCACCTCGGAGCGATGCACAGTCCGTTGTTTGTCGGCTCGGCCACCAATCATCCGGCCATGCCAACCTTCAAAGCTCCGGACGAATTGATCGCCACCGTCTCGACCGAGCGGATGCTCGAACGTCGCCGGTTGCTTGATGGACTCAGCCCGACAGCCAGCGACATCACGACACAGCGTTCGACCACGGATTGGCAAGACCTGCACGGTCGAGCGTTCGATCTGACGAGCGGCTCCGAAGGACGCGAGCCGTTTGAACTACATCGCGAACCGCAGTCGGTGCGCGACCGTTACGGCATGCACCCACTGGGACAGAATCTGTTGCTCGCGCGGCGGCTGATTGAATCGGGCGTCGGCTTCGTCACGGTCAATGGCTGGACCGGTCAGTCCCCCAACGGTGGCGGCGGACCTCCCGCCTCAAGCTGGGACATGCACGGCGGCGAGATGGGTATGGGCAACGCTTTCGGTAGCGGTTCGTATGGCATGGGCTGGTGCTTGCCATGTCTCGACGAAGGTGTCTCCGCGTTGATCACCGACCTGCACGATCGCGGCATGTTGGAGAACACGATGGTGGTCGTCACCGGTGAATTCGGACGCACACCGAACATCAACCAAAACGGCGCTGCGAATCCGGGCCGTCAACACTGGCCGAGCTGCTATTCGACCATCGTTGCCGGCGGCGGCATCCGTGGGGGACGAGTCTATGGCGAGTCCGACAAGCACGGTGCCTACGTCAAAGACCGCCCCGTGCGCCCGCAAGATTTGGGAGCCACAATCTTCCACTCACTCGGCGTCCCGCTCGATCTGCGTCTGGGCAAAGACGGCTTCACTCGCCCACTCTCCACGGGCGAACCGCTTCTCGATCTGTTCGGGTAACCGACAGGTCTGAGTTCGATCAGGCCGCCGAGAATGCTGATTTGAGTCTCTCGGATTGTATTCGGGATCGACTCAGTGCAGCCGCCAGGCGTGAGCTACGCAAAGCCTCACGTTCTTCGTGAGCGAAGAACAGGGATTTCGATCCCAGCCGCGAGCACGCGGCATCCTCCGGCACGCTATAAGGCTGCTGCGCCACCAAGACGCGGGCCGTTCTCCAATGGCTCGTCGGTGTTGGCAGGCATGACGGAATCCGCCCAACTCAGGGACACGAAGCGTCCCTCCGATGGGCACAGTTTTGACACAACGAACTGTGCCAATCCGACTCGCAAATGCAAATGGCTCTCTCGCAGTAACCTTACGAGAGAGCCATGTCTGAATGCGGAGAGGGGGGGATTCGAACCCCCGGTCCCCTTTCGGAGACACAGCATTTCCAGTGCTGCACAATCGGCCGCTCTGTCACCTCTCCGAGACGTGTCTGTCAGCCAACCGGATTCTTAGTTGTGAGGTCAACGCACTCGGCTGGCGGAGTTGGCTCAACTGTCAGCGTGGCTCGCGGAATTAACTGGCGGCAGCCGTTTCGGCGGAGGCCGCAGCTTTGCGTTGGGCAACCTCGACGTTGTTCGCTTCGACTCTGGCCACGGCGTTCAGCCGGTGGCGGAGTTGGCGGCAACGGGCGCTGAGATTGCGCCACTTGGCGTTGCGCGGCCGTGCGCCGGCAGCGACTTGGTTTTCGTCGAGTTCCTTTTCAAAGGCAGACAACTCCGTGCTCGCGCGGGTGAGTTGCCATTCCAAATTGTCTCGTTTCATTCCCATGTTGATTTCAATTGCCTCAAACTGTCAGGAGGGTTCGCGATCCAGCCGAAAAACGAGGCGGGATTGTGGCAAGCGGTCCGGTTTCGATCAACAGCCGTGCCGCTCAATGCACCTGAAAAATCGCTTCGATTTCCACGGCGATGTTGCCGGGAAGTGACCCCATGCCCACGGCGCTGCGGGCAGCACGGCCGTTTTCGCCCCAGATCTCCACCATCAAATCGCTGAAACCATTGATGACCTTGGGATGGTTCTTGAACTCGGCGGTGCTATTCACCATTCCCAGCACTTTGACGACACGCACCACCCGATCCAGGCTGCCGAGTTGTTTTTGGAGCGTCGCGAGGATCGCCAAGCCGACTTGCCGTGCGGCCGCGACCCCTTGTTCTTCGGTCAAGTCTTGGCCGACGCGGCCGGTCATCATCGTGTCGTCGGACTTGAGCGGGCCGTGACCAGAGACGTAACACAGTTCGCCAATCACCACGACCGGCAGGTATGTGCCGGCAGGCTTGGGAGCCTTCGGAAGTTCCAGTTTCAACTCGACGATGCGGGCTTCGGCGCTCATGGGGTTAGCCTTCTGTTTGAAGAACTTCGTCGCGCGATTGTGTCGCATTGAGACGAGCGGGGCGGCGTCAATGTAGCAGGCACATTCCATGTGCCGTCCGCAATCCTCAGGCTGACGGCACATGGAATGTGCCTGCTACTTTCGAAAGTCAGTGCCATTGGACTGACGCCGCCCCGCTCGCCTGTTTCATTCGTGGCCGCGCGAACTACGAATGAGGTCGGCACGATAGCGGTTGCGGCACGAATTCCCAACCACGACCGCCGGTTTGCAACCCGCGCGAGCAGGTCTACAATGCCGCCCGCTTCACGGGTCAGCAAACTCATTGGGGAGACGTCATGGACAAGCCAATCGACATTTGGCAAATGGCAGCGATCGGCGGGATCCTGTTCGGATTAGTTCTCGGCGTGGCGTTCCTGGTGATGTTCCTGATGTTTTTCAACCTGTGGCTGCGAGCCTTCGTGACTCGCGCGAACATCGGCATGATCCGGTTGGTGACGATGAAACTGCGGAAGGTCAACCCGCAGGTGATCGTGGACACGAAAGTGATGGCGGTGCAGGCGGGATTAGCGGACGTCCAGAATGCGGGCTTGGAGGCTCACTTCTTGGCGGGTGGCAATGTGCGACGAGTCGTGCAGGCCCTGATCGCCGCGCACCGCGCGAAGATTGATCTGAACTGGGACACAGCCTCCGCCATCGACCTCGCCGGGCGCAACGTTCTTGAAGCGGTGCAAACCAGCGTCAACCCGAAGGTCATCGACTGTCCGGATTCCAAGCGGACCGGCCGACAGACGCTCGATGGCGTGGCGAAGAACGGCATTCAACTCAAAGTGCGCGCCCGTGTGACGGTGCGCACGAATTTGAATCAACTCATCGGCGGCGCGACGGAAGAGACCGTCATCGCCCGCGTCGGCGAGGGGATCGTGTCGGCCATCGGATCATCGGAATCGCATCTCGACGTCCTGGAGAATCCGACGCTGATCGCGCATGCCGTGCTGGCGAAGGGATTGGATGCTCAGACCGCGTTCGAGATTGTTTCGATCGACATCGCTGATATCGACGTGGGCGAAAACGTGGGTGCTCGCTTGCAGGCGGATCAAGCGGAAGCCGACATGCGTGTCGCGCGAGCCAAGGCCGAAGAGCGCCGCGCGAAAGCGGTCGCCAACGAGCAGCAGATGAAAGCGCTCACCGCCGAGAACCGCGCGAAAGTCGTGCTGGCGGAATCCGAAGTCCCCAAGGCCATCGCCGCCGCGTTCCTGGCTGGGAATCTCCGCAGCAAAGCGGCTGTGACGTGATGCCGTGGGGCAGGTTTTCAACCTGCCCGAAAACCTTGCCTTCGAGATTGTTGCGACACAGCGTCTATTGAGATCTACCGGGGGACGGGCAGGTTGAAAACCTGCCCCACGAAAAGGGTCGCGACGTGAGTACTCTGGTCCGAGCCAATGCCTGGTTGGAAAACGCCTCCGACTGGCTGAATCCGATCCTCGTCAAAGAGACTCGGCAGGCGCTCAAGAGCCGGCAGTTCATCATCACGTTCCTGCTGATGCTAATCGCGGCCTGGCTGATCTCGGTCTTCGGAACGCTGATGGCCGGGGACAGGCTGGAGTTCGGGTCGGCGGGGCGCGAGCTGTTCGCGTCGTACTTCGTGGTGCTGGCGATGGCGATCTTCGTCGTCGTGCCGTACTCGGCCTTTCGCGGCCTGCTGAATGAACGGGACCAGACGACGTTGGAGTTGCTCAACATCACCTCGCTGTCACCTCGGCAATTGGTCTGGGGCAAGCTGTGGAGCGCGATGGCTCAGGTCTTCATCTTTTACTCGGCGATCGCTCCGTTCATCGCGTTCACGTCGATGTTGCAAGGCTTCGACGTCGCGCTGGTCGCGTTCGTGCTGGTCATCTCCCTGGTGGTCACGCTGTGCCTGACGATGCTGACGCTGATGCTCGCGGCGATTCCTCAAAACAAGCAGTTGCAAGGGTTGATGACCGGCCTGATCTTTGGCGGCTTGCTGTTCGTGATTTCGATCATCTTCAGCATTGTTCCGTGGCTGCTGATGGAAACGATCTCGTTCGATGAGACCGAGTTTTGGATCGGGACCGGCAGCTTTCTGGTCGCGGGACTGTCGTTCTTCTTTCTGTTCACGCAGATTGCGACCGCGCATTTGACGTTTGACGCGGACAATCGCAGCACCGGCATTCGCATCGCGTGCTCGATGCAGTTTTTCTTGTATTGGCTGGTCTTTGCCGTTGCACAGTATCTGCTGGGCCGAGTCAGCTTCAGCGGAGATGTGGATGGGATTGTGACGTGGAGCGTGCTGTACGTGGCCGTGAGCGGTTTCTTCGCGGCCACCGAGCCGGACTTTGTCTCGCGGCGTGTGCGGCGCGGCATTCCCAAATCGACGCTGCTGCGATTGCTGATCATTCCGTTTCTGCCGGGCGGGCATCGCGGCTTTCTGTATCTGCTGCTGCACCTGGCGTTGATTCCGGTGTTCCTGGAGTTGTTGTTCGTGGGGACGTTTACGGGCAGTCACTGGGAAGGCTGGTGGACGATCACGTTCCTGTTTTACGTGGTGATTTATGTGGGCTTAGGCTCGGCATTCGGCCGAGCGTTGCGGCGCATCTCGTCCGAAGTGCGGCCGATGCACGTGCGAGTCATCATCTTCATTCTGCTGGCGATGGGCCTGATCGTGCCCTCCTTGCCGCTGTTGTTCGGCCCCAGAGAGTACGAGTGGCTGTCGCGCTGGCTGCGTGTCACCAATCCGATCGAAATCCTGAGACTGATGCACAACAACGCCTACAACCGGGACATCGCGACTCACGAAATCGTCACGATCTGGTCCGCTGCCGGGTTGGGATTTCTGCTGAACGTGCGGCCGATGTGGGTTGGCGTCATGGAAGTGCTGCGGCATCAGGCCACGCCAACTCACGCTCCGAAACCCGCTCTGACTCCTGACTCGTAACGGCCGAGCACCTCATGCGATTCGCCCCCGAAGTGCAACAAGCCGCCGCGAGATA